>NZ_JBFAWG010000028.1:0-89268 GCF_040680215.1 Streptomyces sp. NPDC052107
ACCGAGGAGGGTGCCCGACGTCGCCTGGGCGCCGGGCGTGCGCGTAGCACTCTGCCACAGGTTCACTACGCTTCGCTAATCCAACTGGTGAGCCTACGTCAGCCGTCGTTCTCCGACGACGGGATGTAGGCGCCCGGTACCTCGTTGGGCGCGTAGATCTTGGTGTCGCCCGGGTACGGCTTGGCCCAGTCGTGGGCCTCGTACCAAGTGAAGCGGTTCATCTGCTCGGGGTTGGCGTAGTCCGGCACGGCGTTGGGGCCGGTCAGCCGCTGCTTCGACTTCCAGTTGTCCCACTTCGCCGCGACCGTCTGCTCCGACGCCGGGACCTTGCCGGTGGGCGCGGGCGCCGCGGCCGGGTCAGCCGGGGCCGGGACGTCCGGGCCACAGGACGGCATGGTCGCCAGACCCGCGGTCAGCGAGGTGCGGTTGGGCACCGCGGTGAACGGGGTGTAGTCCGGCTTGTTGGTGAACGCCGTGGTCATCGGGGTGGCCGCGGAGTCCTTCTGGTTCATCGGGTTGATCCCGAGGATCTGCTCGATGGTGCGGACCATCGTGATCTGCGAGTAGTAGTGGCTGTCGACCGCGCCGTGCTGGGCCCAGGGGCTGATGATCTGGACCGGGGCACGGTGGCCGTCGACGTGGTCGGAACCCGCCTGGGAGTCGTCCTCGACGACGAAGATCGCCGAGTCCTTCCAGTACTTGCTGTGCGAGATCTCGTCAACCATCCGGCCGACCGCGAGGTCGTTGTCCGCGACCTGAGCGGCCGAGTTCGCCGGACCACCGGTGTGGTCGTTGGACAGCCAGAACATGTTGAAGTCGGCAGGACCGTTCTTCTCGAAGTCCTGCTTCCAGATCTGCTCCTTGTAGATGTCCGGCACGCTGGTGTCGAACTTCGGGAAGCCCTGCACCGACACGTCGTTGAGCGACGGGATCGCCGAACCCACCTTGATGGGGTAGGCGGTCTGCGCGCCGGTCGCCTGCATGTTCTTGGTGTCGCAGTACAGGTTCTGCCAGGACGAGCCGGACGGCTTGGTCTCGGCGGACTGGAACTCGCCGAAGTCCTTGACGCTCTTGCCGGCGGCCTTCGCACCGGTCCATATGAAGCCGGACTTCTGGTGGCCCAGAACGTCGTCCTCGGTGTCGTAGCTGCGCGTGTACTCACCGGCCGAGGACTCGGTGTACTCCGGGTCGTCGGCCTGCGTCAGCCAGTTGTGGCCCTCGGCGGAGTTCGTGCCGACGTCGTACGTGTTGTCGTACAGCCCGAACTGCTCCGCCAGCGCGTGCTGGTTCGGCGTCACGTTCTTGCCGAACGTCGTCAGCGACGAGTCGCCGTTGCCCTGCGGCATGTCACCGAAGACCTGGTCGTAGGTCCGGTTCTCCTTGACGATCATGAAGACGTGCTTGATCGTCGAGGGGTCGCCGAGCCGGGCGGGGACCGCCACCGGCGGCACCTGGCCGTTGTTGTCGGCCCGCTTGACCGAGTTGGCGGTCCAGCCGTTCTGCTGGAAGACCTTGGGCGTCTGGCTCTTGATGACGTCGTCGGACGGCAGCGTGAACGAGGTCAGGCTCGACGTGGTGTCGTGGGTGCCGTGGTTGGAGCTCTTGCGGCGGGCGTCGATACCACGGGTGTTGGAGACGACGATCTTGTCGCCGACGGTGGCGATCTCCGCCGGGAAGTAGTCCGTCGGGAGCATGCCCACGTAGGAGGCCGGCTCCTGGGCCGAGGTGTACTTGTAGACGGCGACCGCGTTGGCGCGGCCGAGCGTCACCAGCAGGCGACCGTCGTCGGTCAGCGTCACCGCGTTGGGCTCGTAGCCCACCGACGCCTCCGGCCACGGCTGAGTGGCGATGGTCTGGACGACCTTGTCCTGCTTGGTGTCGATGACCGACACGTTGTTGTCGGCGGTGTTGGTGACGAACACCACGCCGTTCTTGGCGTACACGGAGGTCGGGTGCAGACCGACGTCGATGCTGTCGACGGCGGCGGAGGAGTTCGACAGGTCGATGACGCTGACCGTACCCGTGGTGGACGCACCGGTGTCCGGGTTGGCCGGCACCTGGGTGCCGTACGAGTTGATCGTGGTGTCGCCCGGCTTCGCCGGACGGCCGCCCTCGTTGCTGACGTACAGCTTGTTGCCGACCTGGACCATGCCGCGCGGGGCGGTGCCCGTGGTCCAGCTCTGCTTGATGGCACCGGTCGCGGCGTCGAGGGCGACCACGCGGTTCTGGCCGTTGACGGCGGCGTACACGGTGGAGCCGTCGGCCGAGAAGACGGCCGCGGCCGACAGCGCCTGCTGGGAGCCGCTCTTCGCGATCGTGATGTTCTGCGGGTTGGACAACGTGCCGTCCGCGTTCACGGTGAACTTGGTGTAGCCGTTGCCCCGGCCCAGCCAGAGCGACTTGCCGTCGGGCGAGTACACGGGGCCTTCCTGGCCCACGTCGTTGCCGCTGATTCTCAGCTGGTCGGCCGCGTTGGTGCCGATGCGCTGGACCACCTTCGAGGACTTCAGGTCCACGATGACCAGCGCCGCGTCGCCGTCGGTGACCGAGGCCGCCATGAAGGCGTGGTCGGGGCTCACCGTGGACGACATGATCTTGCCGTCGTTGATGACCATGCGGTCACCGTACGGGGCGATGTACTGGTCGCTGGAAACGACCTGGCCGTTGTCGGTGGTCTGGCCGACCTGGGAGGTGCCGAACTGGTGGGTCGACGCGTAAGCGGTGCCGGCCGCGGTGACGGCAAGAGCGGTGATACCCGCCGTTACCAGGGGAATTCTGCGGATGCGGTTACCGAGAAGGCCGGACTGGTCCTTCTCGACACGCCTGCGGCGTGAGACCTGCATTGAGCTATCCCTTCGGGGTGGTTGACAGCAGATCGACGTTCCCGTCGAACTGCCACATCGGGTTCGGTGCGTCCCCTTCGGGGGTCCGCACCAGGAAGTAGCCGTTCACTTCCTTCGGTCCGTCGCCGTCGGCGACGAACCGCCCGTCTGAGGTGACGTCCAGCTGGTAGATGGCCTGGCCTGTGGTCTGGACGTCGGGGAGACGCCAGGAGATGACGCAGCGCCAGTCGTTGCCCGGCCCCTCTGCGCGGTCCTGGACGTGGCCCTTGCTGCACGCCGCCGTGGCCTTCAACTGGGCCTCGGTGACGGCGGGTCGGTTGAGTTCTTGGGTCTGCATGCGGTACAGGTGCGCGAACGCCGTGGCGACCGAACGCTGCACCTTGTCCTGCTCGATCCCGGAGCCCGTTGCCGAGGTCGTCGCGGCGACGACGGCGAACGACGCGGCGGCCACCCCGACGAGCGGCAGGACTCCGACGGTGATGGCGCGGCGGCCGGAACCGTCGTGGCTCAGGTTGGTGAATTCGCGCCGTACGAAGAGCACATAGGCCAGCGCCGTGGCGACCGCGGCCCACACGAGGCTGACGACGACGCCGATCAGCAGCGGGGCGAGCTGCTGCGGGCTGGTGAACAGTCCGTTCCAGGAGATGAAGGCGTAGCTGGGCAGGGCGACCCGGACGGCCACGGGGAGCGGCAGCATCTGGGCGACCGCCATCGCGAGCGAGACGAGCACGGGCACCAGCAGCCCCATCGGGGACCGTCCCAGCGTGACCGACCCGAGGAAGCCGAGTGCGGCGAGCGCCAGGGTCGGAGCGAGGACGCAGATCCAGGAGAGCAGGACCTGAACGGCGGCGTCCGACGGTGCCAGGAGGTGGCCGTCGAGGCCGACCAGCGGCTGGTCGCCGACCGCGAGGAGGCCGCCGACCGTGCTGGAGACCGCGAGCCCGGCCACGAGCAGCAGTAGAACGGTGAGGCTGGCGACCACCTTCGCCACGAAGATCCGCCGAGGTGAGCGGACCGCCACCAGCAACTGGCGCCAGGTGCCGAGCCGGTCCTCGGAGGCGAACACGTCACCGGCCACGACCGAGGTCAGCAGCGGGAGCGCCCAGGTCCCCGCGAAACCGAGCATCACCAGCGGCCCGGCCCACCCGGAGGCATGCATCCAGCGCCCGAAGAGGGTGTCGACGGGGAGCGTGCTCTGCTGGCTCACGCCGGCGACGAAGAGTGCAGGAACAATCCAACAGGCGAGGACCAGCAGGCGGATCCGCCACTGGGAGACGAGTTTGACGAGCTCGAAGCGGCAGGCGCGGATGACGGAGACGCGACGGCCCCGGGTCACCGGCTGGTGTTCCTGTTCCGGGCTCTGGGCGAGGGTCGCGGTCATCGGCCGGCCTCCTGCTGCTCGGTGAGGGCGAGGAACGCGGCTTCGAGCGGCGACACCACGGGAGTGAGTTCGCGCAGCGCGACGCCCTCCTCCACGAGCCGCACCACGAGGTCGTCGAGGGCGGGCACGAGGGCGCGTACGACGAGCAGTTCGGCGTCCTGCCGTACCGCGGCGTCGTCGACGACCCGGACCCCGGGCGCGTCGTCGGCCACCCGGCGGGCGGCCTGCGGGTCGGAGACGAGCAGCCGGTAGTCGAGTTCACGATTGTCGGTGGCCAGCTTGCTCAGCGGGCCGGAGAAGACGACCCGTCCGGTGGCGACGATGGTCACCTCGGAGCACAGCGCCTCGAGGTCGTCCATGTTGTGGCTCGAGAGGACGACGGCGGTCCCGTCGGTTGCGAGCCTGTTGAGGACACCGTGCACCTGCTGCTTGCCCGCCGGATCAAGGCCGTTGGAAGGCTCGTCGAGCACGAGCAGCCGGGGCTTGGTGAGCAGGGCGGCGGCGAGCCCGAGCCGCTGACGCATGCCGAGGGAGAAACCCCGGGCCCGGTCGTCGGCGACATCGGTGAGCCCGACCTGGTCGAGCACGTCGTCGATCCCCGCCGTCCGCGCATCGTGGCCGCGGAGAGCGGCCAGCGCGGCGAGGTTCTGCCTGGCGGTGAGCGAGGGGTAGAGACCGGGACCGTCCACGAAGCCGGCGACACCGTCGGGAGCGGCGAACGTCCGCCCGACCGGCGCACCCAGGATCTCGAGTCGGCCGCTGTCGGCAACGGCCAGGCCCAGCAGGAGACCGAGCAAAGTCGTCTTTCCGGCACCGTTCGGACCGACCAGACCGTGGATCTGGCCCTGCGTCACATCCAGATCGACACCGTCGAGTGCGACGACATCGCCAAAACACTTGGTGATCCCACGAGCCCGGACCGCGAGGAGTGTGTCCATGAGTCCCTTCTTCCGAAAGCCACAGGAAACTTAGGTGCAGCACACAACGTTTCGCAGCGACAGCCGGTCGAACCTTCGCGAAATGGGAGACGACCAATAGGAGGCCTAACGGACTGACCTTTAGCCTTGAATGCTCGGCGGTGGAGTAGCCGCGCTGTGGCGGCCGCCACGGTTCCAGCGGTGAAGGCAGCATGACGACACGTCGTCGGCCTGCCGGCGTGCGCGTCGGCGTCCCGGTAGTGGCCGACGACGCGGTCGAGGACTTCGGGGAGGTCCTGGACGAAAACGTCAGGCTGGTGGTCGACGCCCCGAGCGCCAGGTGACGCCGGCCACCGCGCCCGCGACTGACCGTGGACGGGGGCCGGTCGACCGGCATCGAGACCGCCGCCGAGGCCGACGGCAGGCCTGCGGGCGGGTCCGCGTACAACGTCGAGAAGGAGGCGGCTTACGGCCACTGGCCGGAGCCGTGCGGCACGTCCGGCAACCTGATTCCGCGGGACAAGCCGTCGGGCGCCGGCCGTCCGCCGGAGTACTGCTCGAAGGGCTGCCAGAACCAGGCCAAGGCCGCCCGGGCCGTGGAAGGTAACGCTCCGGGGCTGCCCGCCGGATCATCGGGGCCGAGGAACTGACGATCCGTTTGGAGCAAGTCACCATGATCTGTGGCGCGATCTGACGGGCGTCGCGAGACCGGAGGCTATGGAGGCCCGGCTGGCGGCCGCCCGGGCCGCAGCCGCCAAGAACGTGTCGCCGGCCAACCAGTCGCCGGCCGAGGCCAAGAACGAGGCAGCACAGGCCCTGCTGGAAGTCCAGCAGGCCAACAGCGCCGTGGAGGCCGCCGAGGCCGTCGCCGAACCGGACCGACCGAAAGGCCCGGACGGCCGCCGAGGACGCAGCCGAGGATGCCCGGCTCGGTGAACGTGCCGCCCTGCACGCCAAGGGCCGGGGCGAGAAGGCCCTCCGTGAGGCCGTACGAGCGCGTGATGCCGCTGAGCAGGAAGCCGATCCCCGCTACACCGGTCGGCAGGTCTGGAACCGCCGGCGCACCGACCACGATCTCCTCGACCCCGCCAACACCACCTCGGCCACCGTGAGGTCATGCGCTGGAGCACCCCCACCGACTGGATCATCTCCACCCGCCCCGCACACCCAGCGCTGGTCAGCGAGGCGTCCTCGAGGAAGCGATATCGGTGGCGGAGGCCCGCGACATCGTCGCCTCCGCGACCGTCAGCGCATCCTGTGGGGCTCGTAAAGTCGTCGCTGCTGGTGGCAGCCCACGTGCAAGGCCCTCGGTGGTGGCTGGGACGCTGCACCCTGCGATCATCTCGCTGCTGTACCGGGCCACCCGGGCGTTGCTGTCCGTGCCTGCGCGCTGCTGCGTCGGGACACGGCCAAGGACGCCGAACTGCCGGTGCTGCGGCACCAGAACGCGGTGCTGCGACGGCAATTCGCCGGTCCGGTCCGCTACGAGCCCGCAGACCGGTTCTGGCCGGCCGCGTCGTCGTCGCCGATACCGCGCCGGCGCTGGAGCTGTGTCTTCCCGGCCACGCCGGGGACGCTGCCGGCCTGGCACCGCAGCCTGATCGCCAAGAAATGGGACTACGCCGACCGACGCCGCACCGGCCGCCCTCCGACGGCCGCCGCGCTCAAGACGCGTCCGGTCTCCACCCGGGTGCTCCCCCCTTGCGGTCCTTGTCGCGGTGCCGCTTGAGGGCCTGGCCGTGTCGGAGTCCAGCGCGATGGTGCGCGCGTCGGCATCCGTCCGGGGATCGTCCTCGTTCACCCTCCCAGCCGTCCACGACGAGTTGCTTGGCAAGGGTGATGAGACCGGCGTCCAGGCGGGTGTCGGTCCACTTCTGTCCGCACGCTTCGCCTCGTCGCAGTCCGCGGAAGGCGATCAGGTGGAACAGCGCGTACAGGCGGTCCTCCGCGACGTGGTCGAGGAAGGGGCCGGTGTGCTCAGGCGTCCAGACCATCACTCGCGAAGGCTTCTCGCCGGTGCGCTTCCAGTGGAGGATGCGCTCCTCGGTCCACACCAGCGCCTCGGGTCGCTTGCCCGCCTCCAACTCGACGTGAGCCGCCGGGTTGAAGGACAGGCGAAGGCCGATCAGTGCTCCTGCATGTTGACAACAGTCAGTCAGCCAGAGCAGTTGAAGGCACAGCCTCCGGTCCGACGCCGTTCAGCGGACCGATCAGACATGCCGAATCGTGCCGCCCCTGACTTTCCAGCCGTGGCCGTGCACGAGCAGTGATGGGGTCGGTCACAGCTCGCCGTCCGCCCGAGCCAGGCACTGAAGTCGGTCCACACGGGCACCGGTAAATGGGACAAAACACGCGGCACGGCTGTGACCTGGGGCTTTAGTCAACCACTTCAGGCATCATCGGGCAGTTTCAGGCTCGCTGTGGGCCAGTTTGCGCGAAAAGGTGATTGGTATAAATGTGCGGCAAGACCGGGCACGCCGCGCCCGGACCGGGTACGGAAGGCGAGGTGAGTGCGATGAACGCCGAAGAGCGTCAGAGCCGGATTCTCGCGCTCGCTCGGCACCAGGGACGTGTCGAGGTCACCACCACGGCCCTCGATCTGGCTGTCGCGCCGGAGACCATCCGTCGCGACCTCAGCGTTCTGGAGCGCAGGGGCCTGCTCCGCCGCACCTACGGCGGTGCCTATCCCGTCGAGGGCGCGGGCTTCGAGACGGGCCTCCCCGAGCGAGAGACCCTGTACGTCAAGGACAAGCGCCGGATCGCCGCGGAGGCGGTCAAGCTCCTCGGTGACGCGGAGACCGTGTTCGTGGACGAGGGCTACACCCCCCAGCTCCTCGCCGCGATCCTCCCCGGTGACCGGCCCCTGACCGTGGTCACCGCCTCACTGTCCACCGCAGCCGCGATCGTGGACTCTGCGCAGGTCACCGTGTTGCTCCTCGGAGGCCGAGTCCGGGCGCGGACCCTGGCCACGGTGGGCTCATGGGCCTGCGCCATGCTCGAGCGATTCGTGATCGACCTGGCCTTCCTCGGGTCGAACGGGATCTCCCGGGAGCTCGGCCTGACCACCCCCGATCCGGTGGTGGCCGACGTCAAGGCCAAGGCGCTGGCCGTGTCGCGACGACGTGTGTTCATGGGGCACCACAGCAAGTTCGGCGCGAGCAGCTTCTGCCGCTTCGCCGGGGTGGGTGACTTCGAGGCCATCGTCACCGACACCGGACTGTCCACCGCCGAGGCGCACCGCTACTCACTGATGGGACCCCGCGTCCACCGGGTCTGACCCGCTCAGCCCGCCCCCTACCGCCAGAGACGACTCCGCCGGAGCCGCGCCGAGGCACCTCCTTGCCTGCACAGCCGAACGCCGCCGTCTGCCCGATCCCTCATCCCCCCTGCCCTTCGCTGCCTACACCCGACATTTCATGAAAGGGACGATCATGATCTCAAGACCGACTGTTCTGCGGCGCGCTGTGCCGCTGGGCGCGCTGGCCATGTGCGGCGCACTGCTCACGGCGTGTGCGGGCGCCGGTGGCGCCGGGGGTGGCTCCGGCTCGCACTCCATCAACGTGCTGATGGTGAACAACCCGCAGATGGCGGACCTGCAGAAGCTCACGGCGGCCAACTTCACCAAGGAGACCGGCATCAAGGTCAACTTCACAGTGCTGCCCGAGAACGACGTCCGCGACAAGATCACCCAGGACTTCTCCAGCCAGGCCGGCCAGTACGACGTGGCGACGATCAGCAACTACGAGACGCCGATCTACGCCAAGAACGGCTGGCTCGCCCCGCTGACCTCGTACGCGAAGAAGGACACCGCCTTCGACCAGAGCGACATCCTGCCCGCCATGCAGCAGTCCCTGACGGCATCCGGCCAGATATACGCCGAGCCGTTCTACGGCGAGTCGTCCTTCCTGATGTACCGCAAGGACGTCTTCAAGGAGAAGGGGCTGACCATGCCGGCCAACCCCAGCTGGCAGCAGGTGGCCGCCCTGGCCGCCAAGGCCGACGGCGCCAAGCCCGGGATGAAGGGCATCTGCCTGCGCGGCCTCCCGGGATGGGGCGAGGTGATGGCTCCTCTGACCACAGTGGTCAACACCATGGGCGGCACCTGGTTCGACAAGGACTGGAAGGCCCGGGTCGACAGCCCCGCCTTCACCAAGGCGACCAAGTTCTACGTCGATCTCGTGCGAGCCCACGGTGAGGCGGGCGCCCCGCAGTCCGGGTTCGCCGAGTGCCTCAACGACGTGGAACAGGGCAAGGTCGCCATGTGGTACGACGCGACCTCCGCGGCCGGGTCGCTCGAAGCCAGTGGGTCGCCGGTGGCCGGGAAGATGGGCTACGCGCCCGCGCCGGTCGACCAGACCAAGAGCTCGGGCTGGCTCTACACCTGGGCCTGGGGCCTGCAGAAGGCGAGCAAGCACCAGGACGACGCCTGGAAGTTCATCTCCTGGGCGTCCAGCAAGCAGTACGAGGACCTGGTGGGCATGAAGCTCGGCTGGTCCCGGGTCCCGGCGGGCAAGCGGAACTCCACCTACACCAACCCGCAGTACGTCGCCGCGGCGTCGGCCTTCGCAGGCGCCACCGCGAACGCGCTGAAGTCCGCCGACCCGAACAACCCCGGCGTGCAGTCCCGGCCCGCCCCCGGTATCCAATTCGTCGGCATCCCCGAGTTCACCGACCTGGGCACGCAGGTCTCCCAGCAGATCAGCTCCGCCATCGCCGGCAAGACCAGTGTCGAGCAAGCACTGAAGTCCAGCCAGGCGCTCGCAGAGAAGGTCGCCGCCAAGTACGCGGACAAGTGATCCCTCCCCGATCCACCCGACGTTCCCGGCCTCCCGGTCCCGCCCCCGCGGGACCGGGGGACGGGAGCACAGCGGAGACACACCGATGACCCTCACTCACTCGCTCACCAGGCGTGCCCGAGCGCCGCAGACCCCAGAACAGGCGGCACCCCCACGGCGATCTCGCGGGGCATGGGCCCGGCGTGCCCCGCTGCTCCCGGCCCTGATCTTCATGATCGTGGTCACCCAGCTGCCGTTCGTCGGCACCGTGGCAATCTCGTTCATGCGCTGGAACGCCCTCGACCCTGGCAACCGGGCCTTCGCGGGCCTGCAGAACTACAAGGACGCCGTCACCGACCCGCAGCTGCGTTCCTCCCTGTTGACGACCATCACGCTGACGGCCACCGTGGTTCTGGTCAGCCTGGTACTGGGTCTGGGCCTGGCCTTGCTCCTCGACCGCCGGTTCCGCGGCCGCGGCATTGTCCGCACCATGCTGATCACACCCTTCCTCGTCGTGCCCGTGGCCTCCGCGCTGCTGTGGAAGCACGCGCTGTACAACGCCACCTACGGGCTGATCAACGGATCGCTGACCTGGCTGTGGAGCCTGTTCGGCAGCGACAACGCGCCGCAGCCCGACTGGTTGTCCTCGCTACCACTGATGTCCGTGGAGGCTTCGCTGATCTGGCAGTGGACGCCCTTCATGATGCTGATCCTGCTGGCCGGACTGCAGAGCCGCCCCATGGACGCCGTCGAGGCGGCCCGCGTGGACGGTGCGACCACCTGGCAGGTCTTCCGCTACCTCACCTTCCCGCACCTGCGCCGCTATCTCGAGTTGGCCGCACTGCTCGGCAGCATCTACGTGGTGCAGAACTTCGACGCCGTCTTCACGCTCACCGGCGGCGGCCTGGGCACCGCCAACCTGCCCTACACCGTCTACGAGACCTTCTACCAGGCGCATGACTACGGGCAAGCCTCCGCGGAAGGCGTCATCGTCGTCCTCTGCTCCCTCCTCGTGGGCAGCTTCGCGCTCAGGACGGTCTCGTCCCTGCTCCGAGAGGAGACCCGCTGATGGCCGCGACCAACGCCACCCGCCCCACGGGCAGCCCAGGCCGCGTGGCCCGACGCCGACACGGCGCACTCGGCTTGCTGGCCTGGCTCTGCGGAGTCGTGTTCTTCCTTCCGGTCGCCTGGATGGTGCTCACCTCGCTGCACGGCGAGTCCGACGCCGCGACCAACCCACCGAGCCTGGGGGCACCGCTGACCCTCCACGGCTACCGGGAGTTCTTCGGCGCGAGCACAGGCGTCTCCCCCTGGCCGCCGCTGATCAACTCCTTCTCCGCGAGCCTCATGTCGACGCTCCTGGTGCTGGTGCTGTCCATCCCGGCCGCTTACGCGCTGTCCATCAAGCCGGTGCGCAAGTGGTCGGACGCGATGTTCTTCTTCCTGTCCACCAAGATGCTGCCCGCGGTGGCCGGACTGCTGCCGATCTACCTGATCGCCAAGAACAGCGGCCTGCTCGACAACGTCGCGCTGCTGATCATCCTCTACACCTCGATGAACCTGCCCATCGCGGTATGGATGATGCGTTCGTTCCTCGCCGAGGTCCCCGTCGAGATCCTGGAGGCGGCCTCCATCGACGGCGCCGCACTGCCCACCGTCCTCGCCCGGATCGTCGCGCCGGTCGTCGCGCCCGGCATCGCCGCCACCTCGCTGATCTGCTTCATCTTCAGCTGGAACGAACTGCTCTTCGCTCGTGTGCTCACCGGCGTCGTCGCCGGCACCGCACCCGTGTTCCTCACCGGCTTCGTCACGAGTCAGGGCCTCTTCCTGGCCAAGGTGTGCGCTGCCGCCGTCTGCATCTCCCTGCCGGTTCTCATCGCCGGATTCGCCGCCCAGGACAAGCTGGTCCAGGGCCTGTCTCTTGGAGCAGTCAAGTGAAAGCCGCCGTCATCAGCTCGCCCGGCCAGGTCAGCGTCGAGACCGTCGACGACCCCACACCCGGGCCCGGGCAGGTGGTGATCGAGGTCTCCGCCTGCGGCCTGTGCGGCACCGATCTCCACATCCTGCAGGGCGAGTTCGCGCCCACCCTGCCCATTATTCCCGGTCACGAGTTCGCCGGCGAGGTCGTCGCCCTGGGATCCGGGGTACGCGACCTCGCCGTCGGCGACCGGGTCGCCGTCGACCCCTCTCTGTACTGCCACGAGTGCCACTACTGCCGTATCGGGCGCGGCAACATGTGCGAGCGCTGGAACGCCATCGGTGTCACCGTCCCCGGCGGCGCGGCACAGTACACGGCCGCCCCCGCCGCCAACTGCGTGAAGCTCCCCGAGCACGTCCGCACCGAGGACGCCGCCCTCATCGAGCCGCTGTCCTGCGCGGTACGCGGCTACGACATCCTGCGCAGCACGCTCGCCAGCAATGTACTCATCTACGGCTCGGGCACCATGGGCCTGATGATGCTGGAACTCGCCAAGCGCACCGGGGCGGCCACGGTCGACATGGTCGACATCAACGAGGACCGGCTCGCCACCGCCCGCACGCTCGGCTGCAGCAACGCCGTAACCACCGCCGACGCGCTCGAGCGCCCGCGCGGCTGGGACGTCGTCATCGACGCCACCGGCAACGCCCACGCCATCCAGGACGCCCTCGGCCGGGTCGGCAAGGGTGGCACGTACCTCCAGTTCGGCGTCGCCGACTACGCGACCCGGGCCACCATCGACCCGTACCGGATCTACAACGAGGAGATCACCATCACCGGCTCGATGGCGGTCCTGCACAGCTACGAGCGCGCCGCCGAACTGTTCGCCGGTGGAGTGCTCGACCCGGAGATCTTCATCAGCGACCGGCTGCCGCTGGCGGACTACGCCGAGGCCCTGCGGCAGTTCCAGGCCGGGAAGGGCCGGAAGATCCAGGTACTGCCGTGACCAGAGGTACCGAACACGGACACGGCCGGGCCCGCATCGAGCCGGCGCCCGCGGCCCTGATCGGCAGAGGGGACACAACAGCACCCGGCCGCGGCGCCCGCGGCATCGAGTACGGCGGTCGCCGTGGAGGTGGCGGCGTGGACCTCGGATCCCTGTGACAGCTCAACCCCACTGCCCCCAAGGTGCTTTCGCACCAGGCTGCCGAAGTGGTCGTGTCCCACGCGGGTGGCGCCGATCGATCGATTGCCCGCGGTTCCCGGCGAGGCGCTGACGGTGGCCGCCCAGGCAGCCGCGCTAATGTGCGCGCGTGAAGGCGCGGACCCGCCCGGAGCAGCAGAACTGGTGGTGTGAGCTGACGGCCGTCCGTCCCGCTCCGGCGCGGCCGGACGGCTCGCCTCCCTCCCCCCGAGTCACGGTTTCCGAGCAGACGCCATCCGCTTTCCGAACGGGCCGTCGTCACCTCCGGAGGCATACGACAGGGGGCATCGTCGCCATGCGCAACAGGTGGGCGGCGTTCACCCCTCGGATCAGTTCCGAACCAAGATCCGGGCCATTCCCGGGCCACTCGGTCCACTCCTGATCGCGACGCCAGCCATTTTCGACTGGTCAAATGTATAACTCTGTACCAGCAGCAGACCAACCGTTGGCCGAGCCGCGGGCAGGGCGCAGGCGTCGTGTCTCTGCGACTGGGCACTACTGGGACCACACCAGTGGGACTGGGGTTGTGATTCGTCCGTGTTGACAGGTCGTCGTAATCGTTGGAGGCGCTCTCGGGCCGGCCAGGAGCCACAACTCGGGCTCCGCGAGCTTTCGTCGGATCGTTCGCTGGTGTTGATGCCGGAGGAGGTGGTGCCGTGGATACGGCCGTCGTCACCCATCGGCCGACCGACGCTCGACTACATGCCCGCTTCCGAGCGTCCATGGTCGCGACCGACGCGCCAAGCGGGATCACGGCCGAGGCACCTACTAGAGCATAGGGGGCAATCCACCTAGATCAAATGCCCTCTCAGACGGTGCTCGGCGAGGGGGCGCGCCATCCAAGTGGACCGCCACAGTGGCGCATCCCGCCGCCCCTTCGAGCACGATCCTATTGCATACAGTATTCAAGACTCGCTAACGTTTGCTCATGCGGCTGACGAAGTCCACAGACCTGGCACCCTCCGTGATCATGCGGTTGGCGGCAACTGGTGCAGAACTCAACACCCCACGGGGGCGCCGAGCATGACGATTTATGGCGATGACGCGACGATAGGGCAGATTCTCACCGCTGCCGGAGACACCTGGGCCGTGGTGGGCCTGTCCGACAACCCCGAACGGGCCGCTTACCGCGTGGCTGAGAAGCTGCAACGCATCGGCAAGAAGGTGGTGCCCGTGCACCCAAAGGCCGAGACGGTGCACGGTGAACAGGGCTACGCATCCCTTGCGGAGATCCCATTCCCGGTGGACGTGGTGGACGTGTTCGTCAACTCAGACCTCGCCGGAGCCATCGCAGACCAGGCCGTGGCGATCGGCGCCAGGGCGGTCTGGTTCCAACTGGGCGTCATAGACGAGGCCGCCTACGACAGGACTCGCGAGGCCGGCCTGCTGATGGTGATGGACCGCTCCCCGGGACGGGAGATACCCCGGCTGGGGCTGGACTGACGCTCCCCAGCCAGCCACCGTGCGATCACGGTGACGAGCGCACCTCCGTCTGCTCGACACCGGGCGGGTGTTCGCCGACGTCGTCGGCGGACCGCAGGCCGCGGGGCGCGGAGACCGACAGCCCGGACCAGGGACGAGCAGCAGGGTCGCCGGCCCACGCCCCACGACGCCTCCCGATCACGGTCCATCCGGCGTCGTTGAGGGCCGCATCGCTCGGCGCGACCGTCTTCGGCGCGAACTCCTTCCAGCGCCGGGCGCGGTCACTCGTACTCGCGCAACAACTCATCCGTCTTGCGATTTGCGGTCTCCTGTCGACCGTCGATGCACTTGGCGTGGCGCCTCAGCAGGACCTCGACGCTGTTGCCTGCACGTTCGGCGACGTTGCGGCACTCCCCGCACAAGTCCATACCCACGGCTCCGCAGACGGCTGACGTCGCGCCGGGCAAGGACTGCACCTGACCGTTCAGCACCTGACGTTCGGGCAGCAGCAGCACTTCAGTGCCATCGCATTCTGGGGCGCGGCCCCGGAAGTTGTTCCATCGCAGGACGCCGACCGGTCGGGACCGCCTTGTGGTTCATGCCCGGCCGGCCGTACTCCTTCGTTGCCATGCTGGATCTGGACGACACGTCCTGGAACACGGTCCGTTCAGTCCGGCACAGCCCTCCCCACCGCAATGGAACGCGATGTACTCGCGTTCCGGGCCCGGCGGGAAGGGCCGGCCGTCGGTGCGGGCCGGGGTCAGCCGGTGATGCTGGCCTGGCCGGTCTCGAGGTGGCCGGTGAACCGCTGCGACCAGGCGTGGTCGAGGTCCGCCGTGACGGTCACGTCGTACCAGCCGCCGCTGACCTCCAGCGGGCTGACCACCCACGCCTCCTTGCTGTGCGCGGCGACCTTGACCCGCTGCGGGGCGCCGGAGATGTACTGGTTGTGCGTGATGGTGAACTCCACGGGTGAGTCCCCGCTGTTCCGCAGCCACAGCTTCAACTTCGGAAGTGCCGTCGACTTTCCGTCGTAGTAGCTCGCTTCGACGGCGAGGTCCTTGCCGGCGGTGGCGACGTCGCCGATGAAGCGGCGCAGGAACCGGTTCGGCCCGGTGACGGTCAGGTCGTAGGCGGTGTCGCCGTCCGAGGAGCCGACGGGGCCGGCGCCGGTGGCCGTGTCCTTGGCGGCGACGGTGTACTGGCCCGGGAACCTGGCCGGGTACTGCGCCATCGTCGGGAAGCCGCCCCGGTTGTTGTAGACGGCGAAGTGGCTCGCCTTGGTGACGAACGGGGCCTCGTTGCTGAACTCCAGCTTCGCCGCACCCGGGGCGAACCCGGTCAGGTTGGCGTTGGGCTGGTACGGCAGCGGACGGGCGGGCTTGGTACCGCTCTCCTGGGTGGGCATCGTGTTGTCGCCCGGCAGCGGGGTGTACCGCGTCTCGGGGATCAGATCCCCGGTGTCCGGCAGGTCGGGCAGCCCGTAGACCGGCGAGGCGAAGTCGAGGGCGCCCGTGAGGTCACCGCAGACCTTCCGGCGCCAGTCGCTGATGTTGGGGCAGATGGCCGGCTTGCCGAGCGCGCTGGTCCACTTCTCCATGAACTGGATGACCGAGGTGTGGTCGGAGACCTCGGAGGTCACCCAGCCGCCCCGGGTCCAGGGCGAGATGAGGAGCAGCGGCACACGGAATCCGAGGCCGACCGGGACGGGCGCGGTGACGCCGTACTGGCTCATGGTGCCGGAGACGAACTCGTCCGCCTCGCCCGCCGCCGGCACGGGCGGCGGGACGTGGTCGAACTGGCCGTCGTTCTCGTCGTAGTTGATGATCACCAGGGTCGAGTTGAAGACGTCCGGATCGGCGTTGAGGGCCTCGAGGACGCCGCGGAGGAAGTACGCACCGTTGTTCGGCGAGGTGACCGGGTGCTCGGAGAAGAACTGGTTGTTGACGACCCAGGTGACCTGCGGGAGCGTGCCGTTCAGCACGTCGGCGCGGATCGCGGCGTTGATGTTGTCGGCGTTGCCCGCGAGTCCGGTGGCCGGCTCGGGGACGTTCTTGACACCGTTGTCGTAGTAGACGTTGCCCGGCGCGGCCGTGCCGCCCTGGGTGGGGTCGAGCTTGGCGAAGGTGTCGAAGTACTCCAGCCCGTTGTCGCCGTAGTCGTCGGCGCACTGGTAGACCCGCCAGCTGACGCCGGCCTTCTGGAGCGTCTCGGCGTACGACTCCCACGGCAGGAACTTGCGGCGCTCGTCGCCGCCGTCGGTGGCGGTGTAGCTGCCGTGCCTCTTGTCGGCGTTGATCGTGCCGCCCCACAGGAAGGTGCGGTTCGGGCCGGTCGCGCTGAGCACGGAGCAGTGGTAGGCGTCGCCGACCGTGTAGGCGTCCGCGAGGGCGTAGTGGAAGGGCAGGTCCTTGCGGTCCAGGTAGCCGAGGGTGGTCGGGCCGCCCTTGGCGTAGTACCAGCCGTTCATCAGGCCGCCGTACCAGGCACCGTGCTGGTCGGTCCAACCGTGGGCGGTGCCACCGTAGTTGGCGGCGCCGAGCTCGGCGCTCGGCGGGGTCGGGCCGTTCCAGGACTTCGCCCCGCTCAGCCGCCACGGGTACTGGGTCTCGGCCCCTTCGGTCGGCGTCTTCGGCTGCTCCCAGACGGACTTGCCGCCCGGCAGCTGGACCGTCGAGCGGTCGCCGAACCCGCGCGCGCCCTTGAGGGCACCGAAGTAGTGGTCGAAACTACGGTTCTCCTGCATGATCACGACGACATGCTTGATGTCGCGGATGTCGCCGTGCACCTGCCCGTGGGGGGCGGCGTCGGTCTGCGAGGGAGTCGCGGCGGCGCTCACGCCGGGCAGAGCGGCACCGATGGCGGCCGCACCAGCGACGGTGGCGGCGGTGCCGAGGAAGTTTCTTCTGGATACTGCGGACATGGCCCAGAACCTTTAGGTAGGTGATACATCTACCTGTAGACCCTGATGCCGCGACCTTGCCCCCGGATGTCGGAAACCGGGCGCGGAAGTGGACGGGTGGAGTCCGCCGCGAGGTCGGCCGTGCGGTCAGCGGTCTGGAACGGTTCCGTCGGGGGAACGAGAACTTCCCGGAAGGCGGGCCGGGGCGAGTGAAACGCCTCCCAGGGGCGTATCGGCAGCCCTGAGAGCGGCGACCGTCGTATTCATGGATGCTTCACCCACGTCATCCGGGCGTCGTTCCGCTACGCGGGCCGCCGGAACTGGGACGAGATCTCCCGCGTACTCAAGCCGGTCTACACGGCTCCGACAGCGAGCGCGGCAGAAGACCTCGGGCGCCAAGCAGCTGCGCGACTCCTTCACCCGCCGCACCGGCCGCCTCCTGCCGGGCGTCGGCTGTGATGACCCGCATGGCGCCGGGGGTGGTGTCGACCTTGGTCATATTCTCACCCTCTGCTGAACTTCGCCTTTCATGTCGCTGAACTTCGCCTTTCATGCCGCGGTTACCTTCCCAGCAGAGTCAAGGTCAGCTTTGCAGTCAGGAGACCGGTACGGTGAAGCGACGCAACACAGGCGGCAGGTTCTACGCCCCGCTGGCGAGCGTGCTCCTGGCCCTGTCCGTCGGCGGCTGCGGCACGAGCGGTGGCGACGCAACCGGTCCGGCGGCCACCTCGTCGGCGTCCGCCTCCGTCGGCGGCACGCCCGGGACCGCGTCGCACATCACGGCTGAGCCTGCCGCCTGGCACAAGTGGGGCCTGACACCGCTGCCCGCGGCTCCCGAGCCCCCGGCGGACAAACCCATCAAGCTGTCCGCGACCGGCCCGGTCCCGGTCTTCGCCCACGTACCGACATCCCAGAAGGTCGTCTTCATCACCGTCGACGACGGACTGGAGAAGGACCCCAAGTTCATCGAGATGATGCGGGACCTGAAGATCCCGATCACGATGTTCCTGATGAACGACGCCATCAAGTCGGACTACGGGTACTTCAAGGCACTGCAGGCGATGGGCGACCACATCCAGAACCACACCCTGCACCATCCCGCGATGAACACCATCCCACTGGTCCGCCAGAAGCAAGAGGTGTGCGGCGACCAGAAGATCCTCACCCAGCAGTTCGGCACCGCCCCGTTCCTCTTCCGGCCGCCCTACGGGGCGTACGACAACAACACCAAGATCGCGGTGGGAGAGTGCGGGCCGCGAGCGATCGTCTGGTGGCGCGAGACCATGCAGGTGCGCAATATGCAGTACCAGGAGCCAGGCAAGAAGCTGCGTCCCGGCGACATCATCCTCGCCCATTTCCGCGGGCCTGCGGAGCTCAAGGGCGCCACCATGACGGAGATGTTCGCGAATCTGCTCGAGCGCATCCGGGAACAGGGCTTCGCCGTAGCTCGCCTGGAGGACTACATCCAGCCGCCGGCCGGACACTGAACCGACCAGAAATCAGTGTGCTTCGCAGCCGTTGCACTCTTTCGGCCTCGGGGCGCGGGCCACGCAGTATGCGCCGCGGTCGGCTGATCGAGTCGGAACCTAGCCCGACATTTGCTCATCTATCCTGACAAACATCGTCTCTCGTAGTTCCGCGAGAGACCTTGAACCCGTCGAATCAAAGGCCAAGGAAAGCCCCGGGCATGCCCTCGCAACGAAGCGTGGGCGGAGACCGGGCGGAGAGCGCAGGCAGGTAACAGCCCATGGGTCTCACGAGCAACAAAGTGCTGATGCTGGCGATCGTCATCGCCGTCGCACTGTTCCTCGGCACGGTCTGGCTGTGGCCGGGACTGGCCCGGCGGAACTGGCGGGCCGTCAGCGGACGGGTCGGGCTGCTGCTCGGCACCCAGCTGGCGCTCTTCGCCACGGTGGGACTCGCCACCAACCAGGCGTTCGGCTTCTACGCCAGCTGGGCCGACCTGTTCGGCCAGGAGACCGGCCAGGGAGTGGTCGTCGACCATATGGCGGAGGGCGGCAGCAGTCCCGTCCAAGTGGTCTCCGCCTCCCGTGTCATCGGTGCGAGCAGCACGCTGCCGCAGATGGCCGGGCAGGTCCAGAAGGTCGACATCATCGGCCGTACGACCCATCTCGCCACGCCGGCGTTCGTGTACCTGCCCCCGGAGTACTTCCAGCCACAGAACCGCGCGCGCAAGTTCCCGGCGTCCGTCGTCCTCACGGGTTACCCCGGCACGGCCCAGGCACTGGTGGACAAGCTGCACTACCCGAGTACGGCACAGCAGGTGGCCAAGCAGGGGAAGATGCAGCCGATGATCCTGGTGATGCTGCGGCCGACCGTGGCGCCGCCGCGGGACACCGAGTGCGTCGACGTTCCCGGCGGCCCGCAGACCGAGACCTTCTTCGCAAAGGACCTGCGCGACTCGGTGATGGCCCACTACCGGGTCGACAAGACGCCCGCCAGCTGGGGCATCGTCGGCGACTCGACCGGCGGTTACTGCGCGCTGAAGGTGGCCATGCACCACCCGGGTTCGTACGCGGCCGCCGCGGGCCTGTCGCCGTACTACAAGGCGCCGATCGACCCCACCACCGGGGACCTCTTCCACGGCGACAAGAACCTGCAGAACCGTGCCGACCTCTTCTGGGCGCTCAAGCATCTGCCCGCGCCCGAGACGTCGCTGCTCGTCACCAGCAGCAAGGTCGGTGAGCACAATTACAAGGACACGCTCAAGTTCATCAAGAGCGTGCAGGACACGAAGGTGACCAGGATTTCGTCGATCATCCTTCCGAGCGGCGGGCACAACTTCAACACCTGGAAGCGGGAGATCCCGCCGATGCTGCAGTGGATGAGCGAGCGGCTGGTCGCACACTGAGCCATCGGTGCTGACGCCCCGTGAAGCCGGTGATGTGGCCGGCCGCAAACGGTGCACTTGCCGGAAATTCCATCCGCGCTGGTCAGCCCGACTGGAGAGCCCGGAGACGACAAGTGGCATGATGATCGCTCGTCTGCTACGCCTGGCCTACGTTGCCGTCACGAACGCCTTCGCCGCCCTCCGTCTGCTACCGATGAGCGACCACGCCAAGGACGCCGAGATCCTCGCCCTCCGCCACCAACTCACCGTCCTGCGACGACAACTCGGCACGCCCAGGGCCAAGTTCACTCCACCAGGTCCTCGCCGAGTACCTGGAGCACTACGACACGCATCGGCCACACCGATCACGAGACCAACGACCACCCGAAGCCCGGGGACAGCCAGCGGTATCGCACGATCGCGTGCCCCGCAGGCTCCTGCGCACCCGCGTCCTCGGCGGGGTCATCAAACGCCCCGCCGGTCGGCGAGCGCGCTCGCGCCATCGCAGTCCCCGGCGAACACCAGGTCGTAGCCCGCGTCAGGCGCGTGAGCCGAAAGAAGCAGGTCGGGACGGTCACCATGTTGTAGCGGATAAATCCCAGATCCATGGCTGAGATGGGCCCACCGGGTGCCGGGCCACCGCATCCACCGCGTCGTGCAGTCTGGCAGTGAGGGCGAAACGCGCCCAGGCCGGACTCTTGCGAGCAGGGGCAGACCTGTCACGGAGGGAGACGGGCCTGCCCCTGCACGAAGGCGCCCGCGTGCCTCCCGTTACCGGAAGACGACGAATCTGGCCTGCGACATCCCTATAGGGGGTGTGCCAGCACCAACGAGTCCTCCAGAGCACGGCGTCCCGCAGAGTAAGCCACGGTCCCCATGCCCGCAGCACTCGAGTCCGGACACCCCCTCGAGGTTCGAGGTGCGACGCCCCGAGGAGCCACCCGAGGTGACCGAGCCCGTCGCTGCTGCACTCCTGTGCCTTCTTCGCGTCCTGGCTGCCGATCCGAGCCAGCCGTAACCCGTGGCCGGAGACAGCCACGGGGCGCCGACGGCCGCTGGCTCTCTTCCCCTGTGCGAGGTATGACAGATCGCCGCACAACACCCGCAACACACTCCCCGCCCCGCACACGGAGGTCTCACCGCACGTGATGCGTTTCGCCTTCGCCGGACGCTGTTCCACCGAAGACCTCCAAGACCCTGAGGCCTCCAGGAAATGGCAGCTCACCCGCGCACTTGGTGTCGTCCTTGACGAAGGTCAGCCCGTACATCTCACTACCTACCTCGGCAGGAGCAGCGCGTAGTCGCGGATCCGTGCAGCGGCGCCCTCCTCGACCTGGGCGTAGACGAACACCTCGTCCAGCGAGCTGAAAGAACCGAGGTCTTGACGAGTCGCCACGATCCGTTCAGCCAAAGACGGCTCGATAGAGCAGGCCGTGGCGATGGCATCTGCCGGCGCGCTGTTCAGATCGATCAGGCCACCATCGTCGTACTGGCGCGGCAGGTCCGGCCGGCCAATGCGAAGGTCGTGGGCGAGAACCGGGTCGCTCTGCGCGAGGGCGCGAGCTTCGTCCCGGCGAGCGCGGGCGGCAAGGTGCGCTGCGACGACCGGATCGGCTGCTGCGGCATGAGTAGGCAATGTCAGCTCCGCCTCAAGGCCGTAGACCTCGCGGCGGAGCGGGACCAACTGGAAGCAGGCCGTCGCCATCAGGGCCAGTGCCAGAACTGCGAAGATCGTGCTCAGTGCGTGGCCAGCTGTACCGACCGGGTTCCCGTGCGCGTCCTGTGGAGTGATTGAGACGAATACACCCAGCACGGCTGCGACGGCGGCATAGATTCCCGCCCGAAGCCGGAGGTCCTTACGGCTCAGTCGGGCCGCCGCGTGAGCGAACGGAATCGCGCTGAAGAGGCCGGCCGATAGAAGCACGATCGCGAAGTACCACGCGCCGGGACGCTGCCTTCTGCGTTCGTGGCGAGCCGCCGGGTCGGCGATCATCGCGCCGTTGACCGCCGTGGCCGAGGTCGCCGCGCCCTGCCGCCTGTTGCCGCTAGCGGTATAGCGCAGGCCGGTCCCGGGAGCGGAGATGGTGGTCTGCACACGCCCGTTGGCCCGCTTGGTTACGCGGAAGCCCTTCACGCCAGCGGAGTAGCTGATCCCCGATTTGGAGGCCGTGACGCGAAACGGGCCCGCCTTGAAGCTCTTACGGTAGGAGAAGCCCATGTTCTGCGCCCTTCTGACATTCCGTTTAGGGCGCCATCTTTTCAGGCAGAGACGATCATCAAACAGGCTGTTGCCGAGTTGTGATGGCCCTCCCACCCAAGAGAGCATTCGACTTGGGCATATCATCCGGTATGCCTCAATAGATGCCTCGCTTGGTGTGTGCATATCATTCGCTATGCACTTGGAGAGGCCAGCCGGAAGCAGCCTCGCACCTTGGTCTCCCGACGCCACCCTGCCCAGCAGAAGTCAGCACCAGCTCAACCGGCCACATCACAAGATCCCCAACGGCGCGCAACGCCGCGACGAGCTCGGCGGTGTCGCCGGGAGTCTGGAGCGAACGGCCGGTGAGGTCTTCGAGCTTGCGCAGCCGGTAACGGACGGTGGTGGAGTGGCAGTGCAGGGCCTGTGCCGTCGCGGTGGCACTTCCGGCGACGTCGATCCAGCACTGAAACATGTCGAGCAGCAGGGTGCGTGCGTCGCTGTCGAGGGCCAGAACCGGTCCCATGACCTCGCGGGCGATGTCGGCGGCGGCTTCGGGAACCGCGGCCATGACCACGGTGAGCGGGTCGTCCTGGACGCGGACCGCTTCGGCCGTCCCGGCCGGCTGGCTGGCTGGCTGCTCACGGCGAGGCGGGCGTACCGCAGGGCCTGGCCGGTGCCGTCGAGCGAGGCGAAGGCCGGGCTCGCTCCCACGCGGGAGGTGGCGAGGCGCCGTAGGACGTTCATGGTGAGGTCATCGGCCTCCGGGCGGAGCAGGGACGCGATTCCGATGTGAAGGTCGGCGGCCTCTTCCACGAGTACACACATGCGGTCTGACCAGCTCGGACGTAATAATCGGCACGCAGGTGCTGGACGACGTCAAGGTCGTGGGCGCAGAGGTGGTCGTTGCAGGGCGGCGCGAGTGGCTGACGGGGGACACGTACGTGGTCGCCTGCGGCACCTCACCCCTCATCACATTGGGAGGCCGCATCCACGGCACCCGGGTACTCGGCCGCCTCATCGACGAGTATCGACGGGACCACCTGACCAAGTGAAGCGAACAACCTGGTCAATCGCCCGAATCCGGATGTTCACGCGGGACAGTCGGGCCCCAAACAGTTCGGCAGCCGCGTCGAGGCAAACGCAAGCGGCCGAACGCTCAAGCGCCACCGCTCAACTTGTCCAGCAGTAACTTTCTTTGGTCATTGTTGACAGGACAAGTCTATCGGCCCAACAACCGCGAGAGTAGCCTCGCCCCGTCCGCAACCCCCTGTGCCACCACCCCCCACCTGAGGGGCGGACGCGCAAGTCCCCTTTCGGTCTCAAGAGAGGACTCTGATGGCACGCACCATCAGACGGTGGCTGCTCGCGGGGGTGGGCACACTCAGCCTCGCAGCGGCGGGCGCCGTGCCCGCGACGAGCGCTGCCCACCAGGCAACCTATCCGCAAGTACGGCCAACTGTCGCCGACTACACTCAGTTGACGACAAGTCAGATTCCACCAACGCAAGTTCAGTGCGCGTCAGTGGGACGCCGCTGCTTCACCCCCCAGGCCATCCAGGCGGCGTACAACGTAGGCGCGCTGCACTCAGCCGGAGACGATGGCCGCGGTCAGACGATCGCGATCGTCGACTCCTACGGCAGCGACACCATGGCTCACGACCTCCACGTCTTCGACCAGGCATTCGGCCTCGCATCCATGTGCGGGGAAGAGAACGTCAGCTGTGGTCCCGGCATGCCGACCTTCAGCGAGCTTCATCTGCAGGGCTCGCCCGCCACCAAGGCGCCGCCGTCCACAAGCAATTCCCCCGGGCAGGAGGACAAGAGCGCATGGGCGCTGGAGGTGGCTCTCGACGTCGAGACCGCCCACGCCATGGCACCCGGCGCCAACATCCTGCTGGTCACCACCCCCACCGCCGAGACCCTCGGGGTGCAGGGATTCCCTCAGATGATGGCTGCCGAGCAGTACGTCGTCGAGCACCACCTCGCGACTGTCATCTCCCAGTCTTTTGCCTCTGCGGAGGGCGCCTTCGGCAGCGCCCGGTCGCTGGAGAACCTGCGCTACGCCTACAAGTCGGCGGCACAGAACGGCGTCACTGTTCTCGGCTCGTCGGGTGACGATGGAAGCGCCGGTTCGGCCAAGACGCCTGTGGGCCAAGGCGGGTCGACGCTCGCCGGTCCCGCCGTCGAGTGGCCCGCGTCCGACCCGCTGGTCACCGGAGTCGGCGGCACAGACCTGTGCACCGACCCGGGTGCTACCAACGGCAGGGTCGTCGACAGCGTCTCCCCGCCAGGGGCCTGCCAGAAGGCCCCCGGCCAGTCGGAGATCGGCTGGATCGGCTCCGGCGGCGGCTACAGCAGCGTCTTCGCCAAGCCGGACTACCAGTCGGGCGCGATGCCGGCCGGCAGCACCTCCATCGGTGCGACGCGCGGCGTTCCGGACGTCTCCCTGCAAGCGAGCCCGTCCACGGGAGCGCTGGTGTACCTGTCCCTCCCGCCAGACGGCCAGAGCGGGCTGAAGTGCGGCAGCACACCGTGCAGCACGGGCTGGTACGACATCGGCGGCACGTCGTTGGCGTGTCCTCAGTGGGCGGGCCTGGTCTCCCTCGCCGACCAGATCAACGGCGGTGGACTCGGACTGATCAACCCTGCTCTGTACAAGCTCGCGTCGAACCCGACCACATACGCGGCGGACTTCAACGACGTCACCGTGGGCAACAACACCGCCGAAACCTCGGTCCCGGGCTACTCGGCCACCACAGGATGGGACCCCGTCACCGGACTGGGCACACCGAACGCGGCGAAGCTCCTGCCCGACCTCGTCAGCGCCGTGCACAGCGGCTGACCCTCTGGGGCAGCAACCGGGCATCCCGGCGCCGGGATGCCCGGCAGTCGTTGCCAGCCCCTGCCATCCACACTAGACGAGTCTGTCCGAATACGTTCAATGGTCGTAGGCGGTCGGTGAGCGGCTTACCGCCTGGCCGGTCTGGAAGTTGTTCCAGACCGCGGCGGCGAGTGCCAGGACGCGCTGGGCCACGTGTACGGCGACGCCTTCGACGGTGCGCGCCACGTGTTGTTCCAGGTTTCGGCGCGGAACCCTCCGGCCCGGACGCTCCGCTGGCGACCGCGGGGCAGCGCCTGCTCGACGCGTTCACGGCGGTCCTGCGCGGCTACGGGACCGCAGAGTCCGACTGGGACCACGCCCTGCGCATGGTCCGCAGCCTCTGCCACGGCTTCGCCACGTTGCAGGCGGCAGGCGGCTTCCAGTGGAGCGCCGACATCGACGAGAGCTTCGAGTGGCTGATCACCTTCGCCGACCGTGGCCTGCGCGCGCTTTGAGAATGCTGTGGCCGTCGACCGCTTCGACATCATCGGCGCCTTGGTCGGCCTCGTCGGCATCGCCGTGATCATGTGCGCTACAGGGCACTGACCAGCGGACGCGGGAGCATTCCGCAACGTGCGCGGTGGTCAGGATGACTCGCGAGCCAGTGCCGGTGTGTCCGCGAGTCCTCAGGTCCGAAGGTAGGAGGCGCCATTGAGGTCGAGTACCGTTCCGGACGACCAGGCGGCTTCCGGTGAGGCCAGGTAGAGCACCGCGGCCGCGACCTCCTCGGACGTCCCAACCCGTCCGAACGGGCTCTGGCCGCGCAAGGTCTCGCCGCCTCGGCCCGCCATCTTCGGGGCCTGTCGTTCGGTCGCGATGAAGCCTGGCGCCACGGACGTCACCGCGATGCCGTGCGGTGCCAGCGCGATGGCCATCGACTGCCCGAAGGCGTGCAGTGCAGCCTTGCTCGCACCGTACGCGGGAAAGTCGGGCTCGCCCCGGAAAGCACCGCGCGAACCGATGTTGACGATGCTGCCTGTACCGGCGCGGTCGATGAGGTGCCGGGCGACGCAGTAGGTCACGTTCGCCGCGCCGAGCAGATTGACGTCGACCATGCGGTGCCAGGCAAGCTGCCAGTCCTGATAGGACACGTCGGCCACGGAGTGCCGGGTGCTGTGGGACGGTGCGGCGGCGGCGTTGTTGACCAGCACGTCGACCCCGCCCAGCCTCTCCACGGCACCGTCGACGATCTCCCGCGCCGCCTGCGGATCGCCAAGATCGCCCGCGAGTAGGGCGTGACCGGAACCGGGCAGTCGCCGCAGCGTTTCCTCGGCGTCCGCGCGGTTGGCCGCGTAGTGCACTCCCACGCGGTCCCCGCGCTCAGCGAACGCGAGGGCCACCGCCCGGCCGATCCCGCGCGACGCCCCTGTGACCAGCACCCGCCTCATCGCGTGAAGACCTGGGACTCGTCGCGGAACGCCTTGAACTCCAACGCGTTGCCGGCCGGATCGTGGAGGAACATCGTCCACTGCTCCGCCGGCTCGCCGGAAAAGCGGAGGTAAGGCTCGATGACGAACTCGGTACCCGCCGCACGGAGTCGCGCGGCGAGCGCGTGGAAGTCCTCGGTCGACAGCAACAGCCCGAAGTGCGGGACGGGCACCGCATGCCCATCGACCTCACTGTTCCCAGCGGGCACAGGGCCACCGGGGACCACATGAGTCACCAACTGGTGGCCATGCAGGTTCCAGTCGATCCAGTGGCCGGTGGACCGTCCTACGCTCAGCCCGAGGACATCCCCGTAGAACTGGCGTGCGATGTCAAGGTCATCGACCGGTATGGCCAGATGGAAGGCGGGGCGCACAGGCATGTGAACACTCCTTCGGCTCGGTGCGCTCCGACCTTGCAACAGCCAAATGTCGAATGTCAACATTAGGACATGACTGCCGCACCGCTCCCCCAAGCCAGTCGCCGCGGCCTGGCGCAAGAGGCTGCCGATCTCATACGGGAGGCGATCTTCGCCGGCCACTTCCCACCCGGATCGCAGCTGCGGGAAGTCGAACTCGCTGCCTCGCTGGGAGTCAGCCGCGGATCGGTACGCGAAGGACTCGCGCACCTCGGACGCGAGGGGCTCGTCCGCAGCGTCTGGCACCGCGGCACCACCGTCATCGACGTCACGGCTCAGGACGTCGAGGAGGTCTACACCTTGCGCGCCGCGCTGGACCGGCTCGCGGCGACCAGCGCGCAAAGGAGGGTGACTGCCGACCAGCTGACCGAACTTGACACCCTCGTCGGCGAGATGTCGGAAGAGATCGGCGGCGAGGCGTCCGGGGCGAGGTTGCTCGCACTGGACGTCGCCTTCCACGACCGGATCTACGCCGCCGCGAACAACCGCAGGCTCCTTGATGCATGGCGCGCCGTGCGCTCGCAGGTCTACCTGTTCCAGCTCCGCCGTATCGCCCTCGGTTATGAGCACTACCGTGCTCGCGTTGTGGACGAGCACCGCGATCTGGTGACGCTCTTGCGTTCAGACGACCGCCAGACGCTCGCCCGGCGCGCCGAAGAACACGTCGACTCCGCTCGCTGCAGCTTGCTCACCAGCCTGCACCCCCCAATGTGACGCCATGGGTCATCGGAGCGTCCGGTGCATGCTCACGGCGGCGGGGGCCTGAGGACGCACGAGGTATTCACGGCGCTCGTCATACGCGCTCTGATGAAAGACCGTTTTGTCCAGGCGAAGGTGTTGTTGATGGTCGAACGTCTGGTGCCGGACGGGTTGTGGGAGTTGTTCCAGCGGGTGGTTCCGGAGGCGCCGACCCGCCCGCAGGGCGGTGGCCGGCGCCGGTACGGAGATCGTGAGGTGCTGGCCGCGATCGTCTTCGTGGCGACCATGGGCTGCACGTGGACCCAGGTCCCGTCGGTGTTCGGCCCGTCCCTGAAACCTGAAAGGGGGGTGCGGGTGCCGATAAGTCGTCCGCCCAGGTGGAGGCCTTGATCGACTGACCCCTCAGGCCGCGCTCGCCGACAACTCTGTTGTCTTCATTTACACAGACGCCGACGGCATCATGATCTGTCGCGCTGCTGCGTCTGGCCTACCTCGCTGCGAGGGCCGAGGGCGTGGACATCGACAGCGGCCTGGGTGTCATCCTGGTCCTGCCGCCAGCCCCGATGCTCCGGCCTTCTTCGTCGCGCTTCCCGTCTCAGATGCCGGGGTCGAGTTCTTGTTCGGCCCACACGGTTTTGCCACCGCGCGTCGGGCACCTGGCTCCGTGGCGCCGGCAGAGCTGGGCGACGATGTAGAGGCCGCGCCCGCCTTCGTCGGCGGGGCAGGCGTGGCGCAGCCGGGGGAGGGTGTCGCTGGTGTCGGAGACTTCGCAGGTCAGGACCTGGTGCCGGATCAGGCGGAGGAGGATCGGGCCTGACGCGTGGCGGACGGCGTTGGTGACCAGTTCGCTGACGATCAACTGGGTGGATGCCTCCAGCCGATCCAGTCCCCACTGGGTGAGTTGTCGGGCGACCAAGGTGCGTGCGCCGCGGACGACGGCCGGGTCGCTGGGCAGTTCCCAGCACGTGGTCTGGCTCGGGCTGAGCGAATGGGTCCGCGCGACGAGCAGGGTGACGTCGTCGCACGGTGACTGCGTCGGCACTGTCTCGATCACCGAGGAACAGAGGTCTTCCAGGGACCGGCCGGGATGTGCCAGGGCGCTGCCCAGGTGCTTGATGCCGGCGTCGATGTCGTGGTCCCGGTTCTCGATCAGGCCGTCGGTGTACAGGGCGAGCCGACTCCCTTCGGGCAGTTCCAACTCGACGGCTTCGAAGGGGACCCCCAACCCCACGCCGAGCGGTGTTCCGGTGGGCAGGTCGGGGAAGGTGACCGTGCCGTGGGGGTCGATGATCGCGGGCGGGGGGTGCCCGGCTCGTGCCATGGTGCACTTTTGGGTGACGGGGTCGTAGACGGCGTACAGGCAGGTCGCGCCGGTGACGCGGGTCGGGTCGCGGGAGTCGGCGTCTTCCTCGGCCATCCGCCGGACCGTGTCGTCGAGGTGGGTCAGCAGCTCGTCGGGGGGCAGGTCGAGGTCCGCGAGCGTGTGGACTGCGGTGCGGAGCCGGCCCATGGTCGCTGCGGCGTTGATGCCATGGCCCACCACATCGCCCACGACGAGCGCTGTCCGGGCGCCGGACAGGGGGATGACGTCGAACCAGTCGCCCCCGACGCCGTTGTCCGCATCGGCCGGCAGATAGCGCGAGGCCGTCTCGATTGCCGTGCCCTGCATCAAACGCGGGGGGAGCAGGTTGCGTTGGAGGGTGAGTGCCGCGCTGCGTTCCCGTGCGTATTGGCGAGCGTTGTCCAGGGAAAGCGCCGTCCGGGTGACGAGTTCCTCGGCGAGGAGCAGGTCATTCTCCTGGAATGGCGCGGGTTCCTCGGTGCGGATGAACACTGCCGTACCCAGGAAGGCGCGCTGCGTACGGATCGGGACGACCAACAGGGAGTGCATGCCGTTCTCGCGCATGGTCCGTGCTCGGTCGGGGTCTCGGTCGAACCAGGTGCCGGGAGAGCAGTCCAGGACCGGTTCCAGATGGGAGCGGCCGGAAGAAAGGACCTTGGTGAAGGGCGAGTTCGGTGGCACGGCGACAAGCTCACCGCGCGCCCACGGGGACTCGGGGACCCCGGGGTGGATCGAGGCCAGGCCCGCGCGCCGCAGGACGGGGCGGCGGTCGTCCAGCGGGCCGATGCGGGCGAAGGGTGCTTCGCCGAAGTGGATCGACTCGGCCAGGTCGACGTTGACGTAGTCGGCCAGGAGGGGCACCGCGATGTCGGCCAGCTCCTGACCGATCTGCATCACGTCCAGGCTGTTGCCTATACGTGTGCTGGCCTCGCTGAGGATGGCCAGGCGCTCGCGCGCCCGCTGTCCGGCGGTGACGTCCACACTCATGCAGCACACCCCCATGGCCCGGCCGCCGGCGTCCTGGAGGCAGAAGTACGAGGCCGCGATCGCATGCTCACGGCGCGGATCCGCCGGCGGCCACGCCCAGTACTCATAAACCGTGGTGACGCCGCTGTCCAGCACCTGCCGCATCACCCCCTCGAGCCTTTCGGCCTCGACGCTGGGCAGCGCAGCCGCCAGACGGCGTCCCAGCCGCTGATCGCAAGAGACGCCGTCCTGCTGCTCCATCGCGTCATTGGCCCAGGCGCAACGCAGATCCCGGTCCCACACGACGATGCCGATCGGTGAGCGGGTGAGAAGTGAGTCCCGCACCCATCCGGTGGTCGCCACCGGGGAGAGCGAGGCAATGTCGGTGCCGGAGACGAGCCAATGGATTTCCCCGTCCTGGCCCCACAACAGCGAGATCCTCAAGCTCGCCTTGAGGGTATGGCCGTCGCGGTGGCGAACGGTCGAGGTGCCGGACCAGCCGCCCCGCGCAAGGCACTGTTCCGTCGACGACCAGTCCCTCAGCGTTCGGCGCGTGAGAGGCAGGACGGTGGAGACCGGCCGGCCCACCACTTCCGCGGCTGGGTAGCCGACGAGCCGCTCCGCGGTGGTCGTCCACCCCACCACCGTCCCCTCGGCGTCGATCATCGCGATTGCGGCGTCGGGCGTCTCCTGGGGGTCCAGTCGCTCACAGAGGCTGCCTTGAAGCATCTTGGTCACCGGATTTCTCCCATCACATGGATTTCTCGAAATCGGGCCGGAGACGGCAGGGCGATCGTCGCACCGCCCCACGGTTGGGCGTCCTCCCGGCGGTTAGTTCCAGGCGATCCGGCGGCTCTTGGCTGATGCGGGATGCTGCCGCTCCTCGCCGTCCGCGGGGATCGAGGCCGTGTCCTCCGGATCGCGACAGTAAGAACGAGGGTAGGAGTGGAAAGCGGGACAGATGCCAGGCGCAGCGCACCAACTTCTGGTTGTAGTTGGTGACAAAGAAACAAATCGCTCACCCGCTTGGCGGTGCCGCAGTACGGCGGAGCCAGGCTGGTGACTGCATGACACTGGCCCTATCGCCAAGGTGTGGAAGTGGATCCAATCTGTGTCTCCCGTACCACTGATTCCCAAGCAGGTGATACCTGCCTTGTAGCCTTTAGAGCATGGGCGTGGAAAGTCCGGAGCCTGCACGGGAACTGTCCGTGAGTGCGGCAAACGTAGAGTCACGTCTCACGGAGGTCTGCAGCGACGTATGGGAACACCTGCTCGCTGAAATCCCGCAGATCAGGGGGGACGACGCCGTCGAAAGAATCTTGCTGGCGAGCGTCGAGGAAAATGTCGCTACTTTGCTGCACATCTTTGAGCATGACATTCCTCTGGAGAATCTTGAGGGGCCCGCCGCGGTCAACGAGTATGCCAGGAGATTGGCTCAGAGGGATATTCCTGTCAGAGCATTGATCCGCGCCTACAGGATCGGGCACTGGCGTTTCCTGCAATGGTGCCTGGATGAGCTTGCTCGTCGGGGCGCCGACGACGTTGTCTCCGCCGCCGTCAACCGGCGCATGCTGAGGGTGAGCTTCGGTTACATCGACAGCATCACCGAGCACGTCATCGAGGTGTACCACCTGGAGCGAGAACGCTGGCTGATGGGCCAGACCGCCATGCGTGCCGCGCGTGTACGGGACATCCTCGCCGAGAATGAGGTAGACCTCGACTCGGCGGAAGCCGCTCTCGGCTACCGCCTGCGACAGAATCACCTCGGTTTGGCGGCCTGGCTGCCCGCGCTGTCGCGTGGCGGCGCCGGACTGGCCCGGCTCGACCGGCTCACCCACGAGATCGCAAAAGAACTCGACTGTCCCGCCAGACCACTGTTCATACCCCGAGACGAAGGACTGGCCTGGGCTTGGCTGCCTATGGGTTCACACAGCGAGGTCTCCTGGGAACGGTTGTCCAGTGTGGTCGAAAGCGGCGAACCCTCCGTGCAGGTGTGCGCCGGAAGCGTGCAGCGCGACATCGGGGGGTTCCGCAGCACGAACAGGGAGGCGCTGCGCGCACAGGAGCTTGCCACGGCGGCGAGTCCCGGCCCCCGGCTGACTGCGTACTCCCAGGTCGCCCCAGTGGCGTTGATGTGCAAGAACCTCCCGGATCTGCGCGCCTGGGTGGGGAGCGTCCTCGGCCCGCTGGCCGTCGACGACGAGCAGAGCGCACAGTTGCGAGACACCTTGCATGCCTTCCTGACGACCGGATGCAGTTACACCGCTGCGGCGAGCAACCAAAACCTGCACAAGAACACTGTGCATTACCGCGTCCGCAAGGCTGAGAAGGTCATGGGTCACTCGGTCCAGGTGGGACATACCGACCTTGAGGTCGCATTGCTCGCCGTGGAATACCTCGGCTCCACGGTCCTGCAGGCACCCGGCTGTGGCGCAGAGGGACGCCAGCGCAGGTAGGGGCGCCCTCAGCGTCGCCGCTGACGGCGTCGAGTTTGCGGACCCCGGCCATCGACGATGGCACCCGAGGCGCCCGCTCCGATCGGCGGGTCCCGCACCTCTACATGGACGTTGTCAGCGCCGACGCCGGCCGCCCCATCCCGGCCACTCTCGCCCAGCGCCAGCAGGTGCTCGGCGGTGATCATTCCGATACCCGGACCAGCCGCAATGACCTCGCTAACGCCCGCTGCGCAGCTCAAGTTGTACAGCAAGGAAGTACAGCAACCCCAACGACCGCAATCGCCCCTCAGCAGCTGTCGACGACCGATTGACCCAAGCCACGGGAGCCTTAAATCTCTCTAAACTGCCCTTTTTGCCCTAGTTCGGCGACGGCAAGGCCCATCGTCTTCCATTGGGGTACGGCTGCTGGTCGCGGGGCTCCGGTCGACTACTGCCTCCTGGTGAAGCCGCCGGTGCCGACCTCGGTGAAGACATCGAAGCTTGACGATGCGTTTCAGCTTGGCGCGGGTGCCTTCGATGTTCTGGCTTCGCAGACATCGCGGGCCCGCAGCGGGTCGGTGGCCTCGTTGAATCGGCGAGGATGCGAGGGTAGTCCGGGTGCCTGGGCAGGTCGGGCCAGGAGGGCCGGGCGGGGGAGGCGGTCAGCGAGTCGGTTGACCTTCTGGTGGCGCCTGCTCGCCTGTTGCGCGTCATAACCCCGGAGAGGCAGCGGATCTCGGAGGCGTGTCAAGGGACGGAACGTCCGCGAGTTCGGGACCGGCCGGCCGCGGCCTGTCTACCTCCGACGCTGTCGGGGGCGTTCATGCTGGCGAGCAGGCGTAGGCGTTCTTCGGAGGCGCTGCCCGGCTGTGCGTGGTAGGTGACCAGCGTTTGCCCGTCGGTGCCCGGGACCAGCAGTTTTTCGTAGTGCAGTTCCAGGGGTCCGGCCTGGGGGTGATGGAGCAGGCTGGTGCCGGTGGACTTGTGCTTGACATCCTGCCGGGCCCAGAGAGCGCGGAAGCGTTCGCTGCGCAGGGAGAGCTCTCCGACGATCTCGACGAGGCGCGGGTCCTCGATGTCCGCACCGGCGATCGAGCGCAGGTAGGGGACGACCCGGGCGGTCATGTCCTCCCAGTCCTGATGGAGCTCTTGCATCTCCGGCTCGAGGAACGCCGCGAGTATGCCGTTGCGTCCCGGCGCGTTGAACGGTGAGAGCGCGACGGCGAGGCGGTTGGCGGCCAGGACGTCCATGTACTTGCCGTGGACGTACGCCGGGGTGAGCGGCCAGGAGCCGATGAGCGTGCGGATGCCGTCGCCGACCCTCTCCGGCTTGCGGGGCCCTTTGCGCCGCGGACTCTTCGGTGCGGCGAGTCCCACCAGGTAGGCCGTCGCCTCCTCGTCCAGTTGCAGGGCGCGGGCAATGCTGCGCAGGACCTGCTCAGAGGGGTTCCTGTCGCGGCCCTGCTCCAGCCGGTTGTAGTAGTCGGAGCTGATTCCCGCGAGAAAGGCGACCTCCTCGCGGCGCAGCCCCGGGACGCGCCGGCTGCCCTGATCCCAGGCTTCATCGGGCTGGATCAGTTCCCTGCGGGCGCGCAGATATCGGCCCAGAGCGTTGGCATCTCCAGTGGCTGTCACGTTTCCAGCGTACGGACGCATCCCGGGCACATGGGTGGCCCTGTCAGTCCCAGTCTCCACCCGTCCTGGTGCGCCCCGCAGCGCCCGACGCAGGATGACGGCACTGTCAGCACGACCGGAGGAATGCCTCACATGTCCCAGCTCTTCACCACCCGTTTCGGCCGCGAAAGCACCGCCTCGGAGGTGATCGAAGGCGTCGACCTGTCGGGCAGGCGGGCGGTCGTCACGGGGGCCAACTCGGGCATCGGCGTCGAGACCGCCCGCACTCTGGCGGCCCACGGCGCCGAGGTCACGCTTGCCGTCCGCCGTCCGGAAGCCGGTGCGCAGGTCGCGGCCGAGCTGCGCAAGGCCACCGGGAACGAGGCGATCCACGTCGCCCGCCTGGACGTGGGCGACCTGGACTCGGTGCGGGCGTTCACTGCCGCCTGGCACGGTCCCCTGCACATGCTGATCAACAACGCCGGCATCATGATGCCGCCGGACCTCGAGCGCGGCATCGCCAGCCATGAGCAGCAGTTCGCCACCAACTACCTGGGACACTTCGCCCTGGCCCTGGGGCTGCACCGCGCCCTCGCCGCGGCCGACGGCGCGCGCCTGGTCTCGGTCTCCTCCAGCGGCCACCTCTACTCCCCCGTCGTCTTCGACGACATCGACTTCCGCTTCCGCCCGTACGACGCGCTCGCCGCCTACGGCCAGTCCAAGACCGCCGACATCCTCCTGGCCGTCGAGGCGCAGCACCGCTGGTCCGGCGACGGCATCACGGCGAACTCCCTGCACCCCGGTGCGATCGCCACCAACCTCCAGCGGCACACCGGAGGCCTGCGGACGCCGGAGCCCTTCCGCAAGACGATCGAGCAGGGAGCCGCGACCAGCGTGTTCCTCGCCGCTCACCCGGGGGTCGAAGGCATCGGCGGCCGCTACTTCGAGGACGTCAACGAGGCGCCTCTCGTCCACGCCCGACCCACCGAATTCGGCGTCCCCGGCGTGGCCCCCTACGCGCTGGACCCGGACAACGCCCAGCGGCTGTGGGAGCTGGCGAGCGACACCGTCCGCTGAACGGCGGAAATTTCTCGTCTCCCGTTCCTCACCCGAACCAACGAAAGATCATGGCAATGGCAGCGACGATAACCAGGGTCGGTTTCATCGGTCTCGGCGACCAGGGCGGCCCCATGGCAGAAGCCATCGGCGAGCACGGCTTCGACCTGCACGTCTGGGCGCGACACCCGGCTTCGCTCTCGGCCGTGGAGAGGGTCCCGCACACCGTGCACGGCACCGTGGCGGACCTGGCGGCGTCCGCCGAACTCATCGGACTGTGTCTCCGCGACGACGTGGATATCTGGGACATTTTGGATGATCAAGGACTACTGGCCGCCATCGCACCCGGAACGATCATCGTCAACCACGGCACCGGCGGCCCCACCGAGGCGGCCCGCATCGCCGAACACGTGGCGCAGGCGGGCGGTGTCTACCTCGACGGGCCCGTCAGCGGCGGCAGCCCCGGCGCCCGCGCCCGCACCCTCACCACCTTCACCGGAGGATCCCCAGACGCGTTCGAGAAGGCCCGCCCGGTGTTCGACACGTTCAGCGACACCGTCATGCTGATGGGCCCGGTCGGCGCGGGGCAGTTCACCAAGCTCTTCAACAACGCGCTGACCATCACCAACATGAAGAACGCCGAGGACGTCCTCGGTCTGGCATCGCAGGTAGGCCTGAACCTCCCCGCGCTGATCGACGTGATCGACACCAGCAGCGGCGGCAGCGCGGCACTGCGTTCCCTCGGGCGCGACATCACCCCGGAGCTGGCCGAGCACGTCCACCTCCTCATGAAGAAGGACATCCACCACTTCGCCGACGCCGTGCACGCCGCAGGCGGAGGCGACCCCTCCGAAGTGCTCGAGCGCGGTCTGGCCGGCGCCGCCGGCCTTGTCGCGGCCGCCCGCATGGTCGCCCGCGCCCGGCGGACCGCGACACCCGAGCACCGGCTCGCCTGACCGGCGTGTGCCGGCGACCAGCAGCCATCACCCAGGTGCGGGCGATGGGCGCCACCGGCATGATCGTCGTCCGTGCCGACTCGGCGTTCCTCTCCCACAAGGTCGTGGCCGTCTGCCGCCGCGCGCAGGTGCGGTTCTCCCTGGCGGTTGCGCAACGCAAGAAGGTCCGCCAGGCCATCGCCGCGATCCCCGAGGACGCCTGGACGCCGGGCAAGTACCCCAAGGCGATCTGGGACGCCGACGAGCAAGGCTGGATCTCGGACGCGGAGGTCGCCGAGGTGGAGTACACCGCGTTCACCGGCAAGGCCAAGAAGTACCACACGACTGCCCGGCTGCTCATCCGCCGCGTCAAGCGCCTGAAGGACACCCATGGTCCGGACGACCAGGGTGAGTTGTTCAAGATCTGGCGCTTCCCCGCGGTGTTCACCGACGGCCCCTTCGAACTGGTTGAGGCCGAGAAGTGTCACCGCACGCACGCGATCGTGGAGCAGGTCATCGCCGATCTTGAGGACTCGGCGCTCGGGCACCTGCCGTCGGGGAAGTTCACCGCGAACGCGGCCTGACTCACCCTGGCCGCGCTTGCCCACAACCTCACCCGCGCCCTGGGCGCCCTGGCCTCCGCGTTCCACGCCAACGCCCGCACCGGCACCATCCGCCGCCACCTGATCGCGGTCCCGGCAAGGCTGGCCGCCCGCGGACGCACCCTGACCTTCCACCTGCCCGAACGCTGGCCCTGGCAAGACGCCTTCGAGACGTTGTGGACGGCCGTCGGCCGTCGGCTGCCGCCTGCGGACCTGACCCTCGCCGCCCTGCCCGCCCACGACCAAGGATCTCGGAGACCCCGCCACCGGGACGGCCACCCGGCGATCACCCGCACCCGCCAGCGGAAACCCGCTCCGCAATCAACCGGAAACGGTCATCAGAATCCGCCCGGTGAATCCAGAGTCAGTCGTGAAGGCCGGAGTTGAGGAACGCGTTGGCCTGGTCGACAGCGGCCTTGGCGGCATTGGTGTTTCGGAGCGCGTTGAGCATCACGAAGTCGTGAATGATGCCCTCATAGCGCACCGCAGTGACGTCGGTGCCCGCCGCGCGGAGCTTGGCTGCATAGGCTTCGCCCTCGTCCCGCAGCACGTCCGCCTCGTCAGTGATGACCAGCGCCTTGGGCAGCCCCTTGAGTTGATTGAGGCTGGCGCGCAGCGGAGAGGCGAGGATGTTCTTGCGGTCCTTGAGATCGGGAGCATAGGCGTTCCAGAACCACTGCATGCCCTTGCGGGTCAGCCACGGGCCGTCGGCGAACTGCTGGTAGGAAGCGTCGTTGAAGGCGGCGTTGGTGACGGGGTAGAACAGCAGCTGCCCCCGCAGCTTGGGCCCGCGCTGCTGCTTCGCCAAGAGCGTGACAGCAGCGGTCATGTTGCCGCCGACTGAATCGCCGACGACAGCGATTCGGGAGCCGTCGACATTGATCTCACTGCCGTGTTCGGCAACCCACTTGGTGGCGGCGTAGGCCTGCTCGATCGGGACCGGGAAGTGTGCCTCAGGGGAGGGCGTGTAGTCCACGAAGACCACTGCGGCGCGGGCACCGTTGGCGATCTGGCGCACCAGCCGGTCATGAGTGCTTTCGTCACCCAGGACCCAGCCCCCGCCGTGGAAGTACATCACCACGGGGAGTTTGCCATGCGCTCCCGCGGGGCGGACGATCCTGATGGTTACCCTGCCGGTGGGGCCGACGGGGAGCGTGCGGTGCGAAATGACAGCCGGCAGCTTGTCCACCGGAACCGCCTGAGCGCTGTCCAGTGCCTTACGGGCGTCCTGGTAGGAGAGGGTGTAGATGGGCGGCTGCTTGGCAGCCGCGTCAGCGAACACCTGCGCACCCTGCTCCAGCACCACAGAAGAATGCTTCTGATCGGCTGACGCCTTGGAGTCGGAATCAGAGGATGCCATGGCGTTTTTGGCGCTGATGAGTGCGGCAACCAGCGGAATGGCTGCGACGATTCTCATCTTACGGCTGTTACGGGCGAGGGACATGACAGAAACTCCTCGTGAAGGTTGAGCAGTGAGAAAGGAGACATCACGTGCAGTGAGGGCCGGCGTCCCGGGCGGAGCGCCGGGACGCCTAACCGGACCCGGGCTGGCTCGGTCGCAACGACGTGCAGCGCGGCCTCGCTGCGGTGCAGCGACGCGGCCTCGCCTTCGACCTCTTGGTTCGGGCCCGAGAGCTCCCAGCGGCAACCGAAACGGTCCGACGATTCCCCGAGCTGCAGTTCGTACTCGATCACATCGCGAAACCACGCATTGACGACGGCCAGGACGATCCATGGATGCAGCGCATGCCAGCGCTCGCGGCACAGCCGAACGTGTCGGTCAAACTGTCCGGCATGGTCACCGAGGCAAACTGGGCCTCCTGGACCCCTGACGATCTGCGCCCGTTTGTCGACCGCGTCGTGAATTGGTTCGGACCGGACCGCCTCATGTTCGGCTCGGACTGGCCGGTCTGCCTGCTTGCCGGCACCTACGAGGAGGTCATCGCGGCCTTGACCGCCACGCTGATGCCAACGAGCCCTGACGAGATCGCTCAGATCTTCGGCGGCAACGCGCAGCGCGTGTACCGACTGGACAATGCCAGCGGGCATTCAGACCGCGTTCGAGATCTCTGGCATGGGACGATCCCTCGGTGACCCGACTCGTAAACCGTGGCCGCTGCCTTGAGGAGCTTGAGCGCGATCGTTGGCCGGCCGCGTCGGGCGATGTGACCCGTCTTATCGCGACCGTGCACACGCTTCGGCGTAAGCCGATCGGCGAGCTGACCGTCGAGGACCTGCGCCTGCTGGGCAGGCAGGACGTGGGCTTTACCTATGTCTTGCCGGTGGCACTGGAGGTACTCCGGGACGACCCGAGGCATGGCCAGCGCCACCACCAACATGCTGCGCGACCTCGGCTTCGTCCTGGGTCCCGTCGTCGGCGCGGTCGCCCTCGGCGACGCGGGGTCGGCGTTCGCGACGCACCTGGCCGGCGCGGACCTGCGGCCGGTCAGGCGGCGGCGGCACGGGAGATCGCCGGGGCCGGAGGGCCCATCGCCGTGAACAGCCTGCCGCCCGGCGCCCCGGGATCAGCGGCGCACGGCCTGGCCCTTGACGCCCTGGGCAGCGGCTTCAGCACCGAGTTCCTGGTGTGCGGCGTGGCGGCCGCCGTCGTTGCGGCTCTGACTGCCTTCGGCATGATCGGAGTCCACCGCCACTCTCCCGAGGACGAGGTGTCCGCACCGCCGGCTCCCGGAAGCGACGCCCGAGCGGAATCCGCCCCCAGCGTCCTTCGCCCCTGAGCTTCAGCGACTTCAGGACGTCACCGGGACGATCGACGCGCACGGCCCCGTCTGCCGCACACCGGGGCGCGGCAGGCGGGGTCGTGCGCACGGCCTCGGCCCACCTCTCCGCCCGACCCGCCGTCAGCCGTCGGTTGCGGGGGAGCCGGTGTCGCGGCACAAGCCCACGGCGGCGAGGAGGGCACCCACGAGGCACAGAACAGCGGTGACGAGAACGGCGGCGTGCACACGGCGGCGTGCACACGGCGGGGTGCACACCGTTCATGAAGGCGTTTGGTGTGGCTGCCCGGTCCGTGCCACTTACGGCAGCGTCGGGTACTCTTTTCACACTGCAACCCCTAGCTAGTCCAGGTAAGAACGGCGCGAATCGGGTTCGGGGATGCACCATCAGGATGTTGACGTTCGCCGCCGAAGACGGAGCCGAAACCCTGTAGGTGTTCGGCCACCGAAGTGAGGGCGGCTCGGTTACACCTCCGGTGAAGGGGAGACCAACCGCATTGGAGCACAACGCCCTGCCCGACTCTTACAAGCTCGGTGCGACGTGCGTGGCTTTCAACACGTCAGGACAGGTCCTCATCGCTCGACGACAAAGCCCGGACCGTTGGGAACTGCCAGGGGGGCTGGTCGACCCCGGGGAAAGCTTGAGCGATGCCGCTGCTCGCGAGACGTTCGAAGAAACCACGGTCCGTGTGAATGTCTGCGGCCTGGTGGGCTTGTATCAGCATCCCAGTCGACGAATCCTTGCCGCCGTGTTCATCGCGACGGCAATCGAGGGAGCAGCCCCTCAACCCACCCAGGAAACCCGCGAAGCTCGCTGGAGCTACGTGCCTGACGCCTTGTGCATACTGCACCCGTTGTACCGACCCCGACTAGAGGATGCCCTCGCCGCCAGCAACACCGTCGCCATGCGGGTGCATGAGGGGAGCACCATGCTATCGACGCTGGCCGTGCGTTCGACGCGGCTTTGAACCTTCGTGGATCTCATCTCGTCGTTCCCGGCTGATGCGTAAACGATGGACGCCTCGGAGCCAGGAGTTGGCTTCCCCAACAGCCGCCGGCACCTCCTGTGGTCGTAGCTGGGTCCGCGAACAGCATGTTGGGCATAAGAGGACTCGATCACCGCGAGCAGACCAGCCCAGCCGACACACACACGATCAACGCCTTCTGTTAGGCGTAACAATCACCGATCTCGTTCACCTGAACATTTGTGATGTTCGACACTGCGAACAAGCCGTGTTGTCACTCGCCACCCGTCTGGATGTCGCGATAGATTCCAGCTCGGTGACCAGCAGGTGACAGACGGGGGAATCGAGAATGTCGCGAGGTGGGCCAGGAGTGTTGCTCGGACTCGGGGTTGTCGTGCGACGAGCCCAAGGAACGTGCTGCGTTCAGTCCCGGGGGTGGTTGCGGCTGGATGTCGCGAGCGCCTTCCACGCTTCAGCGGCCACGTCCAGGAATCCAGCGGACTCCGCCTCACGCGCGACCCGCTCCATCAATTCGAGACCCGGGCCCCTGTCGCCCAGACCGACCATGGCGGCAGCCAACAGCAACCGCGTTCGCGCGCGGTCCTGGTACGCCAACGCGTCGCGTTTGAGTGCTTCTTCGGCCTGCTCCACCGCCTCCGCGAAGTCCTCGTCGAGGAAGTGGATGCGAGCCCAGACCGCTCTGAGTTCCGCAGCGTGTATGTCGTGGCCCACGAGACACAGCGCAGGTGCCGCCTCGTCAAGCCACCCGCGTACTTCTTCGGTCGGGCTGCCCGTGACGCGGAGCTGGAGCGAAGCTGCGGCCACGCGAAGCCGGGCCCAGGAGAGCAAGTCGTCGCGGCTGTTCAGTGTGGCCAGCGCGTGGCGCATGAGCTGCATGCCTTCAGCGGCCATGCCCTGCCGGACACGAACGCTTGCTGAGGCCCAGAGGGCCTTCGCCTGCAGTTGGCCGGAAACATCGCCGACTTGGGCCAGCAGACCCGGAACGCGTCCGCCCGCCTGCGAAACCAATCCCGCCTCGGTTTCGGAAGCCATCAAAGCCATCACCGAACGCAACTTGAGCTGAGGCAGGCTCGCAGGTGACTGCCGAACGAGTGCGACGGCCTGTTGAGCTGTTGCCAGCGATTCCGTGAGGTTTCCCAACACTCGTTGGACCCCAGCCAGTTCGGTGAGCGCGCTGGCCCGTACGTGATCCGCCGCCGCGGTGTCGGCAACATCCGCGAGTCGACGGAGGCAGTCCGCCTGCTCCTCCAAGCGCCCCAACGACTCATATGCGATCGACAACATCCAGAGAAGTTGCCAGTCGGCCATTGTCGTGGCGGCCTCTTCCATCGGCTGGAGTAGCTCGGCAACCCGCTCGAAGTCCCCGGCCTTCAGTGCGATCGCCGCCTCGGCTTGAACAATCTCATGGGCGTCCGCCCGTCCCGGCGGTTCCTCCTGCAGGAGGTGCTCCACGGGAATGTTCAATCTTGCGGCCAAGTATCCGACCACGTCGGGGGAGGGGAGCCGTGCACCACTCTCCAGCTTGGAGATGTAACTCGGGGACACGGACGCACTGGTCAGATCGATCTGTTTCAAGCCCGCCGCAAGACGCAACTGCTTGAGGCGCCGACCGAATTCTGGCTGCCTAGGTTGCATCGTTGCAGATTCTACCTTCCATCAAGGAGCGACAGTGACTGCACCTCTCACAACCATCCGTTCATCGAATCGGCGCTCTGGACGTCACAGCCGCCTGCCCGGTGATGACGTCGAGGGTGAGGCGACATCCACGGGCAGTGTGACAGAAGAGATCGAGTGGCCGTAGTGACCGATGGGTCCCGTTCTGACACGCGTAACAAACTAGGGGTGTCATGATAGTGCCCGATTGTGGTCACTTTCCAGTCACGATGACTCGATATGTTCTGACCGATCCAGAGTGGAGCCGACCGGCTACGCCTCTCGCGCCTGAGTGTGGCCCCCAGTTCCGGCGAGGATGAGTCGGTACAGGCATGACCAACGAGTCAACTCAGCCGCCCAGTACGATCGCCGCGAACTCCTCCGCCGCCTGTACGAAGACCTCGTTCTCCTGCCGCAGCCCGACCGTCACCCGTACCCCCTCGCGCCTGAAGAGCCGAACCACCACGTCGCGTCGAGCGCAGAACTCAGCGAAGTCCTTCGATCTGTCGCCCAGGGGAAGCCAGAGAAAGTTCGCCTGGGACGCCGGGACACGCAAGCCCGCCCTCAGCAGCCTGTCCCGCACTCGTTCCCGCTCCGCCGTCACGGTCCGGCAGCGGTCGCCCACCTCGGCGGTGTGCGCCAGCGCGGCCACCGCCGCCGCCTGCGCCGGCCGACTGACCGCGAAGGGCACCGCCACCTTGTTCACCGCCGATACGACGGCGGGCGACCCGACGCAGTACCCGACCCGGAGGCCGGCCAGCCCATAGGCCTTGGAGAAGGTACGCAGAACGACCACGTTCTCGTGCTCACGGGTGAGTAGGACACCGTCGAGTACGTCCGGGTCAGTCACGAATTCCCGGTACGCCTCATCCAGGACCACGAGCACATTGTCGGGGACCCGTTCCACGAAACCGCGCAACTCTGTGGCGCTTACTGCGGTGCCGGTCGGGTTGTTGGGGTTGCAGACGAAGACCACGCGGGTCGCCGGCGAGAGGGCGTCCCCCATCGCGGCGAGGTCATGACGGTGTTCGGCGTCCAACGGGACAGTACGGGCGTGGACCCCGGCGACCCGCGCGAAAACGGGGTATGCCTCGAACGAACGCCAGGCGCACAGCACTTCATCGCCCGGCGCGCAGTAGGCCTGGACGAGTTGCTGGCACAGACTCACCGAACCGCAGCCGATCGCGAGCGAGGACTCCGGGACGCGAAGTTCGGCGGCCAGTCGTGCCACCAGGTCCTCGGAGAACCACTGCGGGTACCGGTTTCCTTCGGCGGCGGCCCGGGCGACCGCCTCGACGACCGAGGGCAGCGGTGGCAGGGAGCCCTCGTTGGAGTTGAGCAGGATCGCGCCCGGCAGCCGGCCGGGAATGATGTAGTCGGGGATGCCGGCCAGATCGGCTCGGGTGGGCACACCCATGGGGGCAGCTTCCTTTCGTCCGTGGGGAGTGCAGCGATAGGCCGGTTCAGCGCGTCGCCCGGCCCGGCGCGGCGAGCCGGAAGACTCCGTCCTGCAGGCCCTGTATCCGCCGGTGGTCGGCGAGCAGGTCCTCGTAGCGGTCCCCGACCAGGGAGACCCGCAGCGGGCTGGAGAGCAGATCGGTGGTCGGGCGCATCCGGTCGCCGGGGCGGAGCCGGGGCACGACCAGCCGGACCGTGCGCAGGGCGGCGATCCGGGCGAGGACGTCCTCGTCGATCTCCTCGACGATCCCCTCCCGGGTGGTCCGCCCGTGCACGACGAGGGCTTCCCGGTGCTTGCGGTACATCGTGCGCCCCGCGTACCGGTGCCGGAACTCCTCGGGCCGTACGCAGGCAAGGGCAAGCAGGTCCGCCTGGTTGCCGTCCATGCAGGTGTCGTGGACGGCGGGCACCATGTCTCCGTTGAGCCGGGCCCCGACCTCGACCAGTGCGGGCCCCTCTGGGGTCAGCACGACCTCGGCGTGGGCGGCGCCGAAGCGGATGCCGAGGGCGTCGAGGACGCGGTCCACGTAGTCGACGAGGACGGGTACCTCGAGGCTGTCCGGATCGAGCAGGATGTCCTTGTCGTAGATGCGCTTGGTGCCGGTCTCGGTCTTCTCGTACCGCCACACCCCGCACACGTGGCGCCCGCCGCCGGGGCCCCGGACGACGTCCACGATGTACTCGGGGCCCAGCAGGAAGGACTGCGCGAGGACCTCGCTGTTCCGGCGCTCGAAGATGTCGTACGTGCCGAGGACGGCGGCCACGGCGCTGCGGATCTCCTCGGCACCGCGGCAGATGGAGACGCCGTCAGTGGAGGCCGAGCTGAGCGGCTTGACCACCACGGGGTAGCCGGCCTCGCGCTCGGCCCAGGCGACGATCTCGGCGGCGTCCGCGGACTTCACCTGCCGGGCGCAGCGGAGCCCGGCGGCCCGCAGCGCCTCGATCATCCGGTACTTGTCGCGGCGCACGGCGGAGGTCGCGGCCGGGTTGCCGGGCAGGCCCAGCCGCTCGGCGACGGCGTCGGCCGGGGGGACGCCGGTCTCCTGCCCGGGCAGGACGCCGACGGGGGCGTAGGCGGCGAGTTCTCTGGCGGTCCGGTCCCAGTCGCCGGTGCTGTGCACCACGTTGGCGACGTAGGGCCCGAGGTCCGGGGGTGGGACGGAGGCGAGGAACTCCGGGGTGGACTGCAGGTGGACGACGTCGGCGCCGAGCCTCTTGAAGGCAGCGGGCAGGAACTTGCCGATCGAGTACCCGTCGACGATGACGCCGACCGGACGGCTCGGGGCGAGGTGGCTCATGGGAGGTCTGGTCCTTCCGTGCGCTGCCGGTCAGGCGGCGACGCTGATGCGGTGCACGGTCCGGCCGACGCCCTCGGGAAGGTCGGTCGCGCGGTGGTAGGTGGTGGCGGTCTTCCAGATCAGGAGGTCGTCGGGCGTCCAGCGGTGCTCGTAGACGTGGGCGGGGTCCTGCACCAGGGAGTCGACCAGGTCGAAGAACTCCTCGTTGCCGTTGGCGTCGAGACCGGCGACCGAGTCCATGTACTCGCGGGCGGCGTACAGGAAGCGCCGACCGGTGAAGGGGTCGCGGCGGACGACGGGGTGCTCGACCGCCGGGTACTCGTGGGCGACCAGGGCCCGCATTTCGGCGATGGACAGGCCCACGTGGCGGGGCTCGATGCGCTGCTGCCTGGTCAGGGTGTGCAGTCCGGTGAGGCCCTCCAGCCGGGTCTTCCACTCCTCGGGCAGCCGGTCGTAGACGTCGGCGGCGGAGGCGAAGAGGGTGTGGCCGTGCTCCTCGGGCACGTTCACTCCGTGCAGCACCGTGTATTCGGCCGGACGCGCGTTGTACGACGAGTCCTGGTGCCAGAAGTTCCCGACCCGGGGGACGCCGACGGGCTTGTTCTTCCGGCGCTCGTTGGAGGAGACGAGGATCTCGGCGAACTCCGGGTGGCGCCAGTCGCTCAGCAGGAAGGGAACGGGGGTGCCGAGGCGGGCGGCGAGCCCGATGTGCTGCCCGGGAGTCAGCCGGATGCCGCGCAGCACCACCAGGTCCCGCTGGTGGACGGAGTCGGCGACGTCCGCGTACAGCTCCTCGTTCCGCAGGTCCTCGTGGGTGACTCCGGTGTACTCGACGCCGATGAACGGGGTCAGATCGCGTCGGTGCATGAGGGTTCCTCCTTGTGCCAGGTGTAGGGACTGCTGCGGACCACCGTCAGCAGGAGCCAGGCGGTGCACAGGGCGCCGCCTGCGACGGCCCAGGGAATGCCGGGGGCGGACGGCCGGGCGAGCAGCAGGGCGAGGTGGGGCGCCAGGATGCAGGCGATGTTGACGCCGGTGGAGTAGAGGCTGAGGTTGCGGTCCGCGGAGGCCTCGGTGGACAACTCGCTGACGTAGCCGAGGAGCCCCGGGAACACGACGATCTCCCCGGCGGTCCACACGAGTGTGGACAGGACGAGCGACGGGCCCGATCCCGACAGCGCCATCAGCAGGAAGCCAGTGCCCGCGAGGCCGTAGCCGAGGAGCAGGGTGAGCAGGTGTCCCGTCCTGGCCATCAGCACGTTGAGGGGGACCTCGAACAGGACGATGCCCGCCGCGTTGACGGCGAAGACGACACCCGCCCAGTACCCGGGCAGCCCCAGTCCGACGATGACGTAGGTGGAGACGAAGACGGACGGCAGCGAGTAGGCGAGCTGGACGGGCAGCGAGAGGCCGAAGATCGTCCAGAACCGGGTTCCTTCGTAGGGGGTCCGGCGGACGGCGCCAGTCCTCGGGGCGGTCCGCGGCGGCCGGTCCGCCGCCGGCGCCCCGCGGGAGCGTGCCGCGAGGTGTCCGGCCGCAGCCAGGGCGCAGCCGGCGTTCGCCCAGAACACCAGCCGTGCGTCGACGGCGAAGAGCAGCCCGCCGGCGACGGGTCCTGCGGCCATGCCGAGGTTGATGGCGAGCCGGTAGCAGGAGAACGCGACTTTCCGTTCCTCGGGGCCCGCGCAGGCGACGGTCGCCGAGTACGCGGCCGGCGTGACGATCTCGTATGCGAACCCCCACACCAGGACGGAGGCGACCAGCGGCACCACGCCGTGCAGGAAGGGGAACACGGCCAGGACCACGGCGTTGAGACTCAGACCGCCCAGCATCAGCGCACGGGCGGTGACCCTGCCGAGCAGGACGCTCGCCGCCAGGTCGGCGGCGAGGGCCCCCACGCCGAAGCAGGCGAGGACGGTGCCGGCCATGCCCTTGCCGAGCCCCTCGTGCACCAGCAGGTGGGCGGCGAGGAACGGGTAGGCCATGGTGCCCGTACGGAAGATCAGGGTGGTGCAGAACAGAGTGCGCAGCGGCGCGGGGAGCCCCGCGACGGTGCGGACGGTACGGGTGATCACGGGGCGCGCCCGCCCGCCGGGCGCCGGGCGAACAACGCACCCGGATTGAACAGGCCCGCGGGGTCGAGGGCGTCCTTCAGCTGCCGGTGGACCCGCATCGAGACGGGGCCCAGTTCCCTCTCCAGCCACTCCGTCTTGAGCTTGCCGATGCCGTGCTCGCCGGTGACGGTGCCGCCGAGGGACAGGGTGAGGGCGAGGATGGCGTCGAAGGCGTGACGGGCACGGGCGTACTGTGCCGCCGACGCCCCGTCGTACAGGACGGTGGGGTGCATATTGCCGTCACCCGCGTGGCCGACGACGGCCACGGTCAGCTCCGCCTCCGCCCCGATCTTCTCGCAGCCGGCCATGAGTTCGGCGATCCGGGTGCGGGGCACCGCCACGTCCTCGGTCATGCAGGCTCCCCGCGCCTCCAGGGCGGGGAGGGACACCCGGCGGGCCCTGAGCAGCAGACCGCCCTCGGCCGGGTCTCCGGTGGCATGCGTCCACTCCGCGCCCGTCTCCTTGAAGACCCGGTCCATGGCGTCCAGTTCGGCGGCGGCCGACTCGCCGCCCGCATCCGACTGGCACAGCAGCAGGGCGCTGCCGTCGCCCGCGCCGAGGTCCGCTCGCAGGTAGTCGGCGGAGGCCCGCAGGGAGGTGGCGTCCATGATCTCCATCAGGGAGGGCACCAGGCCGGCCCGGACCACGCGGTTGACGGCGTCCCCGGCCCGCTCCACGGAGTCGAAGGCGGCGACGATCGTGCCCGGCGCGGCGGGCAGCGGACGCAGCTTCAGCGTCGCCCCGGTGATGATCCCGAGCGTGCCCTCGCTGCCGACGAACAGCCGGGTCAGGTCGTAACCGGCCACACCCTTGACGGTCCTGCGGCCCGTGGTGAGCAACGAGCCGTCGGCCAGGACGACTTCGAGGCCCAGGACGGCGTCGCTGGTCACGCCGTACTTTCCGCAGCACAGGCCGCCGGCGTCCGTGGCGAGGTTGCCGCCGAGCGTGCACCATTCGAGGCTGGAGGGGTCGGGCGGGTAGAAGAGGCCGTGTTCGGCGGCGGCGTCCCGGAGCATCCGGTTGATCACTCCGGGTTGGACGACGGCCAGCCGGTTGTCCGCGTCGAGCTGGAGGATCCGGTCCATCCGGGTGGTGACCAGGACGACGCAGCCGTCCACCGCGTTGGCGCCGCCGGTCAGACCGCTGCCCGCACCGCGCGGGACGACGGGCACGCCGGCCTCGGCGCAGGCGCGGACGCAGGCCTGCACCTCGGCAGTGCCGGCGGGCAGCACCACGGCGCGGGGGCGGCCCGCCGGGGCCAGAGGCATCATGTCGCGGGCGTAGCCCTCGGTCGCGTCCGGGTCGGTGAGCACGGCAGCGCTGCCCACTGCGTCCCGCAGTCGGTCGATGAGACTCACGCGGTGCCGTCCTCGGCATCGACGAGGATCGCGCGGGCCGGGCAGAGGTCCGCCGCCTCGTGGACGGCGTCGGCGAGCGCGGCGCCCGGCTCGGTGTCGATCAGCACGACGATGCCGTCGGTCTCGTCCTGGTCGAAGACGTCGGGTGCCGACAGGACACAGTGCCCGGCTCCGACGCATCGCTCTGGTTCGAGGGTGATCTTCACGGTGGTTGGCTCCTTGTCAAGAGGGCGGACGGGTGACCCGGGGCGGGGGATTCACCACGTCACAGGCAGTTCATGGATGCCGTAGACGGCCATGTCCGACTTGAAGCGGATCTCCTCGACGGGCACGGCGACCCGCAACTCCGGCAGGCGGCGGGCAACGGCGTGGTAGGTCTCCTGGAGTTCGACCTTCGCCAGGGACTGGCCCAGGCACTGGTGGGGGCCGTAGCCGAAGGCGAGGTGGCCGTGGGCGCGTACGCCGGGGTGGAAGTCCTCGCCGGAGGGGAAGCGCGAGGGGTCCCGGTTGGCCACGTTGATTGCCGCGATCACGCCCTCTCCCGCCTTCACGAGGTGGCCGTTGACGTCGACGTCCTCGGTGGCGATCCGGCGGATGCCGCGCTGGACGATGGTGAGGTGGCGCAGCAGCTCCTCCACGGTGTCCCTGAGCTGCCGGGGGTCCTCGTGGGTGCGCAGGGCGGCGAAGTGGGCGGGGTGGCGCAGCAGGGTGAGGATGCCGAGGGAGATCATGTTGGCCGTGGTGTCGTGCCCCGCCGTGAGCAGCAGCAGGGCCATCGCGCTCAGGGTGCGGCGGCTCATCGCCCCGGTGCGTACCTGCCGGACCACCATGCGTCCGATGAAGTCGTCCCCCGGGTCCTGCTCCCGTACGGCCACGAGGGATTCGAGGTAGTCCTGGAGTTCCTGACGGGCCGCGGCGGCGGTGTCGGTGGTGCCCGCGACGGCGTTCATGGTGTGGGTGAGCGAGCGGAACAGCTCCCGGTCCTCCAGGGGCACGCCGAGGAACTCGCAGATCACCGAGAGCGCGACGGGCAGCGCGAGATCGGCCACGAGGTCGGCGCTGGGCGGCCCGTCCAGCATGCGGTCGAGGCAGCGCGCGACGACGGCGCGCACCGCCGGGCGCCAGGACTCGGCCCGCCGGACGGTGAACTCACCGAGCACCAGGCGGCGCAGGGCGTCGTGCTCGGGGTTGTCCATGATGAGCAGCGTCGGTTCGACGGCCGTCTCGGCGGCGGCGACGGCGCTGGAGAGCGGATAGCCGGGGCGGCTCTTGTCGGCGCTGAACCGGGGGTCGCCCAGCACCACCCGGGCGTCCTCGTAGCGGGTGAACAGCCAGGGGCGCACCTCGTTCCAGATCGGGACGCGGGGCACCTCCGGCTCGTCGCGCAGCCGGGTGACCTCCTCGGGCGGGGCGAACGGGCACTGGCGGGCCATCGGATAGAGCACTTCCGTCATTCGCTTGTCTCTCCGGTCGGTGCGAGGTACTGCCACCAGCGGTCGATCACGGCGTCGTCCCAGTCGGGCGGGGTGATGCCGTGGGTACGCAGGGCGGCGAGAGTGGTTTCGTTGCGGTAGTGGGCCGGTTGCACCGGTCCGGGTGTGTCGCACAGCTCGCGCAGGTGCTCCCGGTAGGCCAGAGCGGGAAGTTCGGTTCCCTGGGCCACCGCGTCGTCCAGCCGCCCGAGCCAGGTGCGCAGGCCGACGGGGCGGGTGCGGGAGCCGGTGCGCCGGTCGTGGCCGGCGAGGAAGACGCCGAGCCCGGTACGGCGAGGGTGGTGCAGATGGTGGACGGTTCCCGGCGGGGCGTCGGCGAGGGCCAGCGCCACCAGGGCGCGGGCCATGACGTCGACGGGCAGGGCGTCGGAGGCGAGGCCCGGGTGGGCCGGGTAGCAGCCGAGGGCGGCCGAACTCACCAGGAGCCGGGTGAGCATGTCGTCACGGCTGAGCGCACCGGTCGTCACGCTGCCGCCGGCGCGGCCCAGCCGGTACGTCCGGGCGTCGGCTCCCCGGGCGACGGCCTGGCGGACCAGCTCTTCGGCCGCCCACTTCGCCGCGGCGTAGCCGCGTCCGCGGGGGTGCCGTTCGTGCTCGGCCGGCGTCGACTCGCTCAGAGTGCGCGGGCGGCCGTCCGGGGTGTGCTCGTGCAGCACGGCGAGCGTGGAGACGTGGTGGAAGCGGGCGGCTTGGCCCTCGGCGGCGATCCTCAGCAGCTCCTGGGTCCCGCCGACGTTCGCCGCGGCGAGGTGCTGGTAGCCGGAGAGGTGGTGGACCTCCGCGCCCAGGTGCAGGACGGTGGCCGCCGCACGGGCCGCGTCCTGCCCGGGGGTTCCGGTCAGTCCGAGGCCGGGCAGGGTGAGGTCGCCGGGGATCGGCACGATCCGGGAATCGGCGGCGTCCAGGGCGAGCGCGTGCCGGCGGGCTGCCTTCGCCAGCCGGGCGCGGGCCGCTTCGGGCGTCGCGGCGCGGACGAGGCACAACACCGGTCCCTCGGTACGGTCCAGCAGTTCGCGCAGGACGTGGATGCCGACGAACCCGGTGGCGCCGGTGAGCAGGACGGAGTCCGTGCGGCGCGGGGCGGCGACGGGGCCGGCGAAGGTGATGCCGGGGTCGAGCACGACATCCTCGGGGAGTACCGTCGCCGTCTTCGTGCCGGCGTCGGGGCGGGCGAGCGCGCGTGCGGTGGCCCTGACTGTCGGCTCGGCGAGGAAGTCCCGGACCGGTATCCGTGTGCCGTACTGCCGTTCGATCTCGCCGAGCAGTCGGATGAGCCGCAGCGAGTGCCCGCCGCGCGCGAAGAAATCGTCCGACGGCCCGATGGACGGTCCGCTGCCGAGGACCTGCCGCCACAGGGCCAGCAGCCCCTGCTCCAGCGGGCTCGGGGCGGGGCCGGTCCCCTCGGCGGGGCCGTGGTCCCGCGCGTGGGCGGCGAGGCGGGCGGCAAGCGCGGTGCGGTCGGCCTTGCCGTGGCTGCTGGTGGGGATCCGTGCGACCGGCACGACGTACCGGGGCACCATGTGGCCGGGCAGACGGCGGACGAGATGGGCGCGCGCCTCCTGCTCGTCGGCGGTACCGACGTAGGCGACGCCGAGGTCGGCGTCGGCTCCCTCGCCGACCAGCACCGCGATGGCCTCACCGATCCGCTCATGGCCGGTCAGCGTGGCCTCGATCTCACCGAGTTCGATCCTGAAGCCGCGCAGCTTGATCTGCCCGTCGAGCCGGCCCAGGTAGTCCAGGGTCCCGTCGGGCAGCCGGCGTACCCGGTCCCCGGTGCGGTACAGACGCCCGTCGCCGAGGACGGGGACCGTGGTGAACAGATCGCGGGTGCGTTCGGGATTGTTCCAGTAGCCGACGGCCACTCCCGCGCCGCCGAGCCAGAGTTCCCCCGGTACTCCCGTGGCGGCCGGCCGGCCGTGCCGGTCGATCACATGCGCGGTGGTTCCCGGCAGCGCCCGGCCGATCGGGATCCTGCCGCGTTCCTCGTCCGGACCGGCCTCGTGGGTCGTGGCGAGGATCGCCGCCTCGGTGGGGCCGTAGCCGTTGATGACGATGCGGCCCCGGGCGTAGTGGCGGGTGTCGTGCGGGTCGGCGGATTCGCCGGCCACGACCAGAACCCGTACCGAGGCCAGGTCCGGGCGGCCCAGCGCACGCAGCAGCGAGGGGACGATGACCATCACGGTCACCCCGTTCTCGCGCAGGGCCCGGGCGAGTGCGGCGGCGTCACCACGGGTGGCGTCCCCGCAGTACACCAGGGTGCCTCCGGAGACGAGGGGCATGAACTGTTCGTAGGCCGCCACGTCGAAGCCGGGCGAGGTGAGCTGCAGCCAGACGTCGTCCGGCGTGAACGGGTGGCGGGCCAGACTGGCGTGCAGGGTGTTGACGACCGAGCGATGAGAGACGACGACGCCGCGCGGCCGGCCGGTGCTGCCGGACGTGTAGATGATGTAGGCGGGGTCGGTGGCACGGGCCGCCTGTCGCACGGGTGCGGTCTCGTCCGAGGGGCGGACGAGCCGGTCGATGTCCAGGACGGGCGGCAGGCCGTCGGTTTCCATGCCGGGGAGGAACAGCCGGTCGGAGATGTCCTTGGCGGTCACCAGCGTCCGGGCCCGGGCGTCCGCGAGAACGTACCGCAGCCGTTCGGCCGGATACGCCGGATCGAGCGGGACGTAGGCCGCGCCGGTCTTCAGCACGCCGAGAGCGGCCACGATCAGCAGGGGGGTGCGCTCCAGACAGAGGGCGACACGCTCACCGGGGCGCGCCCCCTGGGCGAGGAGCCGGGTGGCCACGTCGTCGGACAGCCGGTCGAGTTCGCGGTAGGTGAGGGCGGTGTCGTCCCCCACCACGGCGGTCTTGCCGGGGTGGGCGGCCGCCGTGCGGGCGAACAGCGAGGTGAGAGTGGCATCCGGGTGGGCCGGCGGTCGCTCGGCGTCCGGTGCGGCCAGCAGCCGTTCCCGCTCGCCGGGTTCGAGCAGCTCGATGTCGCGCAGGACGGTGTCGGAACCGGCGTCGGCGAGCCGGCTCAGCACGGCGACGAGCTGGCCCGCGAGTCGTTCGACGGTGTCCCGGCGGTAGAGGTCGGTGCTGAACTCCGCCTCCAGGCCGAGTCCCTGCGGCGACTCCTGGAAGGTGAAGGTCAGCTCGAACTTGGCGGTGCCGTTCTCAGCCGGAGGCCAGGGCTCGGCCGGAGCGGGGCCCAGCCGGAGCGGGCGAGGTGGGTGCTGCTGGTGGTTGACGACAGCGCGGAAGGGGCTGGACCCGCGGGAGACCCCCGCGGCGCCGAGTTCCCGGCACACCGTCTGGAAGGGCACGTTGTGGTGGGCGTACGCGGCAGTGCAGCCCTCCCGGACCCGCCGGAACAGCGTGGCGACCGGTGTGTCCGCGGTGGCCTCGACCCGGATCGGCAGCAGGTTGACGAAGTAGCCGACGAGGTCCTCGGTGCCGGCCCGCCCGCGGCCTGTCGCCAGGCTACCGAGGCACAGGGTGTCGCGTTCTGCGTGCGCGGCGAGGACGATGTACACCCCGGCCAGGCAGAACATGAAGCGGCTGACGCCGTGACGGCGGGCGGCCTCGGCGTACCGGGCGCTCTCGGCGGCGTTGATCCGCAGCCGGACCCGGTCACCGGCCCCGCTGAGTACGGCCGGCCGGGGATGGTCGGTGACCAGATCGAGGGCGGCCGCGCCGCCCTCCAGGGCGCCCTGCCAGAACTCCAGGGCGGCGTGTTCGCGTTCCGGGAGCCGGTCCAGGGTCTCGCGCACATGGTCGGCGAACGTCAGCCGCAGCGGCGGAAGGTGCGCGTCCGGGTCGTCGTAGAGAGCCGACAGTTCGGTGAAGAAGAGGTCGAGGGACCAGTCGTCGGCGATGACGTGGTGAATGTCGAAGTGGACGACGACGGCGGACACACCGAGGGTGACCACCAGGGTGCGGGCGAGCGGGGACGCCTCTTCGGCGGCCGCTCCGGCGGCGACGAGCGCGCGGATCCGGTGTTGCTGCTCCGCCGGCGGCATCCGGGTCATGTCGTGGTGGTCCACGGCGGCGCCGGGATCCGCGTCCGGTGTCTGCCACCAGCCGTCGGCGTCCTGCCGGACGACGGTGCGCAGGGCCGTCTGGCGCTGCCCGAGCCGGGTGAGCGCGCGGCGCAGCCGGGGTACGTCGACCTGCCCCCGCACCAGGAAGGTGCGGGAGATGACGTACCGCTTCCCGGGCGCGGCCTGCTGCTCGAACCAGATTCCCTCCTGCCCGGGCAGCAGCGGAACACGGGCGGGGGTGTCCGGCTGCCGCTCGGCGGCCGGTGCCGTGCGGGTGCCGTCGGGCTGCCGCTCCGCGGCGGGTGACGTGCCGGTCCCGGCCGGAGCGGCGGCATCGAGGAGTGCGGCGAGCCCGCGCACCGTGGCCGCCCGGAACACGTCCCCCACCGACAGCGTCACGCCGGTCATGCTCTCCAGCCGGGCCAGTACGACCATGGCGGTGAGCGAGTCGCCGCCCGCGGCGAGGAAGTCGGTGTCGGTGCCGACGGGGGCGCCGAGCGCGTCCTGCCACAGGTCCGCCACGAGACGCTCGGCGGGGGTGTCCGGGAGGCTGCGCCCGGCCGTGCCGTCCGCCTGCCCGGCGCGTCGCGATAGGGCGGGGCGGTCGGTCTTGCCGTTCGGGGTGACCGGCAGCTGCGCGAGCGGCGTCACGGTAGCCGGGACCTGCGGCGATGGCAGGAGCGTCGCCAGGTGGGCGACGAGGTCCGGCTCGGCGGCGGGTTCCCGGAGGACGACGAACGCGGCGAGCCTGCGCCGTTCCCCGGTGCCGTGGGCCACCACGGCGGCCTCCCGGACCGCGGGGTGGAGGAGCAGGGCCCGTTCCGTCTCGACCGGTTCGACCCGGTGGCCCCGGATCTTCGCCTGGTCGTCGGTGCGGCCGAGGAAAGCGAGGTTGCCGTCCGGCAGCAGCCGGACCCGGTCGCCGGTGAGGTAGGCCGTGCGGCCGGGACGGCCGGGCTCGGGGATGAAGCGGTCGGCGGTGAGGTCGGGCCGGCCCAGGTAGCCGCGGGCCACACCCGGCCCGCCGACGCAGAGTTCGCCCTCCTCGCCGGGGGCGACGGGGCGCCGGTCGGGGCCGACCACGTGGACGGTGGCGTCGGCGAAGGGACGGCCGATCGGCACGTCCGGCCAGTCGTCGGCGTAGGAGTGCTCCGCGTCGAGTACCAGCCAGCAGGCGTAGACGGTGGTCTCCGTGGGGCCGTAGCCGTTGACGATCCGGCAGCCGGGCAGCTCGCGCAGTGCCGTGCGCACGGCCTCGGCCGAGGCCCGGTCACCGCCCGACACGCACAGCCGCAGTCCGCGCAGCGCGTCGGTGATGTGCTCCATGACGAGGCCGAACAGCGGCGCGGCGAGCCGCAGGACGCTCACCCGGTGCCGACGCACCTCCCGGCCGATGTCGTGGACGCCGGGCCGGGCGGCTTCGGGCAGGACGAGTGTGGCCCCGCTCAGCAGGGCGCCCCAGATCTCGAAGACGGACGGATCCACATGGAGGGGGGCGAGCTGGAGCACCGCGTCGTCGGGCCGGAATCCCGCCTCCGGGGCCCGGGCGAGCGTGAGGACGGAACGGTGTTCCACCTGCACGCCCTTGGGTCGCCCCGTGGTGCCCGAGGTGGCGATGACATAGGCGAGCGTGTCCGGGCCGCCCGGCGCGACGGCGAGCGGTTCGAGGTCCGGCATCTCCTCGTCGACGGTGAGGATCCGCACCCCCGGCAGCAGTGTGCGCAGCCGCTCGGTCTCGTTGCGCGCCACGCACAGGGTGCGCAGGCCGAAGTCCTCCACCAGGGCGCACAGCCGGGCATCGGGAGCCTCCGGGTCGAGGGGCACGTAGGCGCATCCGGCGAGGACCGCGCCGAGAACCGTGGCGACAGTCCCCGCGGACCGCGGGGCGCGGATACCGACCGGTTCGCCGGCCGCTCCGGCACGCCCGAGCCGGGCCGCGACGGACGCGGCCCAGCCGGCCAGCCGGCGGTAGGTCAGGTGCAGGTCGCCGTGGACGAGCGCGGTGTGCTCAGGGCGGGTGCGTACGACGTCGGCGAAGGCGTCGCCGAGGGTGTGGGCCATGGGTGCGTTCATGTACTTTGGTTCAGCTCTCCCGGCCGAGGGCCTCGACCACGCTGGCGGTGTCGTACAGGTCCAGGTAGCGGGAGAGCAGACCGTCGCGAACGGTGAAGACGTTCATCCACTGGGCTTCGTAGCGGCGGTCGTTGGCCAGTACGCGGGTGCGGCTGACCCCCAGGACGACGACCCGGTCGCCCGCGTCCAAGTAGTCGTAGGGCACGCACTCCTGCACCTGGATGAGATCGCGGACGACGGCGAAGAACTGCCGGAATCCCTCGACGCCCCGGTAGGTGCCCGCCCAGGGCAGGGACTTCGGGCCGTGGTAGACCCACTCGAAGTCGTCGGTGAGGAGGGCCTCGATGTCCGCCAGCCGTCCCTCGTCGAAGAGCTGGAAGAAACGGCGGACGACGTCGACGTTCTGCTGGCTCATGCGGTGCTCCTTGCGGTGGTCAGGGTGCGCGCGAAGGCGCGTGCCCGCTCTGCGAGGTGGAAGCGGCCCACCTGGGCGAGGAGGCGGTACGGGGAGGTGCGCGAGAGTTCCCGGGCCGCGCGCATCACCTGGCGGATCTCGTCCTCGGTGGCGACGAGCGGCAGCAGGAAGACGTCGTAGACGACGAAGGCCCTGGCCCGGGTGATCCACCAGATGATCAGGGCGAAGGTCATCCACTCGCCCTCGGGCTCGACGATGCGGCGCAGCGGTCCGGGCACACGGGGTTCGAAGCGGCCCAGCAGGCCCTCGGCGAAGCGGCGCCCGACGACGCCGGCGGGGACGGTGTCCATCGCGGCGATCCCCTCGTCCACCACGGCGGTCAGGGCCGCCACCCGCCGGTCCAGCTGCAGCGCGTCGACCTGGGCGACGGCCTGCAGCGAGAAATGGGCGCCGAGCTGGTGGGCGTGCTGGGTGCGTAGCTCCTCGACGAGTTGCGGGCCCGTGCGGCGGGCGGCCTCGTGGACGGCGTCGGACACCAGGGCGGCTCCGGTGGGGAAGCAGCCGTAGCTGAGCGCCTTCGACAGGCTCATCAGGTCGATCTCGGGCAGCCTGCCCTGGTGCGCGAACCGGGTACCGCAGCGGTAGTAGGAGGTGAGGACCTCGTCGACGCCGACCAGGTACCCGTGCCGCTCGCGGCCCTCGGAGACGGCGTCGAGCAGCGGGGAGGGGATGGCCCCGTAGGAGTCGGAGCTGCCGTGGACGAGTTCGATCCAGACCAGGCCGACCTCTCCGGTCGCCGCCTCCTTCCGGAACTCCTCGGCGGCGTGCGGGGTGTAGGGGTCGATGTAGCGGACGTCCTCGTACAGCGGCCCGAACGGGGCCCGGGTGCGCTCGGCCGCGGTAGCCAGCAGGGACACCAGGGTCTTACCGCCGTAGTTGTGCTTGAAGACCACCATCCGACGCCGCTCGGGGCGGGCCAGCCGGGCCAGGATGAGCGCACTCTCCACCGCGGAGGCGCCGCTGACGGCGGGAAAGGTGTGGGGCAGCCCGGTGTCCCGGGCGAGGACGCGCTGGAGTTCGGCGACGTAGTCGCGCTCTGTGTCGTGTGTGCGGACGACATCGGTGAGTGCGTCGACGGGGTTGTGCCCGGCCACGCCGAGACCCGCACCGCACAGCCCGTCGACGAGGTCGAGGCGGCGGCCCGAGTCCAGCTGGACGGTGAGCCGGGAACCCTTGGCGCGTACGACGTGGAGGGCGCCGCGCAGCTTCCGGTGCATCCGGACGGTCATCGGGTTGACGTGCCGGGCGTACAGGTCGAGGGTGCGCTGCCAGTCGCGGGCGGTGGCTGCCAGGACGCGGTGCACGGGGTGCCGTTCGTCCCAGCGGCCCAGCAGCCGGGCCTTGACCGCGCGCATGGCGACGGTGTTGCCGCCGTAGGTGTTGGAGTGCAGGAATCCGGTGGAGGGGGTGGACCAGGGCGCGAACAGGTCGGGGCTGCCCGCGAAGGCGCCGAAGGGCACCTCGTAGCCGGTGAGGGACTCGCCGAGGACGAAGAGGTCGGGCCGCAGGGCGCGAACCGTCTCGGAGGGCGGGGCGAGTGGGGCGACGTCGGACAGGTCCAGGGCGATGCGGGTGCCGCGGCCCCGGACGTCACGGACGAGCGCGGCCAGATCGGCCAGGTCGTCCGTGCCGAGTCGCTCCGTGCCGCGCAGTACCAGGCCGCAGAAGTCGGCGCTGGCGGCCGCCGTGCGCAGGGCGGCGAGGGTGGGGTGACTGTGGAGTCCGGGGGCGAGCGCCCGCTCGGGACCGTCGCCGAGCGGATCGGCGCGGCGGGTGAGGGTGCCGTCGGGGTCGAGGACGAGAACGCGCCCGCGGTGCCGCGCCGCGGAGCCGGCCGCGCGGTGGCGCAGCAGCTTGACCGCCCCGTGGAGGGCTTCGTACCGCGAATTGGCGAAGAAGCAGCGGTAGGCGGCGGGGGTCCCGGACCCGCCGAGCTCGCGCAGGAACTCGCTGATGAGGTGGCCGGCATGGGCGGAGTCGGTGGTCACGAACCAGGAGGGCATCGCGAAGATCGGATGCTCCTGTTCGATGAGGTCGGAGAGGGTGGTGAGGGTGTCGCGGCCGGCGGGGCGGAACAGGGTGGTGGCCGTGGCGGATGCGACGTCGTGGTTCTGGAACAAGGCGACACCTGGGCTCGAAGCGGGTTCGGGCGTGTTCGTTGGTCCGCGGACGGGCGGCGGGAGAGCGGGGTCAGGTTCGCTCTCCCGCCGCCCGCGTTCTCAGGAGGCCGTCACGCGCAGGGCGTCGGCCTGCTCGCCGCCCCAGGTCAGGGTGACGGCGGCGGTGGAGGGCGCCGTGGGCGTCGCCAGCCAGGCGAGGAGCGTGCCCTCCCGGGAGACGGCCAGCGCCGCGGTCCCCGCGGGGAGTTCGAAGGCCCAGTCGCCGTCGGCGCCGGCGACCCGGTCGTCCGCGCCGGCGGGGTTGAAGGCGCCGATGAAGCGCGTGCCGTCGGGGCCGGTCCGGGTGAGGGCGACGGCCCGCCGGTGGGCGGACGTCCATCGGGGGTCGTCCGTGGCCAGCCGGGCGACGAACTCGCCCACGTCGCCGTGGGCGGGGACGCCCGCGGCGACGGTGAGTTCGCCGGGTGCGGTGCTCGCACCGGGGTGGCCCGCGCGCAGCACACCAGGGGCGTCGGCGGCGTCGTGGGCGGTCGGGTGCGGGGCCTCGTCGAGCCAGCCCAGGCCGACCAGACGGTGGGTGTCCCGCAGCTGCTCGTGGACGGCCTCGGTGAGTTCCCGAAGGACGGTCTTCCCCTCCCGCTGCCACGCGCCCGCCTCCACCAGGGCGCGGTCGACGAGCAGATCCGCGTCGCGGTCGAGCCGGCTGCCGGCCAGGGCGGCGCCGTGGAGCTCGAGGAAGCGGGCGAGCAGCCGCAGGCTCTCCGCGGTGGGGTTGTGCTCGCCGGCCTCCGTGAGGGGTGCTCCGGGGCAGTACGGCGGGGCGTGCAGGGCGGGGTCGACGTTCTCGGCGCGCAGCCCCTCCGGGTCCATGTCGATCAGCTCGCCCCAGGTGCCCGCCGCGCAGGCGGTGTAGACGCTGACCGTGGTGGATCCGAGCGTCAAGGCCAGCAGGGCGTTGAACAGAGGCGCGCGCGGACCGGCGAAGGTCTCGTCGTCCCAGGTGAAGCCCCAGTTGGCCTCAAGCACATCGGTGTCGCCCAGCAGGATCTCGCCGAGGTGCGTGGCGAAGGCCTCCTGACTCTGCGCCGGGTTGCCCACCCACTCGGTGTGCCCGATCAGGTGCCGGGAGCCCTTGAGGGCGCGGTGGCGGGCGGCCCAGGCGTCGATGGTGGCGTCCGGTCCCGTGGCGCGAGCCAGGGGCACGTTGGCCACGCGGGAGGGGCCGGCCGGGAACAGGTCGGAGATCCAGTCCCACAGACCGGCGATGGCCTCGCCGGACCAGCGCGACCACAGCAGCCGCAGTCCGCTGGGCCAGTCGGCGAGGTCGTCGCCGGTGCGCGCGGCCTCGTCGGCCAGTCCGCGTGCGGACAGCCAGCGGGCGAACTCCTCGCGGGCCGCGGGCGAGGCGTCCTGTGCGTCGATGGCGATGTGCACGTCGCCGGACATGCCCTCGTTGCCGAGCTGGAGCGCGACGACGGGGCCCCGGGGGGCGGCCGTGGGGGCCACGACCTCGTCGGCCACGGCCCGCAGCCAGGTGGCGACCTCCTCCTTGACGGCCTGGTCGAGGAGGCTGGGCAACGGCTTGGCCTGGGAGGTGAGCAGGTCACCGTTCAACCCTCGGTAGGGCGTGTGGCCGGGGCCGCACAGCCGGTCGGGGAGCCCGCCGAGCTGTACTTCAGCGTGGATGAAGGGGCCGGGCTTGACCAGGACGGCCAGGCCGGCCTCGGCGGCGAGGCCGATCAACCCGACGACGTCGCGCTGGGGGTCGGTCTTGCCGTGGAAGTCGAACGCGCGCTGCGCGCCCTCACCCGTCTCGTGGAACCGCCAGGGCAGGTAGAACGAGACGACGTCGACGCCGAGGGAGCGCAACTCCGTCAGGTTGCCCGCCCAATTGGCGGGATCGGCCCGGTAGTAGGGGTACTCGCCGATGACGACGGGGCGGTCGGTGCCGGGGATCAGGGCCGTGTTCAGCCGGGTGCTCACGCGGCGCTCCCGTCGTGGTCCGGGACGAGGACGACCTTGAGGGCGGCGTAGTCGGCGCCCGGCACGGCCGCGAGGGCCTTGAAGGCCTCCGTGTGCTCCGCCAGCGGGAAGCGGTGGGTGATCAGCCGCTCCAGCGGGATCGAGCGGGCCAGCTCCACGGCCTTCGGGAAGATCATGCTGTTGTAGTCGCCGGCACCGATGATCTGCAGTCCGCGCTGGAGGATCTCCAGCGGGCGCACGGTCGCGGTGGCGTTGCTGTTGAAGCCCATGACGACGACCCGGCCCCGCGGGGCGGCGTACTCCAGGCTCTGTTCGAGGAGGTTGCCGACGGAGTCGACGACCACGTGACCGCGGTGGGTGAGTTCCGCGTCGTCCGGGGTGTGGACGGTGATCCGGCCCTCGAACTCGGCGGCGGCGAAGATCTCCCGGTCGAGCGACTGGCGGACCGGGTCGGGCTCGACGACCAGGACCCGGGCGCCGTAGCGGGCGGCGGCCATGGCGGTGACGGCGCCCATGGGCCCGCCACCGACGATCACCGCGGTCTCGCCGGGCTGCAGCCGGCCGGCCTCGATGTTGTTCAGGGCGCAGGCGAGTGGTTCGACCACGACGGCCCGGTCGAAGCTCATCCCCTCCGGTATCGCATGGCAGAACAGCTCGGGCAGCAGCATGAACTCGGCGAAGGAGCCGTCGTAGTCGAGCCCGACCTCGGTTCCGGCCTTGTTGCCGCAGAAGTTCCAGTGCCCCTCCAGGCAGGTGGCGCAACTGCCGCAGTACAGGGTCGGGTTGAGGATGACCCGGTCACCGGGCGCGAAGCGGGTCACGCCGGGGCCCGTGGCCTCGACGACGCCGACGGCCTCGTGGCCCATCACCACTCCGGGCTCGGCCGGGAACTTGCCGACGAGCACGCTGCGGTCGGTGCCGCAGATGCCGCTCTGGACGATCCGGATGACGACGTCGGTCGCCTCGCGAGGTTCCGGCTTGGGCCGGTCGACCAGTTCCAGAGAGCGGTCCCTGGTCAGCGTGAGCGCCTTCATGCGTCCCCCTCGGCGGCCGAGGCGGCGCCACGGCCCAGTTCCCAGCGGATGGAGTCGAGCAGTTGCTTGTGCAGTTCGGGCGTCGCCGCGGCGATGCACGACTTCTGGTTCAGCGGCCCGAGGTCGACCAGCGAGGTCGGCCCCAGGTCGCCGCCGTAGGCGTCGGTGATCACGACACCGGCCAGCCGGGCGAGGTAGACCGCCGCGGCGATGTCGTACGGGAACAGGTGCAGGATCGAGCCGCGTCCGACGCGCAGGAACTCGGCCTCGGTGTCGGGGTGGTCGCGCAGGATCCGGTTGCCGATGTCGACGTAGGCGTCGAGCTGGCCGGTGATGATGCGGGAGATGGAGAAGCTGGCGCTGTTGAAGACGAACACACCGCCGGTGTTGGCCGACTGGTCCACGAGGTGGGAGTAGGCCGCGTCCATCAGGCGCATGGGGTGGCCGTTGAACTCGATCGACCAGAACATCTTCGCCAGGTCGGTGGTCCGGCTCAACCGCGGTACGGCGGTGGGGTGACCGCCGCTGGAGAGGCCCTCCGTGTCGTCGCCGTAGATCCAGGCGCCGCTCTTGATCTCCAGCAGGCAGGCGGCCGTGACGTCGGCCAGGGTCGGCTTGCCGTCGCCGTAGGGGGCGGCCGCGATGGAGACCACACCCATCTCCAAGCCGGCCGAGGTGGGGCGGGTGCCGTCGATGGGGTCGACGACGAGCAGGTATTGCGGGTCCGGGGCGAGTTCGACGAAGGCGCCGTCCTCGGTGTAGACGGCGACGGGTACCTCGGCGTGGGCGCGCAGGTAGTCCAGGACGGCCTTCTCGGCCACCTCGTCGACGTCGAACTGGGCGTCGCCGCCCGGGGAGTCGCCGTGCACCTGGCGGGCCAGGCCCCGCTGGCCGTAGGTCAGCAGCTCGGCACGGACGTGTTCGCCTAGACCCTTGAGCAGATTCTTCACTGGGCCAGCTCCGCCATGAACAGGTTCTCCAACTTGTCGCAGATCTCCTTGGCCTGAGTCATCGTCAGGATCAGCGGAGGACGGATCTTCAGGACGTTTCCGTAGCCGTAGCGCGAGGTGCGCAGGATGAGGCCGTGGTCCATGGCCGCGCTCGCCAGGTGGTTGGTGAGCTTGACGGCCGGCTTGCCGTCGGGCTCGCACATCTCGAAGCCGATCATCAGGCCGACGCCACGGACGTCGCCGATGGCCGGATAGCGCAGCTGCATGTCACGCAGGCGCTCAAGAATGTAGTCACCGGTGTTCCTGACATTCGCCAGGAATTCCGGCTGCCGCACAATGTCGAGGGTGACGTTCGCGGCTGCGGCGGCAAGGAGGTTCGAGCCGTAAGTGAACGAGTGATGGTGTGCGGGGAGCCCGGAAAGGCGGTCGTTGGTCAGAATGGCGGCGACCTGCGCACCGGAACCGCCGAGTCCCTTCGCCGTGGTGATGGCGTCCGGCTCGACATCGAAATGCTGGGCGGCGAACATATGGCCAGTACGGCCAATGCCCGTCTGGATCTCGTCGAAGATGAGGGCGATGTCGTGCTCGTCGCAGAAGGCCCGCAACTTCTGCATGTAGCCGTCCGGCGGCATGATGTTCCCGCCGTTTCCGGAAATGGGCTCGATCAGTACGGCAGCAACCCGGCCACTGCTCGCGTACTCGATGAAGTCGTCGATGCGGTCGACGCACATCAGGCCGCAGGTTTCCTTGTTCTGCCCGTAGAAGCAGCGGAAGCAGTACGGGTCGGGAACCTGCAGACCGCCTGGGTACAGAAGCGGGAACGGCTCGCGCCGGAACGCGTTCCCTGACATCGATGCCATCATCATCGTCTGTCCCACATGGCTCCGGAACAGCGTGATGACCTCGGACTTACCGGTGGCGTGCTGCGCCATCTTGATGGCGCCCTCGTTGGCGGACGACCCGCCGGAGACCTTGGGGTGGACCCGGGTCAGATTGGCCGGCGAGGTCTCCACGAGCCGCTGCACGAGCCCGTTGATCGGGTCGCTCTGGTACGAGGAGGTGAGATGGACGACCCTGTCGAGCTGGTCCTTCATCGCCTCGATCACGGCGGGGTGCGAATAACCGAGGCTGAGGTTGAACGTCGCCGACGCGCAATCGAGGTAACGGTTTCCATCGGAGTCGTACAGATAGACGCCTTCACCCCGATCCATCTTGAGCGCACTGACGGGATAATAGAGATGATCGGTCACTGTCTTCGTATCCATCTTTTTCCTCCCGGGCAAAAAGAAAGCACTGCCTGTTCAAATTAGCGGCCGAAGCAATATGCCGGTGATCAGGGGCAGTTGCAGACACCCAGAGCACGCGAGATGCGCGGTAGGGCTGATGAGGCGGAGTAGTTTTCCGGTCCCGCTCGGATTCACTCAACATCCCCAGCAAGAAGATCATATTTGATCTCTCGATGCAAGGAGAGGCGGGGATCGGCAAGCGATTTCCCGGACTCGCAAACGGTTTCTAACCGAGGAAAGCCAGAGCGGCGGCGGACACCGCGATCGACCGCCGCACCGCGGCCGAGGCGCGGCGCAGCGCGTGGCCGGAACGCGGCGCTACGAGTTCCAGCAGGGCGACCGCCTCCGCCGCACGGCGCACCCTGTCCAGGGGGCGGGCCGCCGGCCGTACCAGGTGTCCCTGACGGGCGGCGACCAGCAGCACCGCGGCCGCCAGAGCCGAGGCGTCCGAGCCGTCGGGCGCTGCCGCGGCGTCGCGCACCCGCGCCCTCGCCTCGCTCACCCGCTCACCGAGCGTGCCGAGGCCGGCGCATTCCTCCTCGACGAGCCGCAGTACTCCGGGGCCGAGCGACTCCACCCACTCCCAGGGCGGCCGCTCACGGCCGGCCGCGCCGACGCGACGGAGCACCTCGTCCGGCACCGTGTCATGCGTCAGTCCACCGCCGTAAGGCACGACACGGTCGTCGGACAGCTCCAGCCGCCGCGCGACGGCGAGTTCGAACAGCGCCGCCCCGACGACTGCGCGTCCGGCTTCGGGCCGGGACCGCCAGGGCCAGGATCCGTCCTCACCCGCACCGCACAGGACCAGCAGGAGAGGCGTCGACGTCACCCGGTGTTCCCCTCCTCCAGAGCCGCGGCGAGGGCACCGACACTCGTGAACAGGTGGCCGCGCATGCCGACCCGGCGGGCGGCCTGAACGTTGTCGGATCGATCGTCCACGAACAGGATCTCCTCGGCGGGCAGCCCGAGTTCACGGCTGCACCACTCATATGCGGCCGGTTCCGGTTTGGCGCTGCCGATCCGGCAGGACAGTCCGACCACGCTGAAATGGCCGAGCCACTCATGGGTCTCCTCGTAGTGGGCGGCGAGTTCCTCCGGGATGTTGGAGAGGAGTCCGAGGCGCATTCCACCGTCGGCCAGCTCGGCCAGGAAGCCCAGGCTCTCCTGGTCCACCTCGCTCCAGCTGGCCAGGTCTGCGGCGATCAGATCGTCGACCTGCCGGCCGGTGAACGGCGTGCCGAGGCGTTCACCCACGCGCTGCCAGTAGGCGGGGCCCAGGACGTCGCCGCGGTCGTACGGGTGACGCAGCGACCAGTAGGCGTCCCAGAAACGCTGCCCGCTCACACCAGCTGTTCGTTCGATCGCGGCTTGTGACTCCGGGGACTGGACACGGGCCAGGACTCCGAACATGTCGAAAAGGACGGCCTTCACGCCTGTACCTCCGAAGGGCTTGTGGTCTCGGCGGAGCCGGGGTTCGCTGCGGGCAGCCCGTCGGGATCGGGGGCGTTGCGGCGCAGCCAGAAGCTGAGCAGCAGGCAGATGCCGGCCAGGGCGAACAGGACGACCGGGAGCGCCTTGACGTCCAGACCGTCGATGACCACACCGAGCAGGGGCGGGAAGGCGACGCCGCCGATCATCGACGCGGCCATCACATAGGCGCCGGCCGCGGCGACGCTGGGCACCGCCCGGTTCAGCCAGGGCAGACAGGTGGGGAAGATCGGCGCGATGGCGAGGCCCACCCCGAAGTAGGCGTAGGGCGCCGCCGAGGGAAGGGTCGCCAGCAGCAGGAATCCCGCCATGCCCGCGCAGCACACGGTGAGGATCGCGGGCGCCGAGAAGCGCAGGCAGAGCGGGACCACGACGAAGCGGCCGATGGTCATGGCGGCCCAGTACGCCGACGTGGCGGTGGCGGCGGTCGCGGCGGCATAGCCCACGGTCTCCAGATGGGTGGGCTCCCATCCGCCGACTCCGGTCTCGATGGCCACGTGCAGCACGTAGACGCCGATGAACGCGGCGATGATCGGCGCGACGCGCGCACCCGTACCGGCAGGGGCCTCGGCGACGGGCTGGGGTTCCCGGGAGGTCACGCCGCGGAGTGTGAACAGAATGAGCACACAGACGGCGGCGACGCCGAGGAAGATGCCCGGGTAGTGCTCGGCACCGAGCCATCCCACCAGGGCGGGCCCCGCGATCGCACCCACACCGAAATGGCCGTTGAGCAGGTTGAGCATCGCGGTGCTGCGACGGCCGAAGGCCACGGCGAACAACTGGTTGAGGCCGTAGTCGACACCGCCGAAGCCGAGGCCGATGACCAAGGTGCCGGCCAGGGCCAGGGGCCAGTTGGGCGCCAGGGCGAAGCCCACCGCCCCGAGCGCCATGAGCAGGTAGGAGGCGCCGAGCAGTATCCGGTGGCCCAGTCGCGCGCACAGCAGGTGGTAGAGGAGCACGCCGGCCACCGCGGCGGCGAAGTGTCCGCTCAGGCTGAGTCCGGCCACGGCCGGGCTGATGCCGTAGTCCTCGCGCAACGCGGGGATCGCGGGCCCGTACAGGGCCTGGAGGGCTCCGATCACCACGAACGCCACGCAGGAGGCGACGATCGCCACGGTCGTGAGCAGTGGTCGCGAGGCCCCGGGCGGATCTGCTCTTCGGGATGTGGACATCGAACTCCTCAAGGGACGACTGGTGAACGCACATCCGACCCACCAGAAAAGTGCAGTTCACATGAGATCAACACACCAACTCTCCCACATCTTGTGTCCACTCGAACAGAGTGAATGTTCGCCAATCGCCATCCCGCGTGGCTGGCCGATACCATCGCTGACGTGAATGTGATGGAGAGACACAACTTCGTGATCGAGCTGCTGATGCGCGAGAACCGCGCGACCGTCGCCGAGCTGGCCCGCGCGACGGGGGCCTCTGAGATGACGATCCGCCGGGATCTGGAGCTTCTGGAGTCCCGCGGTGCCCTGCGCAGGGTACGCGGCGGCGCGGTGAGCAACCTGCCGGGCGGGGTCGAGCCGCCGTATGCCATCCGCGCGATGTCGGGCTCGGAGACGAAGGAGCGGCTCGCCCGCACGGTGCTGTCCCTGCTGACGGACGGGGAAACGGTCGCCCTGGACACCGGCACCACCCTCGTGGCCGTCGCGAAGGCCATGGCGGACCGGCAGTTCACGGTCACCCCGCTGTCGCTGCACGCGGCCTTCGCCCTCTCCGCATACCCCGGCATCCAGCTGCTGCTGCCCGGTGGCCAGATCCGTTCGGGGGAGCTCTCCTTCTACGGCGACACGCCCGCCGCGACGTTCAAGGACCTGTGCTTCGACACCTTCGTCCTGGGCTGCTGCGGGGTGGACCCGGTCCGTGGGGCCACCGCTTACAACCTCGACGACGTCCGCGTGAAACGGGCGGCTCTCGAAGCGACCCAGCGGGTCATCCTCGTGGCCACGGCCGACAAGCTCGGCCGCACGGCGCTCGGCCGGATCTGCCCGCTGGAGGAGATCACACTGGTCGTCACGGATGCGGCGCCGGACAACCCGGTGGTCGAGGCGATGCAGGCACAAGGGGTCCAGGTCGTCCATCCCACGGAGGACTGAACCGCGGGGCGGGGAGCCCGCGACCTCTCCCTCCCGCAGGCACCTGGGATTCCGGGCTACGCGACCAGAGCCCGCAGCTCCTCGACGCTGAGCCACTCGCCGTTCGTGTCCGATCGGTAGCTGTAGCCGTCGGGAACCCGGTCGAAGCCAGTGCTCTCGTCGACGGCCGGGCCGCTCTCAGCCGGCAGGATGACCATCCTGTCCTTCAAGCGGTGCGAGCGGAAGGACTCGGTCGGCGAGATCATCTCCTCGTGCAGCTTCTCCCCGGGCCGCATGCCGATCTCCACCGTTGGGCTTCCGGGGGCTATCGCCTCGGCCAGGTCCGTCACGCGCATGCTGGGCAACCGGGGTATGAACACCTCGCCGCCTCGCATGAGATCGAAGGAGCTGACCACGAACTCGACAGCGCCGTCCAAGGTCATCCAGAACCGGGTCATCCGCTTGTCCGTGATGGGGATGGCCTGCTGGTTGCGGGCGAGCTCGCGGAACAAGGGGACGACCGATCCCCTCGTGCCCAGGACGTTGCCGTAGCGGACAGCGCTGAACCGTGTTCCGTCGTTTCCGCTCTCGCCATTGGCGGAGATGAAGAGCTTCTCGGTGCAGAGCTTGCTGGCACCATACAGGTTCACCGGCTGGCAGGCCTTGTCACTGGACAGGGCGACCACGCTCTTCACACCTGCGTCGATCGCCGCGCTGATGATGTTCTCCGAGCCCAGGATGTTCGTCCGGATGAACTCGCCGGCGTGCGCCTCGGAGGCGTCCGCGCGCTTCAGGGCGGCGGCGTGGATCACGTACTCGGCACCCGCCATCGCCCTGCGGAGGCGGGCCTCATCGCGTACGTCACCGATGACCCCCCGGATCCGCGGGTTGTCACCGAACGTCTCCCGCATCGACGCGTGTTTGAACTCGTCCCTGGAATAGATGACGATCTCCGCAGGATCCAGGTTGTCGAGCGCGTACCTGACGAAGGCGTGCCCGAACGACCCGGTCCCGCCACTGACGAACACGCGGGATCCGAACAGAGCACGGCGCACGCCGTTCGCACCTTCATCGCGCTTCGCAGTGGCCGACTGATCCATGTGATTGCCTCCGTGATTCGGTGACGACGGGTCCCCGCGGGACGACCTGAAGCAGGCCGATCGCCGCTCAGGTCTCCCCCGGCAACCTAGACACTAGGACCACAGCGAGTCAACGGCGAGTCATTTTCATGACTATACGTGACACCGCTAACTTCCCTGGCCACAAGCCAATTTGATGCGCTCAACGCCTGCGACACCGTCGCCTGGAGGACGGTAAACCACGGTTTCGCAGGCCGGTTTGTCACTTCTGTTCGAACTAACTTGACAGGACGATGACTCGGTGGACACGATCATCGCGTCCTGGCAGCAACGGAAGTGGCGGACCATGACTCAAAGACCTCGGTTCATCGTTGTGTACGACCTGAGTGCGGCGGGCCCGGCCGAGATCGTGGCGAGCCTTGCGCAGCTGGGGGAGGTAACGTTCGCGGTCAATCCGTCGTCCTTCACCACACCGTTGGTCCCCTTGCTACGGGACCTCGCCGACGTGGTGATGCTCGACGAACCGCGGGCCCTGGAACGACTGCGCTCGGCTCACCCGAGCGGAATCATCACCTTCAGCGACCGAATGGTGCGCAAGACCGCTTGGCTCGCCGCCGAGTTGGGCCTTCCCTACCACTCGCCGGACACCGCGGAGCTGCTGACGAGCAAGTACGGCCAACGCCGACGTCTGCACGGCCGCGGTGTGGGCACCGCGCGCACCGCTCTCCTGGACGAACCGTCCCGGTGGCAGGAGGCGGTCCGCTGGATCGGGCTCCCCGCCGTCCTCAAACCCGTGCACGGCGAGGGCAGCCGGAACACCTACAAGATCGAGGACGAGCAGAGGGGCCGGGCACTGGTCGAGGAACTGCTGGGGACGGACGGGACACCGAAACCCCGGGAGACCGCCCTGGTCCTGGAGACGTTCATCGACGGCAAGGACTGCCGCCCCTTCGCCGACTACGTCTCGGTGGAGAGCATCGTGAGTCATGGCGTGGTCTCACATCTCGGGGTGACCGGCAAGTTCCTGCAACCACCCCCCTTCCGCGAAGTGGGCCAATTCTGGCCGGCGTTGCTCGGCATGGACGACAAACATGCCGTCCTCGACCTCACACAGCGTGCGATCGAGGCGCTCGATGTGCGGACAGGTGTGCTGCACACCGAGATCAAGCTGACCGACCACGGCCCCGAGGTGATCGAGGTGAACGGCAGGCTCGGCGGGATGATCGACAAGCTGTGTCTGACCGCGACCGGCCTCGATCTCATCGAGCTCGCGGGGCGGCTGGCGCTCGGTGAGGATGTCGAGCTGCCGGAGCTGTCGTGTTCCGGAGTGACGTTCCAGCACTGCACCCTGGCTCCGACCGAACCGTGCCGGCTCGACGAGATCCATGGGGCCGCCCGGGTCCGCCGCACCCCGGCCATCAGTGCCTACCGCACCCGGGTGCGCCCGGGAACCGAGCTGGAGGGCGGCGTCGGCACCCGCTACCTCGACTACCTGTGCGGAACCGCCGCGAACCACGACGCCATGCTGGCGTTCCTCGACGAAGTCCTCGAGGAACTGTCGTTCAGCTTCACCCTCCCGTCCGGGCGCATCACGAGGAGCGCCCTCTCCCTCAGCGGACGCCGGCCGCGAGAGGGCTCGGCCCGGCCCGAGGAAACGTACTCAGATCGCAGCAGCGGAAAGGGCAGTCAGTGACAGATGTGCTCACCAACGGCGACGGCGGGGTGTCCCTCGTCAAGGAGTTCAAGGACATGGCGCGGCGGGTTCCGGACGGCCTGGCGCTGTCGGACGGACGGCGGACCCTCACCTATGCCGAACTCGACCGGTTGTCGGACCGTATCGCCTCGGCCGCCGGCAGCAAGGGAGCCAAACCGGGCGGCTTCGTCGGAGTCCTGGTCGACCGTACGGTCAGCACTCCCGCCGCGATCCTGGGAGTACTCAAGACAGGCGCCGCCTATGTCCCGCTGGACCCCGCCTATCCCGTCGAGCGCCTGAGGTACATCGTCGAGGACTCCGGGGTGCAGCTCCTCGTCGGCACCACCGCCGATGCCCGCTCCGGCGGACTCCACGGCCTGCAGCTCGTGGATGTCGAGAACGACGATGCGGGTGACGACTCCTGGACGGGCGCGGCCGACACGGCCGACAGCAGCGACCCTGCCTATGTCATCTACACGTCCGGCTCCACCGGCCTGCCGAAGGGCTGCGTCGTCAGCCACGGCAATGTGCTGGCGCTGCTCGGGAACACCCTCCCCCTCTTCGACTTCACACCGTCCGACCGGTGGACGATCTTCCACTCCCACAGTTTCGACTTCTCCGTCTGGGAGCTGTGGGGGCCGCTGCTGACCGGCGGGACCGGGGTGTGCGTTCCCGCGGACGTGGCCAGATCGCCCGAGGACTTCATCGAGTTCCTGGACGGCGAGAAGATCACCGTTCTCAACCAGGTGCCGTCCATGTTCCGGGCCCTGGTGCGCGCCCGGCAGGACAGTCCGGACTCGGCCCGCTCGCTGCGCTACGTCATCTTCGGCGGGGAGCGCGTCGACCTCGTCGCCGTCCAGGACTTCCTGGCCCAGAACGACCGCGTCCGGCCCGTGGTCGTCAACATGTACGGCATCACGGAGATCACCGTGCACGCGACGTTCAAGGTGCTGGACGAGGAGGACCTCCGAGGGCCTTGCGCATCCCCCATCGGCAGGGAGCTCCCCCACCTGAGGATCGACATCCGGGATGCGGAGGGGAACCCGAGCGCCGACGGTGAACCCGGAGAGATGTGGGTGACTGGCCCGAGCGTCGCCCTGGGGTATCTGAACCGTCCCGAGTTGACCCGTGAGCGCTTCCACGAGGCGGCCGCCGAGGGCGGCGTCGAACGGGCGTACCGGACGGGCGACCTGGCCAGGCGTCTGCCCGATGGGCAGCTGGAGTACCTCGGACGCAACGACGAGCAGGTCAAGCTGCGCGGTTTTCGCCTGGAACTGACCGAGGTCGACGCCGCGTTGCGCACCCACACCTCGGTCCAGGACGCGGCCACCGCCGTGGTGACGCGGGCGTCGTCCGGGGAGGTACTCGTGGCCTTCGTCGTGCCTGAACCCGGCGTCGACCGCGACGGTCTCGTCGCATCGCTACGACGGCACGTGGCGGCGAAGCTCCCCGCCTACATGACCCCCGCACGCTACCGCCTCGTGGAGGCCCTCCCGCTCACGCAGTCCGGAAAGCTCGACCGCAAGGCGCTGTCCGGTGCGCAATAGCCCGTCGGCGGACGCAGGGCCCATCGGCACAAGAGAGGAATCCGTCCGTGCAGCAGGACAACCCGGAGGTCACAGCAGTGGACCGTCTGCGTGAGATATGGCAGGAACTGCTGGAAGTGAACGTGGAACCCACCGACGACTTCTTCGACAGCGGGGGCGACTCGCTCTTGGTGGTCGAACTGGTCACGCGCGCACGGCGGGCGGGGCTGACTCTGCGAGCGTCCGACGTCTTCGCGTATCCCACGCTCCAGGAGCTCGCTCTGGTCGCCGGCGCGGGTCGACCGGACGCGTCGGCGCCGGTGCAGGCGCCGCAGACTCCCGCGGTGACTCTCCTGTCGCGTGCGGCGCTCTCCTCCGAGCAGGTGTGGCAGACCTACCTGAGCCCCTGGGACGACAGAGCGCCGAGCTGTCACGTTCCCATCATCGAGGAGGGCGTCGGCGATCCGCTGTTCGTCGTCCATCACGGGGCCGGCAACGTCCGGTACATCGAGCGGTTCGCCAAGGACTGGGGGGCGGGGCGCCCGATCCACGGCTTCGAGGCCGTCGGCTACCGGGGTGAGGTACGGCCCCTGATGTCGATCTCCGAGATGGCGGAGCGGTACGTCGCAGAACTCGTCCAGGTGCAGCCGCACGGGCCCTACCGGCTGGCCGGCATGTGCCTCGGCGGCGTGGTGGCTGTCGAGATGGCCCGCCGGCTGGAGGAACGGGGCGAGAAGGTCTCGCTGGTCGCCCTCATCAACGTCTCCCCCATGGACCCCTTCATCGACCGCGGCTGGGGAACGGACGAGATCTTCGAGTACCGGCTGACCGCCCTTCCGGAGAAGGTCGGTCTCCGGCCGGACGACGACCTGCAGGCCTTCCGGAACGCGATGCTCGCCTGGGAGTGGATCGAGGAGGAGATGACCAGCGCCGACGTCCACCGGCTTCAGATGCTCTGGTCCTCCATGGCCTTCGCCCAGCTGCACCACGAAATCCGGCCGTACGGCGGGCGAGTGGTGGTGTTCCAGAACGAGGACATGGCCGACGCCGTCACTCGCAACTGGCTGCCGAAACTGTCCGACGTCGAAACGCACTGGATCAAGGACGAAGGCGGACGGCTGTCCAACGTCGTACGCGATCCCGTCATCCCGCTGGTGATGGAAAAGGAACTTGGTCGTGTCTGCTGACCGGCGCGGAGGAGGGTTTTCAACATGGCTATGCCCGCACATCTGGCCCGTCTCAGGGAACGCATAGGCCACGATCTCATCGTGCTCCCCGCAGTGGCCGCCTGTGTTTTCGACGAGGACGGCAGGCTTCTGCTTGCCCGTCACGACTACGACGAATGGGGACTTCCCGGGGGCGGGGTCAAGCCCGACCAGCCCCCTCTGGAAGCAGTGGTGGAGCAGGCCGCGGAAGAGGTCGGTCTGAACGTCCGGCCCGTCGGCGTCATCGGAGTCTACGGCGGCCCGGAGTGCCGCAGCACGTACCGGAACGGCGATCAGGTGTCCTACGTGATCAGCGTGTACGGGTGCGTACTGGAGTCCGGGACGCCCAGGCCCGATGAGGACGAGGTGTCGGCGGTGGACTTCTTCGGTCGCGAGGACATCGACCGGTTGAAGCTCATGGCGTGGATGCCGGGCGTCCTGGACGATCTCTTCACCTGGTACGCCCAGCGGTCGCGCTGATCGGCGTGAACGCATCCTGTCCGCCCGTGCTGCTCTCCGACATCCCCCGGGAGAGCAGCACGGGCCCACGCCGACCGGGGGCCGCTGGTGCGTTACGCCGTCCGCGCCGATCCCCCCAGAACTCGAGGTCTTGATCTCCTTGTTCCGACGCTTCGCCATATCCCCGGAGCACCGGATGCTTCTTTCCGGCACTCTCGTGTTCTCGCTGGGGCGCGGCATGTACATGGCCGGCAGTGTGGTGCTCTTCTCCCGCAAGATGGGGCTGACGGCGGACCAGATCGGCATCGTGCTGTCGGTGGCCGGTGTCTCGGGTTTCCTGGCAGCAGTCCCGGTAGGACGACTGGGTGACCGCTTCGGCGCACGCAGGACAGCGCTGTCCGTCCAACTGGTCGAGGCCTGCACGATGTTGCTCCTGCTGCGGACGAATTCCTACCCCATCCTGCTCTGCCTGGCCGTCGTCATCGGAGCCGCCGACCGGGGCACCCAGATCACCAGACAGATGCTGGTGACTCTGGTGGCGACGCCTCAGTCGCGGGTCAGGTTGCTGGCGCTCATGCGCAGTGCGTTCAACGTCGGCGCGGCCGTCGGAGCGCTCGTCGTCGCCCCGGTGCTCGCGGTCGACAGACACGCCTTTTACGACCTTCTTCTGATCACCATCTCCCTGTGCTACTTCGGCGTTTCGCTCACCACACGGAAACTGCCCCGCACGCCAGTCGGCACCACACAGGAGCCTCCTTCCAAGGAGCGCGATCGGGTTCCCCTCGCCTATCTCGCAGTGGGTCTCGTCAACGGCGTGCTCATGCTGCACGTGAGCGTGCTCAACATCGCCATTCCGCTATGGCTGATTCAGCAGACGTCCGCGCCCCGGGCGGCCATCTCCTTCCTGCTCGTGGTCAACACCGTCATGGCCGTTCTCCTCCAGGTGAGGGTGAGCCGCTCTGCGGACACAGTGGACGGGGCTGCTCGGACGCTGGCGGTGTCCTCCGTCTTCTGCGCCGTGGCCTGCGCTGTCTTCTCAGGGACTCGGCTGCTGAACGGGCTGGTCCTGCTCCTGGCCCTAGCCCTCGGCGCGGCGTTGCTGACCCTCGGTGAGCTGGCGCAGCAGTCCGGGGCCTGGGGGGTGTCCTTTGGCCTGGCACCTGTTGCCCAGCAGGGAAGGTACCTGGGGGTGTTCTCGTTCGGCGGTTCCCTGCAGGACATTGCCGGCCCTGCGGTAGTCACAGCAGTCGTCATCGGATTCGCTCCCGCGGGCTGGTGGATCCTGGCTGCTCTGTTCGTCACGGGCGGGCTGCTCGTCATGCCTTTGACGAGATACGCGATCCGCTCGGCTGCATGCAGGTCGGACGCCGACGAAGAGGTCACGGTGTGATCGATCCCAATGCTTCCTCGACAAAATGGAGATCTGCAAGTGAACAAGCTTCTCGTGGTAGTCGCCCACGGTGACGACGAAACGTTGGGTGCGGGCGCGACCCTGGCTCGGCTGAGTGATTCCGGAGTGGCGATACGGCTGTGCGTACTGACTAATGCCGACAGCTCGCGACACACATCTCCCCAGGATGCAACGGACCGGACAGCAGCCATTGAAAAGGCGGCCGGCATTCTGGGCATCAAGGAAGTGAGCGTGCAACGATTCCGAGATAATCGACTGGATGAACTCGGGCAACTGCAACTCAATGTCACCGTGGAATCGGAGATACGCGCGTTCTCTCCAGATGCCGTGTTCACTTCCAGCAGCAGCGATCTGAACCAGGATCACCGGCTGGTGAGCGCCGCTGTGAGGGTCGCCGCACGCCCCGGGCGTAGCGCTGTCGATGAGATCCGCTGCTTCGAGATCCGGTCGGCGACCGACTGGGGTGAGGCATCCGGTACTCACCCCGCGTTCCGGCCGAACTACTGGCAGTCCGTTTCTCCACGAGACATGGAACGCAAGCTCGAAGCGCTCCGAGCCTACGGACGTGAGCTGGAGGAATGGCCACTGCCACGGAGCGAACGCGGGGTGCGGGCGCTGGCCGAATATCGCGGTTCGCAAGTTGCTGTCGAATATGCGGAGGCCTTCGAAGTCCCCCGCTTCATCGGACGATGAGCTGCCGAGTCCAAAAGAACATCCCGTGCACAATGGCTCGAGAACTCCCTGGACACCGTAGACACAGGCGGGAAATCCGGCCGAACGCACCGGGACCTGACCAGGCCATTTCTGCTCGACACTGTGGTTATCTTGGGCGCCTGATACTGCAGCTGTAGATCGTGATCTTGCTGGTCGGGGCCGGCGCGGAGACGGGTGCGGCCACCGTTGATCATCGTGACTTGTGTGGAGTAACGATGAGACGGTGGCCGCAGGTCACAGCATAAGATCCCGTCCGTTGGCGGGAGGCGTTCGAGGTGGCCATGGGCCAGATCGCGGGCCGGTTCACTCGGGTGGAACCACGGCTGCGGGCCGGGCGGTTGATGCTGGGCCTGCTAGCGGACCTGCCGCGCAAGAATTGCTGGACGATCGCGGAGTGGGCCGGGGAGGCCAGCCCGCACGGAATGCAGCATCTGCTGTGCCGGGCCGTCTGGGATGCCGATGGCGTCCGTGATGACGTGCGCGAATACGTCGTCGAGCACCTCTATGACGAGTCCGCGGTCCTGGTTGTCGACGAGACCGGCGACGTGAAGAAGGGCACCCACACAGTAGGGGTCCAGCGCCAGTACACCGGAACGGCTGGACGGATCGAGAACTCGCAGGTCGCGGTCTACCTCGTCTAGGCCGGCGAGCGCGGGCACGCGGCGGTGGACCGGGAGCTGTACATACTGCGTTCCTGGACGTGCGACCCGGACCGCTGCCGGGCAGCGGCCTCGGCGGGGACACCGTCTTCGCGACCAAGCCAGACCTGGCCCGCACGATGATCGAACGGTTCCTGGACGCCGGACACCGCGTCGGCTGGGTCACCGGGGACGAGGTCTACGGCGGCAACGCAAGACTCCGTACGGCGTTGGAGGAACGCGGCATTGGCTATGTCCTCGCGGTGGCCTGCTCGGCCGAAGTGCCCACCGGCGCAGGCAAGTTCCGTACCGATGCCCTGGCGCGGAAGGTGCCGAAGCGGGCCTGGCAGAAGCTCTCGGCAGGGCGCGGCGCGAAGGGGCAGCGATTCTACGACTGGGCCGTCATCGATCTCGCCGAGTCAGCCCCGGGCCGCCACCAGCTGCTGATCCGACGCAACCGCAGCACCGGTGAACTCGCTTACTACCGCTGCCACTCCACCACGCCGACATCCCTGGCCACCTTGGTCAAGGTCGCAGGTTCCAGATGGCGGGTGGAGCTGCATGGATGACATTCTCGGCAGGCGCACACCTCATCGACGACCTCCCCGAATCGGACCCGCCGGCGTATCGGCGCAGCCTGGCTGACCTGGACATCGCCCTCGCCCACCCGGGCCACGGCCTCACCTTCGACGGGCGCCGCTTGCGGGAACTGGCACGGGGCGGGCCCGCGGATACACGAAGTTAACTTCCCAGACTCGGGTGTGAGACCGGTCCGGCCGACGATCGCAATACCTATCAAGCGACAGGTATCTGTCGACCGATCGGAGGTGCGGCGATGAGCCGACCCGAACTCCCCCTTGCGCAGAGCCCTGGCGGCGGTGGCGCGACCGGCCACGGCCTCCTCGGCTACCAGCAGGAACTCCGCCGCGGCGTAGGCAGCTTCGCGTCGTTCGCCGCGGGGTTCTCCTTCGTGTCGATCCTCACCACCGTCTTCCAGCTGTTCGGGCTGGGCTTCGGCCTCGGCGGCGCGGCGTTCTTCTGGACCTGGCCGCTGGTCTTCGCGGGCCAACTGCTGGTCGCGCTGTGCTTCGCCGAACTGGCCGCGCGCTGGCCCATATCCGGGGCGATCTACCAGTGGTCGAGCCGGCTGGCCAACACCACGACGGGCTGGTTCGTCGGCTGGATCATGATCATCGGGCAGATCCTCACGGTCGCGGCGGCCGCGATCGCGGCACAGGCGGTGCTGCCGGGCATCTGGTCCGGGTTCCAGATCGTCGGCGGTCCGGGCGCCGATCCGTCGGTGGGCTCCCCGACCGGCGCGCAGAACGCGGTCCTGCTGGGATGCGTCCTGCTGGTCATCACCACGGTGGTGAACATCCTGGGCATCCGCCAGATGGCCGCCGCCACCAGCTTCGGCGTCACGGTCGAGATCATCGGCGTGCTCGCACTGGTGCTGATTCTGTTCTTCCTGCCCGAGCGGGGTCCGCAGGTGGTGGCCCACCCCACCGGCTGGGCCGGCCACGGCGGCTACTTCGGGGCCTTTCTCGCGTCCTCGCTGATGGCGGCGTACGTGATGGTCGGCTTCGACTCGGCGGGCGAGCTGGCGGAGGAGACCCACAGCCCGCGCCGGACCACTCCCCGGACCATCCTGCGGGCGCTGATCACCTCGGGTGTCGGGGGCGCGTTGCTGATCGTCTCGGGGCTGATGGCGGCGCGAAGTCTGACCGACGGACAACTGGCCGCCGGTGGTCTGTCCTGGGTGCTCACCGACCGGCTTGGCGGCGTTCTGGGCCGACTGCTGCTGTGTTGCGTGGCGGTCGCGGTGTTCGCCTGCACCCTGGCCGTGCAGACCTCCGGGGCGCGGATGATGTACTCCATGGCCCGCGAAGGCGCTCTACCTTTCCACCGGCACCTCGGCAAGGTATCGGCCCGCACCGGTACGCCGATCACCACGTCGATCGTGGTGGGCGTCGGCGCCGCGATCGCGCTCGTGGTCAACATCCGCCAGTCGGCGATCTTCACCGCCCTCTCCAGCCTCTGCATCGCCCTGCTGTACCTGGCCTATCTGGGCGTGACGGTTCCGCTGCTGGTAACCCGGATCCGGCAGCGGGGCAGCGGCGGGCTGCCGGTGGGCGTCGACGAGACCGGCCGGCCCCTGTTCTCGCTGGGCCGATGGGGAGTGGCGGTCAACGCGCTCGCCGTGATCTACCAGGCCGGTATGACGGTCAACCTCATCTGGCCCCGTGCAGAGATCTACGACCTCACCGGCGGCACGTGGTGGCTGCGGTGGAGCGCCCTGCTGTTCATCGGGCTCAGCCTGGCCGCCGGTGCCGGCTACTTCCAAGCCCGCCGGCTGCACCGCCGTATCGAGCTCAGGCACGTACCGCACACGCACACCGAGCCGACCCTCGACGCGCAGGCCGTCGCCGAGCCCGCCTGAGGGCCCGTGTGACACGAGCGGACGCACCGATGACGTACCGACGAAGGGACGACGGGACATCCATGACCACCACCGAGAGCTCGACCGCCGTGCCGCCACACGGCCGCTACCCGACCGGGCAGACGCCCACGCGCGCCCGTAATCTGCACCTGACCGACAGTGTCCACAGTGCCCGCGACGACGCCCGCGCCCAGGGCGGGCAGGTCGGCGCGTGGATGCCGTACCTGCCGGCGTCGGACAGCCCGTACTGCCCGCCGGGGGTGGACGCGACCGCCTTGGTATGGGCGGAGACGGTGGCGCCGGGCGGCTACACACACAAAATCCTTGCCCGCGGCACACGGCTGCGCTTCGACGACCCGAGCGGTGACGCCTGCGCCCACCTGCTGCTCTTCAACGCCCTGGAGCCGGTGGAGCGGCTCAACGTCGCCGACACCCAGAAGGTACCCTGGCAGGCCTATCCGGGCCAGGACCATCCGCTGCTGTCCGGCGACGGCCGGATCCTGGCGGTGGTCAGCGCTGACTCCTCCGGCCGGCACGACGCCTTCTGCGGCACCACCACCGACGCCTGGAACGAGCGCAAGTACGGTGACGCCCGCCCTGAGGGGCCGTCGCCGTCCGGCCGCGGGCTCTTCCTCAAAGCGGCCGCCAAGCACGGTCTGAGCCGGCGCGACCTGCCACCCAGCCTGTCCTTCTTCCAGGGCGTGCGCGTCGAAGCGGACGGCACCCTGACCTGGCAGGGCAGCGCGGGGGCGGGCACACATGTCGAACTCGTCGCGGAGATGCCCCTGTTGGTGCTGGTCGCCAATGTCGCCCATCCGCTGGACCCTCGTCCCGGCTATGTGGTCGGCCCACTGCGGGTGCACGCCTGGCGCGGTGCCCCGACCGGCCCCGGCGAGCCGCGGTTCACCGCCACTCCGGAACTGCACCGGGCCTACCTCAACACCGTCGACTACTGCGAAGCCCGGGGGCTGTGACATGGCGAGCACGCGGACCGAGACCACGCCCGTCAACTACCCGACCGCCGCCGGCGGCACGGTCGCCTCCACCGTCCCCGTGGGCGCCGTGTACGCGGAGGGCTCTCCCCTGGACCGGGGAGCGAGCCTGGTCGAGGGCGCCGTCGTCCTGAACGAGACGGTGGCCCCCAACGCGCCCTGGTCGGCGGTGGTGCGGACGGGGCACGTCCTGACGATCGTCGACGTCGGCGGCAACCAGTCGGCCGACTGTCTGCTCTACAACGCGGACGATCCCGAGGAACGCTACAGCGTCCCCGACACCCTGGCCTGGCAGGGCAACGCCTATGTGCGCACCGGCACCGTGCTGCGCAGCAGCGAGGGTCGCCCGTTGATGACCGTCGTCGCCAACGAGGTCGACCGCCAGGACACCATCGGCGGCGCGTGCGGCAAGGAGTCCAACACCCTGCGCTACGGCCATCATGTGATGTTCCAGCACGGCTGCCGTGAGAACTTCCTCGCCGAGGCCGGCCGGCGTGGCCTCGGGGTGCGGGACATCGTCTCCAACCTCAACTGGTTCATGAACGTGCCCGTCGAGGCGGACGGCGCGCTGGGCATCGTGGACGGCATGTCGGCGCCGGGCCGTCGGGTTGCGGTGCGCGCCGAGACGGATGTGCTGGTGATGGTGTCCAACTGCCCGCAGATGAACAACCCGTGCAACGACTTCAACCCCACTCCGCTGCGGATGATCGTCGTGGAGCCGGCACCAGTCGCCGGTGACTCACGGTCCGCGCACGCCGCTCGCACCGCGAAGGAGGGCGCGTGATCCGCCCCACCGCCGTTCTCGTCGCCAACCGTGGTGAGATAGCCCGCCGTGTGATCCGCACCGCCCGGAAGATGGGCCTGGGCACCGTCGCCGTCTTCTCCGACGCCGACCGGGCCGCCCCGCACGTCCGCGAGGCCGACCACGCGGTCCGCCTCGGTCCGGCGCCCGCCCGCGCGTCGTATCTGCGCGGCGAGGCGATCATCGAGGCCGCGCTCGCCCAGGGCGCGGGCATCATCCACCCCGGCTACGGCTTCCTCTCCGAGAACACCGTCTTCGCCCGTGCCGTCGAGGAGGCCGGTCTGCGTTTCGCGGGACCGACCGCCGACCAGATCACCGCCTTCGGTGAGAAGCACACCGCACGCGCCTTGGCCAAGGCCGCCGGAGTGCCGCTGCTGGCCGGGACGGAACTGCTGGCAAGCGCCGAGGAGGCTGTCACCGCGGCCGAGTCGATCGGGCTGCCCGTGATGGTCAAGGCCACCGGCGGTGGCGGCGGCATCGGCATGCAGGCCTGCGCCACCGCCGACGAGGTGCGCGAGGCATTCGCCCGCGTCGCGGCGCTCGCGGAGTCCAACTTCGGGTCCGCCGGGGTGTTCCTGGAGCGCCTCGTGCGCCCCGCCCGCCATGTCGAGGTGCAGGTCTTCGGCGACGGCACCGGCCGGATCGCCGTCTTCGGCGACCGCGACTGCTCGTTGCAGCGCCGCAACCAGAAGGTCGTCGAGGAGGCCCCGGCCCCGGCCCTGCCTCCTCATGTGCGGGCACTGCTGCACGACTCCTCGCGCCGGCTGCTCGCCTCGGTCGGCTACCGGGGCGCGGGGACCGTGGAGTTCGTCTACGACCCCGTGCGCGAGGAGGCCGCCTTCCTGGAGGTCAACACCCGCCTCCAGGTCGAGCATCCGGTGACCGAGGAGGCGTACGGCGTCGACCTCGTCGAACTCATGCTCGTCCTGGCCCGCGACGGCCGGGTCGAGGACGCGGTGTTCGGGCGGGAGTGGACGCCCGCCGGGCATGCCGTGGAGGCTCGCGTCTACGCCGAGGATTCCGGCAAGGACTCGCTGCCGTCCTCGGGCCTGATCACCCGGGCGGCCTTCCCCGGCCAGGGCGCCGACAACATGCCCGGCGTGCGCGTCGACGGCTTTGCCGAAACCGGTCTGGAGGTCTCGCCGTACTACGACCCCATGCTCGCCAAGGTGATCGCGAGGGGCCCCACCCGGGACGCCGCGTTCGACGTGCTCGGCCAGGCCCTGGCCGCGAGCCGGATCGACGGTATCGTCACCAACCTGGGCCTGCTGCGCGAGCTGGCCGTGCGGAGCGAGGTGCGCGAGGCGGTGCACAGCACCAGCACGCTCGCCACCACCGTCGACCCCGAGCCGCGCGTCGACGTCCTGGTGCCGGGCGCGATGACCACCGTCCAGGACCTTCCGGGCCGGCTCGGCTACTGGCACGTGGGCGTACCGCCGAGCGGCCCCTTCGACGCCGTCTCCTTCGCCGAGGCGAATCTGGCCGTCGGCAACCCGGCCCAGGCGCCTGGCCTGGAGGTCACCGCGGGCGGGCTGACCCTGCGCTTCTCGGCCGCCACCGTGGTCGCCGTCACCGGCGCCCCCGTCCCGGTCACGGTGGACGGCAGCGCGGCAGCCCTGTGGGAGCCCGTCACGGTCCCGGCCGGCGGCACCCTGGTGCTGGGCGCCTGCCGGGGGCCGGGTCTGCGCACCTATGTGGCCGTCCGGGGCGGCATCGACGTACCCGAATACCTGGGCAGCGCCTCGACGTTCACCCTCGGCGGCTTCGGCGGGCACGGCGGTCGGGCGCTGCGCGCCGGGGATGTGCTGCGACCCGGAGCTTCGGCGACGGCCGGTGGTGGCCCGACCCCGCCCGAGCGCCGGCCGGCGATCACCTCGTGCTGGCGGATCGGTGTCACCGAAGGGCCGCACGCGGCGCCCGAGTTCTTCACCCGCGGGGACATCGACACCCTCTACGCCACCGAATACAAGGTGCACCACAACTCGGCCCGCACCGGCGTCCGCCTGATCGGGCCCAAGCCGCGGTGGGCCCGCCAGGACGGCGGTGAGGCGGGCCTGCACCCCTCCAACATCCACGACACGCCATACGCGGTGGGAGCCCTGGACTTCACCGGCGACACACCGATCATCCTGGGCCCCGACGGTCCGTCCCTCGGCGGGTTCGTCTGCCCCGCGGTGGTCGCCAGCGGCGAACTGTGGAAACTCGGCCAGCTCCGCCCCGGCGACACCGTCCGCTTCGTACCGGTCAGGGAAGCCGAGGCGGCCGCCCTCGATGCCCGCCGCTCCTCCCCCACGCTGATCAGCACGGGCGGAGACGGCGACGACGGCGTACTCGGCCGCCTGGAGGCCACCGATGCCCGCCCCGCCGTCACCTACCGCCGAGACGGCGACGACAACGTCCTGGTCGAGTACGGCCCCATGGTCCTCGACCTCGGCCTGAGGATGCGGGTCCACGCCCTGCAGGAGACTCTCGCCGGCCACGCGCCCGACGGCATCCTCGACGTCACCCCGGGCATCCGCTCCCTCCAGATCCACACCGATGCCCGGCGGCTGAAGGCCCGTGACCTCACCGCCCTGCTGCGCGAGCTGGAGGACGAAGTCCCGCCCAGCGACGAACTGGTGGTCCCCTCCCGCACGGTGCGGCTGCCGCTCAGCTGGGACGACCCGGCCACCCGGCTCGCCATCGAGCGGTACATGGCCGGGGTGCGCGACGACGCCCCGTGGTGCCCGTGGAACATCGAGTTCATCCGCCGTGTCAACGGCCTTCGGACCGCCGACGACGTCTACCGCACCGTCTTCGACGCCTCCTACCTGGTGCTCGGCCTCGGCGACGTCTATCTCGGCGCCCCCGTCGCCACCCCGCTCGACCCACGGCACCGCCTGGTGACCACCAAGTACAACCCGGCCCGCACCTGGACCGCGGAGAACTCCGTCGGCATCGGCGGCGCCTACTTGTGCATCTACGGCATGGAAGGCCCCGGCGGCTACCAGTTCGTCGGCCGCACCGTGCAGATCTGGAACCGGTTCCGTAAGGGCGGCCTGTTCCGGGACTCGCCGTGGGCGCTGCGCTTCTTCGACCGCATCGAGTGGTATCCCGTCACCGCGGAGGAACTACTCGAACTGCGGGCCGAGACCGACGCCGGGCGCGGTGACTTCGCGACCGAGGAGGGCACCTTCTCGATCGCCGAGTACAACGCCTTCCTCGCCGCGGAGGCCGACTCGATCGCCGCGTTCCGCCGGCGGCAGAGCACCGCCTTCGAGGCCGAGAAGCAACGCTGGCGAGCCGCGGGAGAGTTCGACCGCGCCGACGATCCCGAACCCGTGACCGCCACCGCCGCCGTCACCCTGCCGGACGGGGCGGTCCCGGTCACCGCGCCGTACACCGCCACGGTCTGGCAGATCGCCGCCGAGCCAGGCGCCACCATCGCGAGCGGCGATGCGATCCTCTCCCTGGAGGCGATGAAAATGGAGTCCAAGGTGAACGCCCCCACCGCCGGGACACTGCTGGAGATCTACGTCAAGCCCGGTGAGCAGGTCGCCCCCGGCCAGATCCTCGCGGCGGTGCGGGCATGAACGCCATGACACCGACCGCACGCGTCCAGGCCGCCTACGACCGGATCGAGGGCGTCGGCCGGCCCGAGATCTGGATCCACCTCAGGCCACGCGAGGAGGTGCTCGCCGAGGCGGCCGGTGTCGACCCGGCGCTGCCGCTGGCCGGCCTGGTGGCAGCCGTCAAGGACAACATCGACGTGGCCGGCCTCCCCACCACCGCGGGCGCCCCGTCGTACGCCTACGAACCGCAGGCCGACGCGCCCGCGGTGGCGCGGCTGCGCGCGGCCGGCGCGGTGGTGCTCGGCAAGACCAACCTGGACCAGTTCGCCACCGGCCTGGTCGGCACCCGCAGCCCCTACGGCGCTGTGCGCAACGCCTGGGACGCGGCCCGCATCTCCGGCGGGTCGTCCTCCGGATCCGCCGTCGCGGTGGCGCTGGGCGTCGCCGACATCGCGCTCGGCACCGACACGGCCGGCTCCGGGCGGGTGCCCGCCGCCCTCAACGGCATCGTCGGCGTCAAGCCCACCAAGGGTCTGGTGCCCGTGACCGGGGTGGTCCCCGCCTGCTACACGCTCGACTGCGTGACCGTCTTCGCCCGCGACCTGCAACTCGCCCGCACCGCCGCGGAGTTCATCGAAGGCCCCGATCCGGCCGATCCGCTCTCCCGCACCGGCACCCAGCTTCCGCCGCCCCCCGCGCGCCCGCGGATCGCCGTACCGGCCGGGGAGCATCTGAACGGCATGGCCGACGGCTGGCGCGAAGCCTTCGACGCCGCCGTCGCCCGCCTGGCGGGCACCGGGACGGAGATCGTCGAAACCGACATCACCCCGCTGCTTCAGGCCGCGGACCTGCTGTACGGCGGCGCGTTCGTCGCCGAGCGGTACGCCGCCGTGGGCGCGCATCTGGAAAAGCACCGCGACCTGATCGGGGCGGACCTCGATCCGACCGTCGCCGCCATCGTGCTGGCAGGCCGGGAGAAGACCGCCGCCGACTGGGCCGCCGACACCGCCAGGCTCGCCGCGCTCGGAGCCGCCGGACGCACGGTGCTCGACGGCTGTACAGCTCTCCTGACGCCGACCACCACCTGGCATCCCACCCTCGATGAGGTGGCGGCCGACCCGGTCGGCGCCAACGCCCGGTTGGGACGGTTCACCAACTTCGCCAACCTGCTGGACTGCGCCTCGCTCGCCGTTCCCGCCGGGTTCGTGGACGGCCTGCCGTTCAGCGTGATGTTCACCGGACCGGCCTTCTCCGACCGCGCCCTGGCCGCGCTGGCCGAGCGGTTCGCCAACCCTGGGCTCGACCTGTTCGTGGTCGGCGCCCACCTCACCGGTCAGCCCCTCAATGCCCAGTTGGTGCAGGCCGGCGGCACCCTGACCGGCCCGGCCCGCACCGCAGGCGGCTACCGGCTGTACGCCCTGGCCACCGAGCCGCCCAAGCCGGGCCTGCTCCGGGTCACCGAGGGCGGGCGGGACGCCGGCGCCGGGGCGGGTCACGCCACTTCGTCAGGCGGCGACGCGCGGACGGGCATCGAGGGCGAGATCTGGCGGCTGCCCGCAGCCGGGTTCGGGGCGTTCACCGCCGCCGTGCCCGCGCCGATGACCATCGGCACCGTCGAACTGGCCGACGGGCGGCAGGTCTGCGGCTTCCTCGTCGAGCCGTACGCCGTCGAGGGCGCGCCCGACATCACCCGCTTCGGTGGCTGGCGGGCGTACACGGCGTCCGCGTGACCGGAGGCCGCAGGGCGGACACCTGGTGGCAGGATGGGGCCATGACGACGACGCGTCCCCGTCAAGGCAGGCCCCGGCACACGCCGCCGTCCGACCATGGCACCTCCGCCCGGGAACAGATCCTCGACGCCGCCGGGGCGCTCTTCGTCGACCATGGGATCACCAGCACCAGCACCCGCATGATCGCCGAGCGGGTCGGCATCAGGCAGGCCTCGCTCTACTACCACTTCGCCACCAAGGAGGAGATCCTCGCCGAGCTGCTGGCGACGTCCGTGCGGCCCAGTCTGCAGATGGTGGACCGGATCCGGGCCCTGGTGCCCGAGCAAGCGGATGCGGCCGCCGCACTCTACGCCGTGGCCGCTATGGACGTACGCACCCTCTCCCGCACTCCGTACAACATCGGCACTCTCTATCTGCTGCCGGAAGTGCAGGCCGAGCGGTTCGACGCCTTCCGGGCCGAGCGGGGTCGTCTGCAGTCGAGCTACGGCACGCTGGGCACCCTGGCGGCGACCGAGGACGTCACGCGCGGCCTGCCCGCCGAGCGGCTCGGTGAACTGCTGATCCAGCTGGTGGAGGTTGTCATCCAGATACGGCGCTCCCGTGAGCCGGATGCGGCTGACACCGAGGCCATCGCGTCGTCGTGCCTGCGCCTGTGCGGACTCGGGCAGCCGGCGGTGGCCGCCGCCCGGGAGGAGGGCCGGACGCTGCTGAGCAGCCTGGACTGACCGCCGGCCCACCGCACACCCTCCAACGCCGCCATGCAGCAGCTCAGTGCACGGTGAGGCCGGTGCCCCTTGTAGTGCTCCAGGTACCTGGTGAGGGTTCGGCGCAGGTGCCGTTCGTTGAGGATGAGTGTCCGCTCGAGGAGCTCGCGGCGCAGGGTGCCGATGAACCTTTCGCAGTGTGCGTTCGCTTTCGGGACATGGGGCGTGCTTTTGAGGACGCGCAGGCCGACGTCGGCGAAGACGGCGTCGAAGGTGTCGGTGAACTGGCTGCCGCGGTCACGGATCAGGAACTTGATGCTGGCGATGTTCATACCGGTGTCCATGAGAAGGTTGCGGGCGGCCTGGGTGGTCCATGGGCCGGTGGGGTCGGCGGTGACGCCCAGCAGGTGCGCACGGCGGCTGCCGTGTTCGAGCATGACCAGGGCGTAGATGCCTTTGAGGTTGATGGTGTCGATGTGCAGGAAGTCGACAGCGACGATGTGCTCGGCCTGGGCTGCGAGGAGCTGCCTCCAGGTTGGTCCGGTACGACGTGGGGCGGGGTCGATGCCGGCCTGGTTGAGGATGTTCCACCCGGTGGAGGCGGCCATCTTGTGGCCCAGGCGGGTGAGTTCGCCGTGAACGCGTCGATGGCCCCATCCCGGGTTCTCTGCCGCCACGCGCAAGACCAGGTTTTTGACTGCGGGGCCCATGGGCGGACGTCCGGGGCGGCGACGCTGGCTGTAGTCCCACTTCTTCGCGACGAGTTTGCGGTGCCAGGCCGGCAACGTGGCCGGGGTCATCGGGAAGACCTCGGCCCAACGGCGGCGCGGTATCAGGTGTGAGAGCGCGACGAACCACAGGCGGTCGGCTGGTTCGTAGCGTAGGCGTGGGGCGTGTCGACGCAGGACCGCGTTCTCGTGGCGCAGCACCAGCAACTCCGCGTCCTTCGTGACGTCACGCCGCAGCAGCAACGCAGGCAGCGACAGCAGGCGGCGGGTGACGGCGTACACCGTGGACAGGATCACGAAGCACGATCCCAGACGCGGCAGAGCCGCTGCTCGGGGTCCTGTGCTCCCGATCCTCTGCTGCGACGGCCTTCAAAGCGGGACGAGGATTCGTGTTTTTGAGCCCCACAAGGTAGATGGACACCCCTACGCCCGTCCACCGCACCGCTTGGCCGTCGTCACTGAACGGCTTCGCACAGAGAAAGCAGAGCTCATCCTCTGAGGGAACAGCTCGCTGCCCGGCTTGACCAACATCTCGCGCCTTCTCCCTCTCCCGATCGTGCCCCATCCGTGCCCGATGTGATGGGGAACGACGGGGAACAGCAGTAGGAACTAGAACGGCCCCCGACCAAACACCCAGGTCAGGGGCCGTTCTCACTGTTCAGTGAGCGGAGGCGGTGGGATTTGAACCCACGGTGACATCGCTGCCACGACAGTTTTCAAGACCGCCGAGCAAGGGCTACCCGAAAGTCCGCTGACCAGGGGGTTCGCCATCCGCAGGTCGCGCGCATATGGCGTTTGGGCCAGAGGTTGGCCACAGCACCCAGCTCTTGCAGCCCCTCGTCATGGTCGGACTAAAGGCCGGGTTGCCCCTGGCGACACGCCTCTCGAGCTAGTCATGGGCACCGGCGCCCCGTTGCGGCGGCTACTCGTAGCCGAGGACCTTGAAGTCCTTGCTGACGAAGACGTGGTGCGGCCAGTTGACGCTGATGTTGTGGACTTCGTACTCGCCGTCGCTCAGCTTCACCACACGATCGTTGATGCCGCCAGGGACGATGGCCTGCGCGGCATTCACCGCCTTGTACGCCGTCGTTCCGCTGACGATAATCCCTTCTCCCTCGGTGTAGTCCGGGATTTGGCCGACCGACTTCGACGGTGACGGCGTCCCTTGCTGGAAGGGGATCACTCCTGCCGCCTTGGCGGCCGCGGCTCCGCCGTCGCCCCCGCGTTGCACGATGACCTGCGCCGCCGTGATGGTCGCGCTGTCCACCGTCCCCAGGACGAGGACGCTTGCGCCCTTCTTCACGGCTTTGGCCGAAGCTCCGAGGGTTTTCGTGGAGGACGTCTCGTCGACGGTCACCGCCGCGCCCGTTGCCGTCGACATGGTGAAGCCGGACGTGGACGTGGTGTCGACGATTCCGGTCGCACCCCCGGTGGCCGGCCCGGACCGAGCCCCGCCGCCGGAGCCTGCGGGCCTCGTGGGCGCTGCGGTCGGTGAGGACGTGGCCGCGGTCGAAAGAGACGACGAGGAAGCCGCCGCGTCGGACGTGCAGCCCACGGTGAGTCCAGCCAGGGCGCACGTCAGCCCGGCGGTCACCATCCATCCGCCCTTCTTCCGCAGCAATCGCCGTGCGCTGGACATAGGCGCGTGGACGGGTGTTCTCGTAGCGGTCGACTCGGGCGACGAGTGGCCTGTCACGTCATAGTCGTTCATAACGGCTCTCCTCATTGCTGGGGCAACTGCTCAGAGCCTGTCGGCCATGCATATGAGGCCGCTGTGGTTGACCTGAAGGAGTCCTGTCAACGTGGAAGGTCAACAGTCACCGAGACTTCGGCGTCATACGCCCACGGCACCCGTCGTGTCGCGCCTGCACTTGGAGCAGGCCAGCACCACAGGCTTGGGTGTCCTCATCTTCTGGTGGTTCGGAAGCAGGTAGCCACCTGGTGCGAGGCGTGGGCCCCGGTGGGCCCACGCGTCTCAGGATGCTGCTGAAAGTGCTTCAGGAGCAGGGGTGGAGCGCACGGGCCGGATCACGGAACCCGCGCGCAGCCATGAAGCGGTCACCACCATGCGGGACACCGCCTCCCCCACCAGCGCGTTCCTCCGCGAACGCTGCACCACCGGACCCACGTGCATCGCGCACTTGCGATAAGCCGCTTACTGCCGCTGTCACAAACGGCCGCTCAGAAACGGCCAC
>NZ_JBFAWG010000029.1:0-88786 GCF_040680215.1 Streptomyces sp. NPDC052107
ACGAGATCGGCATGGGCGACAACATCTGGCTCGGCGACCGCGACGCCGTACGCACCCCCATGCAGTGGACCCCCGACCGCAACGCCGGCTTCTCGACGTCCGATCCGGGACGCCTGTACCTGCCGACGATCATGGACCCGGTCTACGGCTACCAGGTCACCAACGTCGAGGCGTCGATGTCCTCGCCCTCGTCGCTGCTGCACTGGACCCGCCGCATGATCGAGATCCGCAAGCAGAACCCTGCCTTCGGTCTCGGCTCCTTCACCGAACTGCAGTCCTCCAACCCGGCGGTCCTGGCGTTCCTGCGCGAGTACGGCGACGACCTGGTGCTGTGCGTCCACAACTTCTCCCGCTTCGCCCAGCCCACCGAGCTCGACCTGCGGGTCTACGACGGCCGGCACCCGGTCGAGCTGATCGGCGGGGTGCGATTCCCCGCCATCGGTGAACTTCCCTACCTGCTGACCCTGCAAGGCCATGGCTTCTACTGGTTCCGGCTCACCCGAGTCGCATCCCGCATCGGCCGCCGTCGCTGAACGAACGGCGCCGAGGAAAGGACGCGTCACCATGCCGAAGACCATCACTGTCCGACCGAGAACGGCCGTCGGCCTCGACGGGCCCCTGGTCTCGTTGGGCGGGCTGCTGCGCCAGTGGCTGCCGCAGCAACGCTGGTTCGCGGGCAAGGACCGGCCCGTCACCGATCTGACAGTGCTCTGCGTGACCGAGCTGTTCCCGGGATGTCTGCATCTGCTGGTGCACGCCTCGCACGCGCCGGTGCCCACGCCGGGCGGCACTCCCCCGCCCGGTGACTGCTACCAGCTGCTGCTCGGGCTGCGCGAACACCTCGCCCCACGACTGGAGCGGGCGTACATCGGGCGGGCCGAGCAGGGCCCGTTCGCCGGGCTCGCGGTCTACGACGCGCTGCACGACCCGCGCTCGGCGAACCTGCTGCTGGAGCGGCTGCGGCAGCCCGGCGCGGCCGGCCCGCTGCGGTTCGAGGCCGACCCGGCCGCCCACCTGCCCGGCGGTCTTCCGCCGCGCATGCTGGACGCCGAGCAGTCCAACTCCTCGATCGTGTACGGCGACGCGTACATCCTGAAGGTCTTCCGCCGGATCCAGCCGGGCGTCAACCCGGACCTGGAGGTGACGGCCGCGCTGGCCGCACAGGGGTGCACCCGGGTGCCGGCACCGGTGGCCTGGTTCGGTACGACCGCGCCGCAGCCGGCCACGCTGGGCGTGCTGCAGCCGTTCCTGCCCGACGCGACCGACGGCTGGACGCTGGCGCTGCGCGCGCTCGCCGCCGGCGGCGACTTCACCGCCGAGGCCCGGGAACTGGGCCGGGCCATGGCCGAGGTGCACCTCGCGCTGGCCGAGGCGTTCCCACCGGCCGGGCCGGGCGAGAACGGCCGTACGGCCGCGGCGATGTGCGCTCGGCTGGACGCGGCCGCGCACGCCGTTCCGGGGCTGCTGCCCTTCGTGCCCGGGCTGCGCGCCGCGTTCGGGGCGCTCGCCACCTGCGACTCCGGGCCGCCCGCCCAGCGCATCCACGGCGATCTGCACCTCGGGCAGGTGCTGCAGGCCGGCCGCGACTGGTTCGTCATCGACTTCGAGGGGGAGCCGTCCCGGCCGCTCGCCGAGCGGTGTGTTCCGCAGTCCCCGGTGCGGGACGTGGCGGGGATGCTGCGCTCCTTCGACTACGCGGCCCGGCAGCGCCGCCCCTGGCGACCCGAATGGGCGCGCCGCTGCCGGGAGGCGTTCTGCGCGGGCTACGCGGCCCGTGCCGGCTGGGATCCACGCAAGAAGCACGCGCTGCTGCGCGCGCACGAGACGGACAGGGCGGTCTACGAGGTGCTGTACGAGGCAAGACACCGGCCCGACTGGCTGCCGGTACCGATGGCGGCGATCAAGCGGCTCGCCGTGTGGGGAGGATGACGTCATGGCTCTGCGCGACACCTCGCTCCCCGAGGCCGCCGGTCCCGCGCCGGCCCAGGCCCTGCCCCTCGACGCGGCCGATCGCGGCCGGCTGCTCGGCGGCACCCACCACGATCCGCATGCCCTGCTCGGCGCCCACCCGGTGCCGGGCGGCACCCTGTTCCGGGCACTGCGCCCGAACGCGCGCACGGTGCACGTGGTGGTCGACGGAATGGGCAGCCCCCTTCGCTCGGAGGGCGACGGTCTCTTCGCGGCCGTCCTGCCGTACCCGGAGATCCCGCCGTACACCCTGCTGGTGACCTACGACGACGCCGAGCAGGAAGTGCACGACCCGTACCGCTTCCTGCCCGCCCTGGGCGAGCTGGACCTGCATCTGATCCGGGAGGGCCGGCACGAGCAGCTGTGGCAGGCGCTCGGTGCGGAGCCGATGACGCACCAGGGCGTGACCGGCACCCGCTTCACCGTGTGGGCGCCCAACGCCCAGGGGCTGCGGGTGGCCGGGGACTTCACGTACTGGGACGGCACGCAGTACCCGATGCGCTCGCTCGGCGCGTCCGGTGTGTGGGAGCTGTTCCTGCCCGGGATCGGCGAGGGCGCCCGATACAAGTTCGAGATCACCTCGCGCTACGGCCATCGCTTCCTCAAGGCCGACCCGATGGCGCGGTGCACGGAGACGCCGCCGGACACCGCGTCGGTCGTCGCGGTCTCGCGGCACGAGTGGGGCGACGCGGAGTGGATGGCACACCGGGATGACAGGCCCGTGCACCAGGCGCCGTTCTCGGTGTACGAGGTCCATCTGCCGTCATGGCGACCAGGACTGACGTACCGTCAACTGGCTGGCGAACTGCCCGCGTACGTCAAGGAGATGGGCTTCACGCATGTCGAGCTGATGCCGGTCGCCGGGCATCCGTTCAGCGGCTCCTGGGGCTACCAGGTCACCTCCTACTATGCTCCGACGCCCCGCCTCGGCTCCCCGGACGACTTCAGGTACCTGGTGGACGCGCTGCATCGGGCCGGCATCGGTGTGATCATGGACTGGGTGCCGGCGCACTTCCCCAAGGACGACTGGGCGCTGGCCCGGTTCGACGGGGATCCGCTGTACGAGCCCGGGAACGCGACGCGCGCCGAGCACCCGGACTGGGGGACGTACGAGTTCGACTTCGGCCGCACCGAGGTGCGAAACTTCCTCGTCGCCAACGCGGTGTACTGGTGTCAGGAGTTCCACATCGACGGGCTGCGGGTGGACGCCGTCGCCTCGATGCTCTACCTCGACTACTCGCGGGACTCCGGCCAGTGGGAGCCGAACGTGTTCGGCGGGCGGGAGGACCTGGACGCGGTGGCCTTCCTGCAGGAGGTGAACGCCACCGTGTACCGGCGCTGCCCGGGCGTGGTGACCATCGCCGAGGAGTCCACCGCCTGGGACGGGGTGACCCGGCCGACGGACAGCGGTGGGCTCGGCTTCGGACTGAAGTGGAACATGGGCTGGATGCACGACTCGCTGCAGTACATCCAGAAGGAGCCGGTGCACCGCAAGTACCACCACAACGAGATGACCTTCTCGATGGTGTACGCCTACAGCGAGAACTACGTCCTGCCGATCTCCCACGACGAGGTGGTGCACGGCAAGCAGGCGCTGGTGTCGAAGATGCCGGGCGACTGGTGGCAGCGGCGGGCCACCCACCGCGCCTATCTGGGCTTCATGTGGGCCCATCCGGGCAAACAGCTGTTGTTCATGGGGCAGGAGTTCGCCCAGGGAGCCGAATGGTCCGAGGCGCACGGCCCCGAGTGGTGGCTGCTCGGCGACGACTACCACTCGGCCGGGGACCACCGGGGCGTGCGGGATCTGGTGCGGGACCTGAACACCGTGTACCGGGCGACGCCTGCGCTGTGGCAGCGGGATTCCGACCCGGGCGGGTTCCGGTGGGTGCTGTGCGACGCGGCGGACGACAACGTCTTCGCGTTCCTGCGCTTCTCCGCCGACGGCTCCCCGCTGCTCGCGGTGTCGAACTTCTCCCCGGTCGTCCGGCACGACTACCGGCTGTGGGTCCCCGACGAGATCCCCGCCTGGCAGGAGGAGCTGAACACCGACGACGTCCGATACGGCGGCAGCGGGGTCGGCGACGAGGAACTGATGAAGCCCGAGGACGGGTTCCTGAAGCTCACGCTGCCGCCGCTCGCGACGGTCTGGCTGGCGCCGGAGCACTGAAAACCAGGTGTCGGCGGCCCGCCCAGGGGCAGTCGGGGGTCGTACGGAGCCTCGACTGCCCGTCGTGGCATGGACACGGAAGGGTGGCACCAGGTGCGCACCGTGGGAGTGGAGGAGGAGCTCCTTCTGGTCGACCCCGACAGCGGCGAACCGAAGGCGCTGGCGGCGGCCGTCCTCGCCCGGGTCGCCCATGACGATCCGGGGCAGAACGTCTTCGAGAAGGAGCTGTTCCGGCAGATGCTGGAGTTCGCCACGCATCCGCAGGCGAAGATGGCGGACCTCGGCGAGGAGATCGTGCGCTGCCGCAAGGAGGCGGCGCGGCACGCCGGGGAGCTCGGCTGCGCGGTCGCGGCGCTGGCCACCTCTCCCCTGCCGGTCAGCCCCTCCCTCAGCGTGAACGCGCGCTACCAGTGGCTCGCCGAGCACTACGGGATACCGACCTGGGAGCAGCTGGTGTGCGGCTGCCATGTGCATGTGTGCGTGGAGTCCGACGAGGAGGGCATCGCCGTCCTGGACCGGATCCGCGCATGGCTCCCGGTGCTCCGTGCGATCAGTGCGAACTCGCCGTTCTGGCAGGGACGGGACACGAGCTACGCCAGCTACCGCAGCCGGGTGTGGAACCGCTGGCCGTCGGCCGGGCCGACCGAGCCGTTCGAGTCGGCCGAGCGGTATCACCGGCGAGTGGCGGACATGGTGGCCACCGGTGCCCTGCTGGACAGCAGGATGGTCTACTTCGACGCGCGGCTGTCCGCCCGCTATCCGACGGTGGAGGTCCGGGTGGCGGACGTGTGCCTCGGTGCGGACACCGCCGTGCTGATCGCGACGCTGACCCGCGGGCTCGTGGAGACGGCCGCACGGGACTGGCAGGCGGGCCGGCCGGCGCCCGACCACACCGTGAGCCTGCTGCGGCTCGCCGACTGGCAGGCCGCCCGGTTCGGCCTGGAGGAGAACCTGCTCGACCCGGCGACCATGCGGCCCGAGCCCGCCTCACAGGTGCTGCGGTCGCTGCTCACCCACACCGGGGACGCGCTCACCGCCGTCGGCGACGCCGAGCGCGCCGAGCGGGGCATCACGGAGCTGTTGCGGCGCGGCAACGGGGCGCGCGAGCAGCGTCGGCTGCTGGAGCACGGCGGCGACCTGCGGGACGTCGTCGCCGAGTGCGTCCGGCGTACCCAGGGCTGATCGCCCGCGGTCAGACGATCAGCACCAGGGCGTACACCAGGAAGAACAGCGCGACCAGGGCGACGATGACGAGGATCAGCGTCAGCGGAGCCTTGGCCCAGCCCCGGGGCGGGTTGTGCGTCTCGCGGGGCCCGGCCCCGGGCAGGCTGCTCTCGGCGGGCGGGGTCTCGCCGGGCGGAACCGAGCCGCCGGGCTCCAGCCCGGCGGTCCGCTCGGGTTCGGGGTTCACATGACTCATGTCTGCCGAGTCCCCGGGACACGCCCGCATCATCAGTCGATCACGACTTCCCCGTTCCCGGCACCGAACGCGGTCCGCTGGGCTACATTCGAGCACCGCCGACACCGAGCCGATCGGCGGTGTGACCCTCTGTACATCCAGGAGCAGCGCATGCGCGACGTCGCCCTCGCTCCCACCGTTGCCCCGCCGCTCAGCGGCGGCCTGGCCGACAGCGTCTTCGACACCGCGGAGCGCAGTCCCACCCTGCCGGTGCTCGCCCATCGTGTGGACTCCGCCGCCACCGTGTGGCGGCAGGTGACGGCCGTCGAGCTGCGCGACGAGGTGGTCGACCTGGCCAAGGGGCTGATCGCCGCCGGGATCTCCCCCGGCCACCGGGTGGCCCTGATGTCCCGCACCCGCTACGAGTGGACGGTGTTCAGCCATGCGCTGTGGGCCGTGGGCGCCGAGGTCGTGCCGATCCATCCGGCCTCCTCACGGGACCAGGTCGAGTGGATCCTGCGGGACGCCGGCTGTGTGGCCGTGGTCGTGGAGGACGAGCAGGGCGTCATGACCGTCGGCACGGTGTGCGCCGGGCTGCCGCGGCTGCGCCACGTCTGGCAGCTGGACACGGGCGCGCTGCCGGCACTCGTCGAGCGGGGCGCCATCGTGCCGTACACCACGGTGGAGTCGCTGCGCCGGATCGTGCTGCCGGACGCCACCGCGGCGGTCGTCTACACCTCCGGCACCTCCGGCCGTCCCCAGGGCTGCGCGCTCAGCCACCGGGGCCTCGCCTATCCCTGCGACACGTACCTGGCCGGCTGGAGGCACACCGCGGCTCCGCCCGGCGAGCAGCCGTCCGTGCTGGCGTTTCTGCCGTTCTCCCATGTGTACGGCATGATGATCATGCTGGTGTGTGTGCGCGGCGGCGCCCTGATGGCGCACGAGCCGGAGCTGACCGAGGCGTCGCTGGCCTCGGCTCTGACCACGTTCCGGCCGACGTATCTGTACGGCGTGCCGTCGGTGTTCGAGAAGCTCTACAAGAAGTTCCTGCAGGCGGCCGAACAGGCGGGCCGGGGTGCGCTGTTCGAGCGGGCCGCGCAGACCGCCCGGGACTTCGCCCAGGCGCGGGAGCGCCACCGGCTGGGCACCGGGCCTGGGCCCGGGTTCGAGCTGAGGCTGCAACACGCCCTGTACGAGCGGACGGTGTACCGCAGGCTGCGCGCGGCGCTCGGCGGACGCGTGGTGCGCGGCAGCTCCGGCGGTTCCTCGCTCAACCGAGAACTGAACCTGTTCTACGAGGGCATCGGGGTGTACATCCACGACGGGTACGGCCTCACCGAGGCCTCCGGCGGGATCACCATGCAGCCGCTCGGCCGGGAGAAGTCCGGTACGGTCGGCCGGCCGCTGCCGGGCACCGAGGTCCGGGTGGCCGACGACGGGGAGATCCTGGTGCGCGGCCCGTCGGTGTTCCAGGGCTATGTCGGCGACGAGCCGGCGACACGGGCCGCGCTGCGCGGCGGCTGGCTGGCCACCGGGGACATCGGGCGGCTGGACTCCGAGGGGTATCTGACGATCACCGGGCGCAAGAAGGACGTCATCGTCACCAGCGGCGGCAAGAGTGTCGCCCCGGCCCCCCTGGAGCAGCGGCTGCGCATGCATCCGCTGGTCCACCAGGCGGTCGTGATCGGCGACGACCGGCCCTGTGTCGGCGCCCTGATCACCCTGGACCCGGACTTCCTCGCGCACTGGCGGGGCTCCCTGGCGCTCCAGGGCGACAGTCCGGGCCGGGAGAGCCGTGAGGAGAACGCGCTGCGGGAGGAGATCGCGCGGGCCGTCGCCTCCGCCAACAGCGCCGTCTCCCGCGCGGAGTCCATCCGGGTCTACCGTGTGCTCCCGGAGCCGTTCGCCCCGGACAACGGACTGCTCACCCCGTCGATGAAGCTGCGCCGGGACGTCATCGTGCGGCACTACGCCGCCGAGATCGACGCGATGTACCAGGCGCGGTCCCGGGCGACGCGTCTCGCGCAGGAGCCGGCGGACTGGGACGAGCCGGACGACGTCTTCCGCTGACGTCCTCCACCGGGTGGGCGCATCCGCAGGGGGCACGAGCCGGGGCGGACGGATATCCCGCCGTGCTGCGGGAACTCGCAGCACAGAATGAGATCAGCACCGACAGCCGTCCTGGCCGGAGGGCCCCGTCACGCCCCCCGACCGCCAAGGACTGGGGATTGCGAGATGGCGACGCAGCCACGTGGGGACGACACACCGCCCTCGGAGGACGGGTACGAGCGCACCTTCTCCTTCGCCGGTGAACTGCGCAACGTCACGGAGGCCCGGCTCGCCGCGGAGGACTTCCTCTGCGCGCTCGCCACCGAGGCGCCGCCCGCCGCGCCCGAGTACTGGGACGACATACTGCTGGTCGTGACGGAGCTGGCCGCGAACGTGATCCAGTACGCGCCGGGGCCGTTCGGTCTGCGGATGCGCCGCACCTTCGACGGCGTGCACGTGACGATGCACGACACGAACACCACCAAGCCGGAACCGCGGCCCTTCCACCCGCGCACGGGCGGCGGCGGCATCGGCTGGCACCTGGTGCACACGCTGTGCACGCAGGTCAGCGTCGTCGTCGACGACGAGGGCAAGGACATCCACGTGTTCCTGCCGTGGTGACCGCGGCGTGTGTACGACGTGTATCTGTGCGACAGCCGGTTACTCCATACCCGGGCGGGGGCATGCTGGTGCCCACACGTTCGGCTGCCTGCCGCACCTGGCTGGCGGAACGGCTCGGGGCACGGTGGGATCAAAGGTGGTGCGCGCCGATCCGGGGCAAGCGAACAGCGTCAGTCGGAACGCCCGGAGCCGGAGAAAGGGATGAACACCGTGACACGACCCAGGATCCTGGTGGTCGGCGCAGGCTTCGCCGGAGTTGCGTGCGTGCGCCGCCTGGAGCGGAAACTCGCTCCCGCCGAGGCCGACGTCACCCTGGTGACGCCGTACTCCTACCAGCTGTATCTGCCCCTGCTGCCCCAGGTCGCCTCCGGTGTGCTGACGCCGCAGTCGATCGCCCTGAGCCTGCGCCGCAGCAAGAAGTACCGCACCCGGATCATCCCGGGCGGCGCGATCGGTGTGGACCTGAGGTCCAAGGTGTGCGTCGTCCGCACCATCACGGACAAGACCGTCAACGAGCCCTACGACTACATCGTGCTGGCACCGGGCAGCGTGACCCGCACCTTCGACATCCCGGGGCTGACCGAGCACGCCTTCGGGATGAAGACCCTGGCCGAGGCCGCCTACATCCGCGACCACGTCATCTCGCAGCTCGACCTCGCGGACGCCAGCGACGACCCGGCGGAGCGGGCCGCGCGGCTGCAGTTCGTGGTGGTCGGCGGCGGATACGCCGGCACCGAGACCGCCGCCTGTCTGCAACGGCTGACGCACGCCGCCGTACAGCGCTACCCGCGTCTGGATCCCGGCCTGATCAAGTGGCATCTGATCGACATCGCGCCCAAGCTGATGCCCGAGCTGGGCGAGAAGCTCGGACGCAGCGCGCAGGAGATCCTGGGGCGGCGCGGCATCGAGGTGTCGCTGGGCGTGTCGATCGACAAGGCCGGCGCGGAGGAGGTCACCTTCACCGACGGCCGGGTGGTGCCGACGCACACGCTGATCTGGACGGCCGGCGTGGTCGCCAGCCCGCTGATCGCCACGCTCGGCGCGGAGACGGTCCGCGGCCGGCTGGCGGTGACCGCCGAGATGTGCCTCCCGGGGCACGACGGCGTGTTCGCGCTCGGGGACGCGGCCGCCGTGCCCGACGAGGCCAAGGGCGAGCCGGGCGCGGTCTGCCCGCCCACCGCGCAGCACGCCATGCGCCAGGGCAAGAAGGTCGCCGACAACGTCATCGCGACCCTGCGGGGACAGCCGCTGACGCCGTACGTGCACCACGACCTGGGTCTGGTCGTCGACCTCGGCGGCAAGGACGCGGTGTCCAAGCCGCTCGGCGTCGAGCTGCGCGGGCTGCCGGCCCAGGCGGTGGCCCGCGGCTACCATTGGTCGGCGCTGCGCACCAACGTCGCCAAGGCCCGGGTGATGACCAACTGGCTGCTGAACGCGGTCGCCGGCGACGATTTCGTCCGCACCGGCTTCCAGGCCCGCAAGGCGGCCCGGCTGAAGGACTTCGAGTTCACCGACGCGTATCTGACACCGGAACAGGTACGGGCCCGGGTGGAGAGTTAGGGCGCCCGGAGCACCTGATGTGACGTGGATCACCGGGGCCGCCGATCACTTCGCCGCGGATCGGCGGTCCTACCCGGTGATCAGCGAACGTCACACGGATGGGACACACCGACCATGGCCGAGAACACCGTCAAGGGCCCGGCGAGCTACTTTCCCTCGATCGAGAAGGAGTACGGCCGCCCGATCGCCGAGTGGCAGGAGCTGATCCGTTCCTCGCCGCTGACCAAGCACATGGAACTGGTCGGCTGGCTCAAGTCCGAGCACGGTCTCGGGCACGGCCACGCCAACGCCCTGGTGGCGGCGACCCTGGCCGAGGGCAGGTAGCCGCGGGCGGTCGTGCGATGCTGGGTCGGAGATCGATTTCTGGCACGGGAGAGAGCGCGGCGGCGTGAGCACAGCGGGACGGTCGGGGCGGGTACGGATGTGGGACCGGCTCGCGGCGTACGATCCCGGGCTGCTGCGGCTCACCGCCGGACTGCGCACGGTCATCGCGATCGCGCTCGCCCTCGCCGTCCTGGCCGTCCTGCGGGTGCCGGTGCCGCAACTGGTCGCCGGTGCCATGGCGGCGATGGTGTCGACCTTCGCCATCCGGGAGAAGCAGCGCTCGGCGCAGGCGGTGACGCTCGCGCTCGGCCTGCCGGTGGCACTGGCGTCGGTGTCGCTGGGCGCGCTGCTGAACCAACGGGTGGTTGTCGGGGACCTGTTCTTCGTCGTCCTCATCTTCTGTGCCGTCTACAGCCGCCGGTTCGGCGACCGGGGTACGGCGCTCGGTCTGATCGGCTTTCAGATCTACTTCCTCTCCCTGTTCGTGCGCGCGACCACCGCGGCGCTGCCCGCGCTGTACGGGGTCATCTGCGTGGCCTTCGCATGCGGTGCCGCCGCGCGCTTCGTGCTGCTGCCGCAGACCCCGTCGGGCACCCTGGACCGGCTGCGGCGGGCGTTCCGCGCCCGGCTCGCGCAGCTGATCGCCGTCCAGACCGAGTTGCTGGACGCCGGGCCGGACGAGGTGGACAAGGTCCTGGACGATCTGCGCACCGCCACCGCGCGGCTGCACGAGACGGCGCTGCTGATCCAGGGGCGGCTGGAGGACGGCACCTCCGACGCGGCGGTGGCCCGGCTGCTGCAGCGCCGGATCGCGGACGCCGAGATCGCCTCCGAGCGGCTCGGACTGCTGCTGCTCACCGCGCGCAGCGCCGAACGGACCGACACCCTCACCCTGCATCTGCCGGGCGCCGCGCTGCCCTCCGGCGGGGAGCTGCCGGTGCGGGACGAGGCCACGGCGGCGCTGCGCCGGGATCTGCAGGCCCTGCGGCTGCTGATGCTGCGGCCGGTCGGCGAGGCCCGGGGCACCGCGCTCGCCCAGATGCGCAACCGGCTGCTGGGCTACCGCGAGGAGGAGAACCTGCCCAAGGCCTCGCCGGCCGTGCAGGACGTCTTCCGTGGGCTCGGCGAGGCGGCCCGGGCCGCGCTGGGTCTGCGGGTCGCGCTGGACGGGCCGCAGGACGAGTCCGACGACACCCCGGCGACGACCCGCTCGCGCGAGGAGCTGGACGCGGAGGACGCCGCGATCGAGGCGGGCGAGGAGGCCGAGGCGGAGGAGCCGGGGCCGAGCGGTCTGAAGCGGCCCACGACACGGGCCGCGGTCCAGGTGGGCGTCGGCTCCATGCTGGCCATCGCGGGCGGCGAACTGCTGTCCGGTCAGCGCTGGTACTGGGCGGTGCTGACCTGCTGGATCGTGTTCATCAACACCGCCTCGACCGGCGAGATCCTGGTGAAGGGCTACCGCCGGCTGGTGGGCACGGTCCTCGGCGTGGTGGCCGGTATCGTGCTCGCCGGTCTGGTCGGGCACCACACCTGGACGGCGTTCGGCCTGGTGCTGGTGTTCATCTTCGCGATGTTCTACACCGCGCCCCTGTCGTACACGCTGATGTCGTTCTTCGTCACGGCGATGCTGGGGCTGCTGTACACGCTGCTGAACACCTACAGCATGGCGGTGCTGGTGCTGCGGGTGGAGGAGACGGCGCTCGGCGCGGCCTGCGGGGTGATCGCGGCGGCGGTGGTGCTGCCGATCCACACCAACCGCCGTACCAACGAACTCCTCGTCACGGTCCTGGACCGGCTCGCCGAGGTCACCCGGGCCGCCGTCGACCAGTTGAGCGGCGGGGCGGGTGCCGATCTGGTGGAGCAGGCGCGCGATCTGGACCAGGCGCTGGCCGATCTGCGCGCGGCCACCCAGCCGTTGACCCATCCGATCACCCCGCTGCGCTCACGCCGGGACACCGCCCGGTACGTGGTGGCGCTGCTGGAGACCTGCGCCTACCACGGGCGCTCGCTCGCGGCCACGGCCGAGCTGCTGCCGACGCACCCGTCGATCGCCGCGGATCCCCGGCTGCGCGGGGCGGGCGCGCGGATCGTGCACAACATCGAGGCGATCGCCGCGCATGTCGCCGACCCGCGTGCCACGGCGGTGATCGAGACCGGCCCCAGCATCGCCTCGATGCTGGAGCCGGGATCTCTGCGCACCCCGCGCTACGGCCGGGTCACCGACCGGGTGCTGCGCCATCTGCAGCGGCTGGACGAGGCGGTCTCGGGCCTGGCCCGGCCGCTGGGCCTCACCACCGGCGCGGAACGGCCGAAGAAGTGACGGTCCGTCGGCCGTGCGCTCATGCCGGGTCCGTCCCGCACGCGCGCCGGCCCATGGCCTCGTCGCGGACGCGGGCGCAGCTGCGGCTGATCAGCCGGGAGACGTGCATCTGGGAGATGCCCAGCCGGTCGGCGATGCGGCTCTGCGTCATGTCCTCGAAAAACCGCATGTAGAGGATGGCCCGTTCCCGCTCGGGCAGCCGGCGCAGCCCCTCCTTGGCGGCCTCGCGGTCGACCACGACGTCGTAGGAGGTGTCCGTCGCCCCGAGGGTGTCGGCGAGGCTGTAGCCGTCGTCGCCGGTGGACAGTTCGGCGTCCAGGGACAGGGTGCTGAAGCTCTCCAGGGCCTCCAGGCCCGCGCCGACCTCCTCCTCGGTGAGTCCGGTGTGGGCGGCCAGGGCGGCGAGGGTGGGTTCGGGGCTGCCGGGGTGCTGGGCGAGCTCGCGCCGGGCCACACGCACCCGGTTGCGCAGTTCCTGCACCCGGCGCGGCACCCTCAGGGCCCACATCCGGTCCCGGAAGTGGCGCTTGACCTCGCCGGTGATGGTCGGCACGGCGTAGCTCTCGAAGGCTCCGCGGGAGGGGTCGAACCGGTCGATGGCCTTGACCAGCCCGAGGGCCGCCACCTGCCGCAGGTCCTCGACGGACTCGCCCCGGTCGCGGAAGCGGCCGGCGATCCGGTGGGCCATGGGCAGCCATGCCGCGACGAGTTCGTCGCGTGCGGCGTCCCGCTCGGGGCCGTCGTCCAGCTCCGCCAGCCGGGTGAACAGCGCCGCGGTGTCGGGGGCGTCGTCATGGGGCCGCCGCGCGGGTGCGGCGGCGGCCGAGTCCGTGGTGTGCGTGCCGGGACAAGTTGTCGACATGTCGGTCAGCATGCGGAATCGCTCCTGAACGTGGTTTCAGGGCACACGGCGGAAGGGGCTTCCCGGGCCGGGCCCGAACGGTGGTGTCAGGGTTCGCCGCGGGTCGGTCGCCCGGTCCCGCCGAGAGGGGGACCCGGGCAGTCGTACGGTTCCTGCTGGGCGCGCGCCTCCGGTCCGAAGCACGAGATTCCGCCTGCCCCTCGCTACGGGGAGCAAACACCCCAGGGGCGGAACTTCCGCACGGCTTCAGTGCAGCGGTACGACGGCCGTGATGCGCTTGCCCCCGCAGGGCAGCTGCACCACCCGGATGTCCCGGGACAGGCGGCAGACGATGGGCCAGCCCCGGCCGCCGAGCCGGACGTGGCCGCAGTCGTCGACGGGTGCGGCGGCCACCGGCAGCTCGTCGCTGTTGTCGCTCACCGACACCCGTACGCCCCCGGAGTCCACGTCGACGTCGAAACCGGTGATGCCGCCGCCGTGCAGGATGGCGTTGGTGGTGAGCTCCGAGGTGACCAGCAGGGCGTCCTCCATGGCCGCTTCGCCGCAGGGCATGGCGCGGGCCCGGCACCGTTCGGTCACCACGCGCTCCACGGTTCTGCGGGCTTCGGCAGGCCGGCACGGCTGGCGGCGCGGTTCCCGCAGCGTCGCCGAGCAGCTGGTGCGGTGCTTGTCGCGCATCCCTTCCTCCCTGAGCCATGCCCGGGCTGCCAGGTTCCTCCTTTTCGCCTCACCTCATGCGGAGCCGTCAAACACCGTCGGCTTCCGTGTCCATCACCGCGGCTTCGCGGGTACCAGACGGGTATGACCGATGTCGTGGACGCGGACGAATTGCTGCGGCGCATCCAGCGCGGCCGGGAACACGCGGCCGCGGAGGAGCGGGCCTGGCGGGAACGCGCACAGAACCTGACGGCGACGGATCCGGACGGCGCACAGGAGGCGACGGCCCGGGCGTGGACGTTCGAGGCGGTGGCGCGAGTGCTGGAGGAGATCGTCTGTCCGGGCGGGAGGCCGGTCGGGACGGAGGGCGTGAAACAGGTCACCTGACCCGCTACCGATTGGTACAACAACCGCCGGATGGTTTATCGTTCATACATACGTGATGCCGGAGGTGACCGGAACCGTCCTTCCTCCCTCCACGGCGTCACCGCAGACGGCCCTGGCTGGCTTCCCCCGTCCAGCCAGGGCTTCTTGCTGCCCGGAAGCGGCTGCGGACCCACGTGTCGGGGAAATCCGCGTCCTTCAAGGTGCCCGTAGGGGCGGCAGCGGCTGAAATGGGCTTAGGGAAAGCACCCCCGGACCCTCGGCGAGGAGCCCCGCGCCATGACCAAAGCGATAAAACTGCTGACCGCCCTGCCCCAGGCGCAGCGCGAGCGCCTTATGGAACTGGCCAAGGAGGTCTCGTTCCCGGAGGACACCCGCATCTTCGAGGCGGGCGGCACGGCCGACCGGTTCTGGGTGATCCGTTCCGGCGCGGTCCACCTGGACCAGCAGGTCACCTCCCGGCAGCGGGTCACCGTGGCCACGCTCGGCGCGGGCGACATGCTCGGCTGGTCCTGGCTGTTCCCGCCGTACCAGTGGGATTTCGGCGCCGTGGCCTTCACCGACGTACGCGCCTACGAGTTCGACGGGCCATCGGTGCTCGCGCTGTGCGTGGAGGACCCGCTGCTCGGGCTCTCGCTGGTGCGGACGGTGGCCGAGATCCTCGCCCACCGCCTGGAGACGACCCGGGGCAAGCTGATGGACCAGTACACGACCAAGGGGCGCGGCGGTCTGGTGTGACTCAGATCCGGTAGCGGCGCAGCGCCGGTACCACGGCGGCCAGGGCCAGCATCACCACGACGACCAGCGCGCCGCCGCCCGCCACCGCGGCGCGCGGGCCGAAGGCCGAGCCGGCCGTGCCGTGCAGCACGTCGGCCAGGCGCGGCCCGCCCGCGACGACCACCGTGAACACGCCCTGCATCCGGCCGCGCATCTCGTCGGTCGCGGCCGACAGCAGGATCGCGCCGCGGAACACCATCGAGACCATGTCGGCGACACCGGCCGCGGCGAGGAAGGCCAGGGCCACCCAGAGATCGCGGCTCAGCCCGAACCCGGCGATGGCCACGCCCCAGCCGACGACCGCCCCGATGACCATCCAGCCGTGCCGGCGGGCCCGCGAGAACACCCCGGAGAACAGACCGCCGAGCACCGCGCCGACCGGGATGCCGGCGAACAGCACACCGAGCGCGAGCCCCTCGCCGTAGGAGTGGTACGTCTGCGCCGCGAGCTGCGGGAACAGGGCGCGTGGCATGCCGAGGACCATGGCGACGATGTCGGCGAGGAAGGACAGCAGCAGCACCTTGTGCCGGGAGATGTACCGGAACCCGGCGGCAATCTCGCGCACCCCGGCCCGGCGGACGGCGGCCTCGCCGAGCGGTGGCAGCGCGGGCAGCCGGAAGACGGCCCACACGGTCACGCACAGCGCCACGGCGTCGATGAGGTACAGCGCGGGCAGCCCGATGACCGGGATCAGCACACCGGCGAGCAGGGGGCCGGCGACCAGGCCGGTCTGCATGACCGTGGAACCGAGCGCGTTGGCGGCGGGCAGCTGCCCGGCGGGGACCAGCCGGGCGATGGAGGCGTTGCGGGCCGGGGCGTTGAGGCCGAAGAACGCCTGCTGGCACGCGAGCAGCACCATGAGGACGGCGACGGAGTTCATCCCGGTGACGGCCTGTGCCCAGAACAGCAGCGAGGTGACCGCGATGCCGGTGTTGGTGACCAGCAGCAGCTTGCGGCGGTCCACGGTGTCGGCGACCGCGCCGCCCCACAGCGCGAACGCCACCATGGGCACCAGACCGGCCAGGCTCGCATAGCCGACCCACGCCGAGGAGTGCGTGACGTCGTAGATCTGCTTGGGCACGGCGACGGCGGTGAGCTGGCTGCCGACGGCGGTGACGATGGTCGACGTCCACAGGCGCCGGTAGGCCGGGATGCTCAGCGGACGGGTGTCCATCGCCCAGCGGCGCCAGCCGCGCCGGGGCGGAGCCGCCGCGTCCGTCGCGGCGTCGGGTTCGGTGGTGCTGCTCTCGGTCGTGTCCACGGATGTCCTGTTGCCGATAGAGGTTGCTCGCTACATCTTTTCGATTCGAGAGCCTAACTATCTCAGCGGACCCAGTGCACATCGAACGGGTTTTGCCCAGGACCCGGCCTCAGGATCCGGCCTCAGGATCCGGCCACGAGCGTGACCCCCAGCACCAGCATGGTGACTGCGACCAGACCGTCCAGCACCCGCCACGCCGCCGGGCGGGCCAGGAAGCGGTCCGAGCAGCCGGGCACCGAAGGCGAGCGCGGCGAACCAGCACACGCTGGCGAGCGCGGCACCGAGCCCGAAGGTCCAGCGCAGCGCGCCCCGGTCGGCGGCGAGGGAGCCGAGCAGGAACACGGTGTCCAGGTAGACGTGCGGGTTCAGCCAGGTCATCGCCAGACAGGTGAGCACCGCGCGGCGCCGGGAGCCCGCGGCCTCCCCCTCGGTGCTCAGCCCGGCCGTACCCGGCCTGAGCACCGGGCGGGACGCGAGGACGCCGTAGCCGAGCAGGAAGAGGCCGCCCACGATCCCGACCGCCCGGACCGCGCCCGGCCACGCCACCACGACCGCCCCGACCCCGCCGACGCCGACCGCGATGAGCACCGCGTCGGACAGGGCGCAGATGCCCACCACGGCGAGCACCGCGTCCCGGCGCACCCCCTGCCGCAGGACGAAGGCGTTCTGGGCGCCGATGGCGACGATCAGGGAGAGGCCGGCGCCGAACGGCTGGTGCTCCTCGCGCCCGAGGAGTGGATGGACGTCACGCTGTACCGGCAGCAGTGGAAGCTGGACTCCCCCGCGCTGGCCGCACTGGCCGAGGCGGTGACGGCGACGGCGGCCGAGGCACTGCGCCACTGACGGCCCCGTCACGTTTCATCCGTTTATGCTTTATCCGTTTCGGATTATCCGTTTCGGATTATCCGTTTCGCACCGGCGCAAGGGCCCCGCGCAGTACGGTGGTCGGGCGGTGGCGCGGCGGACGGCGGTCCCGGTCGCCCTCAACTCCGCGCCCCCGGTGCCCGGTCGGGCACGGGTGCCCACGGCCCGGTGGCCCGTCCGCACCGTTCCCGGCCCGTTGAACGCGTACGGCTCGCCCCGGGCCGTACGCGCACCCGTGGCCGAATCGCCGTCGCCGCGCGATCCCTTGTCGCACACGCCGTTTCACGCCGCCGCGACCGGTCACCCGAACCCGCAAGCACGCAGTACGCATTCGACAGACACCGACGATTTCGATCGGATCCGGGAGACTTCCATGGAGAACTGGCGCGACCACGCCGCGTGCCGTCACGAGGACCCCGACCTGTTCTTCCCCATCGGCACCACCGGTCCGGCGCATGTGCAGACCCAGCGCGCCAAGGCGGTCTGCGGCCGGTGCGCCGTCCGGGAGGAGTGCCTGGACTGGGCGCTGGAGACGGGACAGGGCATCGGCGTCTGGGGCGGGACGACCGAGCTGGAGCGCCGGGCACTGCACCGCCGCGCCCGCTCCCGGCCAAGCTCCGGCTGACCCGGGCACCCGCGGTCCGGACCTCAGCGGCCACCGCGGCGCAGCGTCCCCCACGCCCGTTCCTGCCGCGCCACCTCGGCCTTCGCCGCGTCGATCACCTCGTCCGCGATCCAGCACAACGGCTCAGCATCGGTCACGAGGGGCTCGTTGTCGGGGCCCCGGGCGGCCTCCCGGCGCCGCAGGACCCAGGGACGGACACCGGGCCCCTTGTGGCCCCTTGCCGTGCGGCAGGTGCGTGTAGTCGTAGAGGCGGCGGGCCACCCACAGCTCCCCCGAGCGGTCATCCCACCAGCTCTCGATGTCGAGCGAACTGGCGGACAGCCCGGGCATGGGGACGCCGGTGAGGTCGTCGGTGCTGGAGACCTCGGCGAGGTCGGTGCCGGGCACCAGGGACCAGCGGACGTACAGGCCCTGCTGCTCGTCCACCAGGCGGGCCACCTCCGCGAGCGTGGACACGACCGGCAGGTTCTCCGGTGCGCTCATGGCCTGGCCTCCCTCGACTGCGCCGCGCGAGCGGAGTACCCCTGGTGCGCACGGGGAACCGGAGGCGGTCAGGTGGGGTCCGCGGGTGGGCCGGCCGCGGGCAGCCGCAGGGTGAAGACGGAGCCCTGGCCGGGCTCGCTCGCGGCCTCGGCCGTGCCGTTGTGGGCGGCGAGCAGGTGGCGCACGATCGGCAGGCCCAGGCCGCTGCCGCCGGTGCGGCGGCTGCGGGACTTCTCGGCACGCCAGAACCGGTCGAAGACGTGCGGCAGGTCCTCGGGCGCGATGCCCGAGCCGGTGTCGGTGACGGTCAGCACGACGTCGGCGCCGTCCCGGCGGGCGGCGAGCGTGACCGTGCCGTCGGCCGGGGTGTGCCGCAGCGCGTTGGAGACCAGGTTCCCGAGGGCCTGCCGCATCCGCACCGGGTCGGCGTCGAGCCAGGCGCCGGCGCCGGTCTCGGTGCGCAGGGCGACCCCGGCGGCGTCGGCGGCGACCCGGTGGGCGGCGGCCACCTGGTCCAGCAGATCACCGGCCCGCAGCGGCTCGCGGTGCAGCCGCAGGGTGCCGGCGTCGGCGGCGGAGAGGTCCTGCAGGTCGTCGATGATCCGCTGGAGGACGAGCGCCTCCTCGTGCAGCGAGTCCAGCAGGGGCGGGTCGGGCTCGACGACTCCGTCGCGGACGACCTCCAGCCAGCCGCGGATGTTGGTGAGCGGGCTGCGCAGCTCGTGTGCGATGTCGCTGACCATCGCCTTGCGCTGCGCCTCCAGGCGTGCGCGGCGCTCGGTCAGGTCGTTGAAGGCCTCGGCGAGGATGCCGGTCTCGTCCCGGGTGGTCACCGGGACCCGTACGTGCAGTTCGGGCGGCTGCTGGGCGGCCTCGGTCAGCGCGCGCAGCGGCCGTACCAGCCGGATGGCGACGAGGGCGGTCACGGCGACGGTGACGGCGAGGACCAGTCCGGCCGCGCCGATCACCTTGGCCTTGTTGGCCGGGGACATGTCGAAGCGGGAGGTGTTCTGGTCGCCGATGCCGAGGAACAGGTCGGCCACCGGGGCCACGTAGGGCTCCAGTTGGGTGCGTCGGGCGGTCAGGATGCAGTGCTGGGCGGCCCGCGCCGTCGCCTCCTTGCCCACTCTGGCGTACTTGGCGACGAGGTAGCCGCCGCCGAAGGGGTCCTTGCCGCTGGGGTCGAAGGTGAGGAAGAGCTGCCCGCCGAAATCAAGTCCGGCCTGTTTCAGGCAGGGCCGGGCGAGGTCGGTGAGGTCGGCCAGGGCCTTGCGTTCCGTCGTCGTGGGCGCGTTGAGCCGTCCGTCCTCGCACATCTCCGCGCCGTAGCCGGCCGGGTCGGTGCCGTCGGGCAGGGTGACGACGGGCCGCCCGCTCGCCGTGTGGACGGTGCCGGGCTGGAGGCCGTAGTGCTCGTAGCACTGCCTGCGTTTGGCGGCCAGCGCCTCCAGTTGCGCTCGTTCCTTCGCCGGGAGCCGGTAGGGGCCGACCACGCGCGGGTCGATGCCGCTGAGCTGGGCGCCGGTCTCGCTGTAGGTGTCGGTGCGCAGCGGGTCGACGGTGGCGGCGGGCCGGGGCGGCATCGGGGTGCCGCGGGGCGCGGAGTCGGCGACGAGGGTGCGGTCGGCGGTGGTGAGGGCGATCCGGCGTCCTGTCTCGGCGGCCAGCTGCCGGACGGTGCGGCGGACGTCCGTCCAGTCGGAGTGGGTGGCGGCGTATCCGCTGAGCCGGGCCAGGATGCTGTTGTCGGCCGCGAGGTCCTGGCCCTGCTCCTCCTTCAGGGCGCTGGTGGTGGTGGTCACCGCGAGCCAGGCGGTGGCGGCCACCGAACAGACCGCGATCAGGGCGGAGACGGACAGCAGCCGGACGAGAAGCCGCTTGCGCAGCGGGATCCGCCGCCGCATGGGCGCCTGCGGGCCGGCGCCGCCCTGCCCGCGCTGCCCGGGCATGCCCGGCCGGACTCGGAGCGATCGACGCCTCACGGACGCCTCCGCCCGTCCCGAAGCCGCGGGCAGCTCGCGGAAGCCCCCCACCCCGCTCGCGCCCGCCCGCATCTCACGGAAGCCCCCCACCCCGCTCGGGGCTGCCGCCGCCTCACGGAAGCCCCCCACCCCGCTCGGGGCTGCCGCCGCCTCACGGCCGGGTGCCGCTCAGCTTGTAGCCGACGCCGAACACGGTTACCAGCCGTACCGGCCGGCGCGGATCGGTCTCGATCTTGCGGCGCAGGTTCATGATGTGGACGTCGACGGCCCGCTCGGTGGAGGCCCGGTCGAAGCCGCGGGTGCACTGCAGCAACTGCCGCCGGGTGAACACCCGTTCCGGCTCCGCGGCCATGGCCAGCAGGATCTGGAACTCGGCGGGCGTGCAGTCCACGGTCGCACCGCCGCAGCGCACCTCGTGCCGTACGGGATCGACGCTGATCCCGGCTGCCCGTACGACCGGGTCGTCGTCCCGGGTGCCGACGCCGCGCCCGCTGCGCCTGAGCACCGTGCGGATGCGGGCCATCAGCTCGCGCGGGCTGTACGGCTTGGTCATGTAGTCGTCGGCGCCCAGTTCGAGACCGAGCAGCAGGTCGTCCTCGGCGGAGCGGGCGGTGAGCATGACCACCGGTATCTCCGGGTCCGCGCCGCCGCGCAGCGCCCGGCACACGCCGAAGCCGTCGACGACCGGGAGCATCAGGTCCAGGACGACGAGGTCGGGTCCGAGGCTGCGGGCGGCGTCCAGCGCGGCGGCGCCGTCGTGCACGACGGTTGCGGTGTGTCCCTCGGCCAGCAGGGAGCGGCGGATCAGTTCGGCCTGTTTCTCGTCGTCCTCGGCGACCAGTACATGTGCGCACACGGGTTCGGATCCTAGGCGGTTCAGACGGCGAGCCAGTCGGCGAAGCCCATGACGACGACCGGGTGCCGTTCCGGGTCGAGGGTGCGCAGCAGTTCCTTCATATGGCACTTGGCGACGCTGACGCAGCCGTGGGTGGGCCCGCCGTGGTCGACGTGCAGCCAGACTCCGCCGCCGCGCTTCGGGCCGAGCGGCCGGGTCCAGTCCAGCGGGGAGGTGCCGGGCCGGCGGTTGTAGTCGATCGCGATGACGTAGTCGAAGCAGCCCTCCAGCGGTTCGCCCTCGAAGCCGGTGCCGGGCGAGTGGAAACCGCCGGACCGGTGGTACGGCAGCCTGCTGCCGGGATCCGGGAGCAGGCCGCCGGCGTCGGAGAGGGTGTAGACGCCGAGCGGGGAGCGCAGGTCGTCCAGTACGTGGTGGGCGCTCCAGCCGCGACGGGCGTTGTGGCCGGGCCAGCGGGCGCCCGTCTGCCAGCCGGCGGCGGTGCGCTGGTGCAGGGCGACCGTGCAGAGCGGGGAGTCCTTCCCGCGCCCGGTGACGACGACTGCCTGCTCGCAGCGCTCGGGTATCGCCGCCGACCTCGCGGGACCGAGGCCCGGTATGCCCTGGTGTGCCTGCTCCGCCTGGAGCGCGGGGGTGGGCGTGGCGGTGGGTGCCGGGCGGGTGGGGGGAGTCCGGCGCTCGGTCGCCTCGGCTCCGCCGCCGCAGCCGGTGAGCAGCAGCGGGGAGGCGAGGAGAGCGACGGCGGTTCTGCGATGGATCATGGTGTCGACCCTGGCCGACACATGTTTGGAACCGGTCAGGGTTCAGGCGCTGTTCGGCTTGCCTTTGGTGAACAGCCAGGTGTGGAACAGCCCGTCCAGCCGCTTGCCCGAGATGCGCTCGGCCAGCCCCTTGAACTGTGCCGTCGTACCGTGGCCGCCGCGGTGTCCGGCCGTCCAGGCACGCAGGATCCGGAAGAAGTCCCGGTCGCCCACGGCCTTGCGCAGTTCGTGCAGGGTCATGGCGCCGCGGGCGTAGACGGGCGTGTCGAAGATGTTCCTGCCGCTGCCCGGGTCGCCGGGCGGAAAGGCCCACAGGTGGTCGCGGGCCGGGCGGGCGTAGAGGGCGTCGAAGGTCTTCTGGGCGCTGTCGCCGCCGTGCTGCTCGGTGTACAGCCACTCGGCGTAGGTGGCGAAGCCCTCGTTGAGCCAGATGTCCTTCCAGGCGGTCAGGGAGACGGAGTCGCCGAACCACTGGTGGGCGTTCTCGTGGACGAGGGTGCCGATGTCGGGTGCGGAGTCGTAGAGCGGCCGGGTCTGGGTCTCCAGGGCGTAGCCGACGTCCGCGTGGTCGACGATCGACCCGGCGGAGCGGAACGGGTACGGCCCGAACAGCTTGCTCTCCCAACTCAGGACGGACGGCAGCTTCTTCAGCACCGGTGCGGCCGCGCTCGCCTCGCGCGGGTCGACGGCGTTGTACACGTGGATGCCGTCGTGGGTGGTGTACTGCTCGACGTCGAACTTTCCGATGGTGACCGTGGCCAGGTAGGCGGCCATCGGCTGGGTCTCGCGCCAGTGGAAGGTCGTACGGCCGTGCTCGGTGCGTCGGCCGAGCAGCACGCCGTTGGAGACGGCCGTGCGCCCCTGGGGGACGGTGACGGTGATGTCGTACGACGACGTGTCCTTGGGGTGGCTGTTCGCCGGGAACCAGGTCATCGCGCCCTGGGGCTCGCCGGCGACGAAGGCGCCGTCGTCGGTGGGTATCCAGCCGTCCGCGCTGCCGTCGGGGTCGGTGACCGGCTTCGGGTGGCCGTCGTAGGTGACGGTGACCCGGAAGTCCCGGCCCGCGCACAGAATCTGGCGTGGGGTGACGACGAGTTCCTGGCCGTCGCGCCGGAACGCCGCGGGCGCGCCGTCGACGGTGACGCCGGTGACCTTCAGGCCCTTCAGGTCTAGGTCGAAGCGGCTGAGGTTCTCGGTGGCGCGGGCGGCGAGGACGGCCCGGCCATCGAGGTGCCGGGCGGAGGTGTCGTACCGGAGCGTCAGGTCGTAGTGCCGGACGTGGTAGCCACCGTTGCCGCTGAGCGGGAAGTAGGGGTCGCCCGCGCCGGAGGCGCCGGCCCTGCCCGGCACCGTGGCTCCGGTGGCGCCGACGAGTGCCGCGAGGGCGACGGGGACGGTGGCGAGGACCGCGGTACGGCGTCGGAGGGGCTGTCTGCTGGGTGGCGTCACATGCGGCTCCTGGAGGAAGTGCCGGGTGATACAGACTAGGGGTGGCGAGGGCCCGGTTTCCGTCATGTTCCGGACACGGTTTCCGCCTTGTTCAGGACACCTCGCCCCGCGTCGCGACAGGGTGGCCGGGGGCCGCCGCAGTACGCTCGCGGGACCGTCCGCGACCCGAGAGGGGCCCGACCGTGAGCGTGCGTGTGCGCAGGATCTACGACCCGCCCGAAGCCGACGACGGCCTGCGCGTCCTCGTCGACCGCCTGTGGCCGCGCGGCCTCGCCAAGGACGCGGCCCATGTGGACGAGTGGCCGAAGGCGCTCACGCCGTCCACCGAACTGCGCAAGTGGTACCACGGGGGCGGCTCGTACGAGAAGTTCAGGGGCCGCTACGAGGCGGAGCTCGATGCTCCGGAGGCCGCCGAACTCCTCGACGGCCTGCGCAAGGCGGCCCGCACCAAGCGCGTGACCCTGCTGACCGCGTCCAAGACACCGGAGCAGAGCCACGCGCAGGTCCTGCTGGAGCTGCTGAAGGGCTGAGGTCAGCCCGTTTGCGTGGCCGCGTGCCGGCCCGCGGCCCGGCCGGAGAACAGGCAGCCGCCGAGGAAGGTGCCCTCCAGCGCGTTGTAGCCGTGCACACCGCCGCCGCCGAAGCCGGCCACCTCGCCCGCCGCGTACAGCCCCTCGATCGGCGTGCCGTCGGCGGACAGGGCGCGGGAGTCGAGGTCGGTCTGGATGCCGCCGAGGGTCTTACGGGTCAGCACATGCAGCCGGACGCCGATGAGCGGGCCCGCGGCGGGGTCGAGGAGGCGGTGCGGGGTGGCGACCCGGCCGAGCCGGTCACCGATGTAGCGGCGGGCGTTGCGGATGCCCTGGACCTGGGAGTCCTTGCTGTAGGGGTTGGCTATCTGCAGGTCGCGGGCCTCGATCTGGCGGCGTACCTCGGCCGCGTCCAGCAGTGGCTTGTCGGTCAGGGCGTTCATCTTCCCGACCAGTTGCCCCAGGTTGCCCGCGGTCACGAAGTCCGCGCCCTTGTCGAGGAAGGCCTGCACCGGTGCGGGCGCGCCCTTGCCGAGCAGCCGGTCGCGCAGCACGGCCTTGCGGTCCTTGGCGGTGATGTCCGGATTCTGCTCGGAGCCGGAGAGCGCGAACTCCTTCTCGATGATCTTCCGGGTGAGGATGAACCAGGAGTGGTCGTATCCGGCGATGTCCTCGGTGGTGCGCAGGTACTTGAGGGTGTTGAGGGTGTCGTAGCCCGGCAGGCAGGGGTCCGGCAGCCGGCGGCCGAGGGCGTCGAGCCAGACGGACGACGGGCCGGGCAGGATACGGATGCCGTGGCCGGGCCAGATCGGGTCCCAGTTCCGCAGGCCCTCGGTGTAGTGCCACATGCGGTCCCGGTTGACCAGCCGGACGCCGGCCTCGGCGCTGATGTCGAGCATCCGGCCGTCGACGTAGGCGGGGACGCCGGTGACCATCTCGGCCGGCGGGGTGCCGAGCCGGGCGGGCCAGTGACGACGGACGATGTCGTGGTCGGCGCCGATGCCGCCGGTGGTGACGACGACCGCCTGGGCGGTGAGTTCGAAGTCGCCGACGCGGTCGCGGTTGGAGGCGACCCCGCGCGCCGAGCGGTCCTCGGCGAGCACCGTGCCGCGCACCCCACGCGCGGTGCCGTCCTCGATGACCAGCTCGTCGACCCGGTGGCGGTGGTGGAAGGTCAGCAGTCCGTCCCGGGCGGCCTGGCGCGCGTGGTTCACGAACGGCTCGACCACGCCGGTGCCGGTGCCCCAGGCGATGTGGAAGCGGGGCACCGAGTTGCCGTGCCCGCCGGCCCTGAGGTCGCCGCGCTCGGCCCAGCCGACGGTCGGCAGCAGCTCGATGCCGTGCCCCTTGAGCCAGGACCGCTTCTCGCCGGCCGCGAACTCGACGTAGGCGCGGGCCCAGCGCACCGCCCAGGAGTCCTCGTCGTCGTGCCGGTCGAACCGCGCGCTGCCCTGCCAGTCGCTCCAGGCGAGGTCGAAGGAGTCCTTGATGCCGAGGCGGCGCTGCTCCGGGGAGCCGACGAGGAAGAGCCCGCCGAAGGACCAGAACGCCTGTCCGCCGAGGTTGTTCGCGTTCTCCTGGTCGACCAGGGCCACCCGGCGGCCCCGGCTGGTGAGCTCGTGCGCCGCGACCAGGCCGGCGAGGCCCGCTCCGACGACGATGACGTCCGCGTCCATCGTGACTGTGTCCTTCCTGACGGTCCTCATGCGGGGGTCGTGCGGGGTGGTGCGGGGGTGCGGCTGCCGTCCGTGAGCAGGGCGGTGACCAGCTGTTTGAGCCAGGCCCGGGCGGCCTCGACGTCCTTGTCCAGCAGGAGCTGGACGGTGACGCCGTCGTACGCGGCGACGACCGCGTGCGCGGCGCCGTCCACGTCACCGAGCACGGCGGGCAGTTCGGTGTGGCCGCGGGCCCGGAAGAGCCGGTCGGCGACCGCCTCGCGGAGCCGGGCGCGGTGGTCGAGGAGGGCCCGGGCGATCTCGGGGTCGCGGGCGGCGTGCACCAGGAAGTCGGTCTTGACCAGCAGCCAGTCCACGTCGAGCAGCAGCACCTCGGTGACCCGGTCCACGGCCGTCGGCACGTCCAGTCCGGGCCCGTCCTGGGTGAGCGCCTCGGTCACCTGGGAGGCGATGAGGTCGGCGCGCTCCCGGTAGAGCGCGAAGAACAGCTCGTCCAGCGTGGCGAAGTTCGAGTAGAAGGCGCCGCGGCTGAAGCCCGCTGCCTCGCAGACCTCCTCGATGGAGACCCGCCCGAACCCCTTGGCCGCGAACACCTCGAACGCGGCCTGAAGCAGCCTGGCGCGGGTGTGGACCCGGCGCCGGGTGACGCGCTTGGGTGTGTCCTCCATTCGACCCTCCCTGTTCGATACAGAAATGTATCCGATACATCGTTGTATCGAAAGACCCGATCGGAGGGGAACGCATTTTCGATTAAGGGGTACGCTGGATCCATGTCCACGCACCTCCAGGGCTCCCTCTTCGACCAGACCGACGAGCTGCGGCTCGGGCCCCTCGACGGGCTGCGCCGGACCGAGCTGGGCGCCGGCGCCTGGATCGACGTCCTGCCGGGCTGGCTGAGCGGGGCCGACGCGCTGTTCGAGGAGCTGGTGGCGGACGTGCCGTGGCGGGCGGAGCGCCGCAAGATGTACGACAACGTGGTGACCGTGCCGCGCCTGCTGGCCTTCTACAAGGCGCACGCCCCGCTCCCCCACCCGGTGCTGGACGAGGCCCGTGACGCTTTGTCCCAGCACTACGCCGAGGAGCTGGGCGAGCCCTTCACGACCGCAGGGCTGTGCTTCTACCGCGACGGCCGGGACAGCGTGGCCTGGCACGGGGACCGGATCGGGCGAGGTGCCCGCGAGGACACCATGGTCGCGATCCTCTCCGTCGGCGCGCCCCGGGACCTGCTGCTGCGTCCGGCGGGCGGAGGCGGTACGACGCTGCGGCGGCCGCTCGGCCACGGCGACCTGATCGTGATGGGCGGCTCCTGTCAGCGGACCTGGGAGCACTGCGTACCGAAGACGGCCCGGGCCTCGGGGCCGCGCATCAGCATCCAGTTCCGGCCGCACGGCGTGCAGTGACGCGACCCACCGGTGCGCGAGCGCCGGCACATCTGGTTGGCTGTCCCGGACGGTCGGTCACAGGGTTCGGGGAGATCATGCGGGCAGAGGTACACCAAGTCGCCGACGGCACCTATCTGGTGCACGGCAACCACGTCAACTGGGTCATCCTGAAGGACGGGGACGCCGTCACCCTGGTGGACACCGGCTATCCGGGAGACCGCCAGGGAGTCCTCGAATCCCTCGCCGAGGTGGGCAGTTCCCCGGAGGCGGTCGCCGCCGTGCTGATCACCCACGCGCACAACGACCATCTGGGCTCGGCCGAGTATCTGCGCGCCATCCACGGCACGCCGGTCTATCTGCACCCGGCCGAAGTACCGCACGCCCGGCGGGAGTTCCTGCAGCAGGCCTCCATCGGCGACGTGGTGCGCAACGCCTGGCGGCCGGGCGTCCTGCCCTGGGCGGCCCATGTGATCCGCGTCGGCGGCACCGACCACAACCCCGTCACCGCTCCCGAGCCGTTCCCGGGCGAGGGCCCCCTGGACCTGCCCGGCCGCCCTGTGCCCGTGCACACCCCGGGCCACACCGGCGGTCACTGCGTCTACCACCTCCCCGAGGCGGGCATCGTCATCTCCGGCGACGCCCTGGTCAGCGGCCACGCGACCTCGCGGGTCGAGGGACCGCAGATACTGCTCGACTTCTTCCACCACGAGCGGGCCGGTGTCCTGGCCTCCCTGGAGACGATCGGCGCGTTGGACGGCGACACCCTGCTGCCCGGTCACGGGCCGGTCCACCGGGGTCCCGTGCGCGCGGCGGCCGAGCAGGCACGGGACCGGGCCTCCTAGAACACGCGGGCGGGGCCTTAGGGTTCGTGCCATGGCCTTGCAGATCAGCGCCACGAACCCGGAGCATCCCGCGCTCCTGCTCGCCCTGCCCTGGGACGTGCCCCTGGCGGAGTGGCCCGAGGAGTACCTCGTGCCGCTCCCGAGGGGCATCTCCCGGCACGTGGTGCGGTACGCGCACGCCGGCGACGAGGTGATCGCCGTCAAGGAGCTGGCCGAGCGGCCCGCGCTGCGCGAGTACGGGCTGCTGCGCGACCTGGACCGGCTCGGCATCCCCGCCGTCGACCCGCTCGCCGTGGTCACCGGCCGCACCGACCGCTCGGGCGCCCCATTGGAGCCGGTCCTGATCACCCGGCATCTGCGCGGCTCGATGCCGTACCGGTCGATGTTCGAGACGACCATGCGCCCGGCGACAATGCACCGGCTGATGGACGCCCTCGCCGTGCTGCTGGTCCGGCTGCACCTGGCCGGGTTCGCCTGGGGCGACTGCTCGCTGTCCAACACCCTCTTCCGGCGGGACGCGGGCGCCTACGCCGCGTATCTGGTCGACGCCGAGACCGGCGATCTGCACCCGCGACTGAGCCCGGGCCAGCGGGAGTACGACCTGGACCTGGCCCGGGTGAACATCAGCGGCGAACTGCTGGACCTGGAGGCGTCCGGTGCGCTGCACCCGTCCGTCGACCCGGTGGAGTTCGGGCACGAGATCTGCACCCGGTACCAGGGCCTGTGGCAGGAGCTGACCCGCACCTCGGTGTACCCGGCGGGCAAGTACCACTACATCGAACGCCGGATCCGCCGGCTGAACGACCTCGGTTTCGACGTGGCCGAGATGCAGATCGAGCACTCCTCCAACGGCGACACGGTCACCTTCGTGCCGAAGGTCGTCGACGCCGGCCACCACCAACGGCAGTTGTTGCGGCTGACCGGCCTGGACGCGGAGGAGAACCAGGCGCGGCGGCTGCTGAACGACCTGGAGAGCTGGATGGCCACCCAGGACGACTACGCGCCCGGCGATCCGCTTGCCGCCCGCCCGGAAGTCCTGGCCCACCGGTGGGTGCGGGACGTGTTCCGGCCCACCGTGCGGGCCGTACCGCCCCGGCTGCGCGGCTCGATGGACCCGGCCGAGATCTACCACGAACTCCTGGAACACCGCTGGTACCTGTCCGAGCGCGCCCAGCACGACATAGGCCTCGACACGGCCGTCGAGGACTACATCGACAACGTGCTGCCCAAGGCGCGGGCCGGCCTGGAGCCGACCGAGGCCGAGTAGCTCACTCGTGCGGGACCACCGCGACCGGGCACTCGGCGTGGTGCAGCATCCCGTGCGCGACCGAGCCGATCCGGGCGCCCACGGCCGTACGGTGTGCCCGGCGCCCGACGACCATCAGCTGGGCCCGGTCGGCCAGCGACAGCAGCACCTGGCCCGCGCTTCCCATCTCGACGTGCTCGGCCACGCGCACGTCCGGGAACCGTTCCCGCCAGGGCCGCAGCGCCTCGGTGAGCGCCTGCTGCTCGTAGGGCTCGAGACCGCCCGCGTCGTCCAGGAGCTTGAGCGAGCCGGGGCTGTAGGCGAAGACCGGCGGCAGGGTCCACGCCCGGACGGCCCGGACGGCCGCGCCGCGGGCCGCCGCCGTCTCGAACGCGAACCGCAGCGTGGCCGCGCTGTCCTCGGGGTCGCCGTGCTGGCCGACCACGACGTCCCGTCCGGCGGCCTCGGACGCCGGCTGGTCCCCGGCGCGCACCAGGACCACCGGCCGGGCCGCCTCGGCGATCACCTGCTGGCCGACCGAGCCCAGCAGGAACCCGAGCACGGGCCCGTGCCCGCGCGAGCCCAGCACCAGCATCTCCGCCTCCGCCGCGGCACGGGCCAGCGCGTGCACGGGCTCGCCCTCGACCACGTCGACGCTCACCTCCAGCTCCGGATGCCGCTCGGAGACGGCGCGCACGGCCTCCGCCACTCCTTCCGACGCCCATCCCCGCTGGGTGATCCGGTCGGCGATGGCCAGCGACTCGGCGTACCGCCAGGCGTGCACCACGCGCAGGGGCAGCCCGCGGCGTACGGCCTCCCGGCCCGCCCAGTCCAGCGCGGCCAGGCTCTCCTGAGTGCCGTCCACCCCTGCCGTGATCGGGCGTGTCATCCGTGGGTCTCCTCGTCGTCGCCGCTGTCGTGGTGCTGGTGTGTCGTGGTGCTGGTGCCCACTATCGGGCACCGTCGCGCACGGGCACGACGATCTCCTCCACGAGCCGTCGGGCGACGGCCGAGGTGACCCGCCTGCTCGCGCTCGGCGCCCGGCACGCGGAGATCGGGCAGGGCGATCAGCCGTGGGGGGTGCTCGCCGATCCCGGGGGCAACGAGTTCTGTGTGCCCGGGGAGCGGCGCCCGGGCTGATCGCGCCGCCTGCCGTATCCCAGGGCGAATCGGGCCGATCGAACATACGATGGCTTGCGAACCGGTGCGGTGGTCCCCACGACACCGGCCCGCGGAACCAACGCTCGGGGTGGGAGAGGTATGGCACAGGCCGCCGACGCAGCGCGGACCGTCATCCTGACCGTGGACGACGACCCGGGGGTCTCCCGTGCCGTCGCCCGCGATCTGCGGCGGCGCTACGGCGAGTCGTACCGGATCGTGCGCGCGGAGTCGGGGGAGTCCGCGCTCGAGGCCCTGCGCGAGCTGAAGCTGCGCGGCGACCTGGTGGCGGTGATCCTGGCCGACTACCGCATGCCGCAGATGAACGGCATCGAGTTCCTGGAACTGGCGCTGGACGTGTACCCGGGGGCGCGCCGGGTGCTGCTGACCGCGTACGCGGACACCAACGCGGCGATCGACGCGATCAACGTGGTCGATCTGGACCACTATCTGCTCAAGCCCTGGGACCCGCCGGAGGAGAAGCTCTACCCGGTCCTGGACGATCTGCTGCAGGCCTGGCGCACCAGCGCCTACCGGCCCGTGCCCAGCACCAAGGTCGTCGGGCACCGCTGGTCGGCGCGCTCGTCGGACGTGCGCGAGTTCCTCGCCCGCAACCAGGTGCCGTACCGCTGGTACTCGGTGGAGGAGCCGGAGGGACAGCGGCTGCTGGCGGCCGCCGGGCAGGACGGGCGGCGGCTGCCGCTGGTGATCACTCCGGACGGCACCGCGCTGGTCGAGCCCGAGGCGCCGGAGCTGGCCGCGCGGGTCGGGCTGGCGACCACGCCGACGGCCGATTTCTACGACCTGATCGTGATCGGCGGCGGGCCGGCCGGTCTCGGCGCGGCCGTGTACGGGGCCTCCGAGGGACTCAGGACCGTGCTGGTGGAGCGGTCGGCGACCGGCGGGCAGGCCGGGCAGAGCTCCCGGATCGAGAACTACCTGGGCTTCCCCGACGGCGTCTCCGGCGCCCAGCTCACCGACCGGGCGCGCCGGCAGGCGGCGAAGTTCGGCGCGGAGATCCTGACCGCCCGCGAGGTGACGGGACTGGAGGTCAACGGCGCCGCCCGGGTCGTACGGTTCGCGGACGGCTCGGCGATCGCCGCGCACAGCGTGATCCTCGCGACCGGCGTGCAGTACCGGCAGCTGGAGGCCGCCGGCTGCATGGATCTGACCGGCTGCGGGGTGTTCTACGGTTCGGCGCTGACGGAGGCCGCCTCCTGCCAGGGGCAGGACATCTTCATCGTCGGCGGCGCCAACTCGGCGGGCCAGGCCGCGATGTATCTGTCCCGGGGCGCGAAGTCGGTGACCTTGCTGGTGCGCGGCCCCGATCTGTCGGCCTCGATGTCGCACTACCTGATCCAGCAGATCAACGAGGCGCCGAACATCTCGGTGCGCCCGCACACCGTGGTGGACGCGGCGCACGGCACGGACCACCTGGAGCAGCTGACGCTGCGTGACACCGTGACCGGGGAGAGCGAACGGGTCGACGCGCAGTGGATGTTCGTGTTCATCGGGGCCGCCCCGCTGACCGACTGGCTCGGCGACGCGGTACTGCGCGACGAGCGCGGGTTCATCCTGGCCGGGCCCGACCTCACGGCCGACGGGCGACCGCCGGCCGGCTGGGAGCTGGACCGGCCGCCGTACCACCTGGAGACCAGCGTCCCCGGCGTGTTCGTGGCGGGCGACGCCCGTGCCGAGTCCGCCAAGCGGGTCGCCTCCGCCGTCGGAGAGGGAGCCATGGCCGTGATGCTCGTCCACCGGTATCTGGAACAGTCATGAGCGGGCAGATCATGCCGTGCAGTCCCCAGGAGATCGGCTCGCTGTTTCTCTTCGAGAAGCTGAGCCCCGAACAGCTGGGCCGGTTGTGCTGCGAGGGGCGGGTGGAGCTGTTCGAGCCCGGTCCAGTGTACACCGAGGGCGACCAGGCCACCTGCTTCTTCGTGTTGATCGAGGGCACGGTCGTGCTCTCCCGCCGGGTCGGCGGGGACGACGTGGAGGTCGGCCGCACCTCGCAGCGCGGGGTGTACGCGGGCGCGATGCAGGCCTACATCGGCGACCGGGTGCGGCAGGTCTACAACAACTCGATGCGGGTGACGGAGCCGTCGCGGTTCTTCGTACTGCCGGCGGACATCTTCGCGGACGTCATGACCGAGTGGTTCCCGATGGCCGTGCATCTGCTGGAGGGCCTGTTCTTCGGGTCGAAGCGCACCCAGGCGGCGATCGGGCAGCAGGAGAGGCTGCTGGCGCTGGGCTCGCTGTCGGCTGGGCTCACGCACGAGCTGAACAACCCCGCGGCGGCGGCTGTACGGGCGACGGCCACGCTCCGCGAACGGGTCGCGAAGATGCGGCGCAAGCTCGGCATGATCGCCGAAGGCCCCTTCTCCCGTGACGCGTTGGCGAGCCTGGTCGAGATCCAGGAGCGCACCGCCGAACGGGTCGCCAAGGCGCCGGTGCTCAGTCCGCTGGAGGCCGCCGACCGGGAGGACCTGCTCACCGACTGGCTGGAGGACCACGACATCGGCGAGGCCTGGCAGCTGGCGCCGACCTTCGTGCAGGCCGGGCTCGACGTCGACTGGCTGGACCAGGTCGCGGCCGCCGTGGACGAGGAGATCCTGCCCGGTGCGGTCGCCTGGCTCAACTACACCGTCGAGACCGAGCTGTTGATGAACGAGATCGAGGACTCCACCACCCGGATCTCGCATCTCGTCGACGCGGCCAAGCAGTACTCGCAGCTGGACCGGGCGCCCTACCGCGCGGTGGACGTGCACGAGCTCCTCGACAGCACCCTGCTGATGCTGTCCGGAAAGATCGGCGGCGGTATCCAGGTCGTGAAGGAGTACGACCGCACGCTCCCGCCGGTGCCCGCCTATCCCGCGGAGCTGAACCAGGTGTGGACCAACCTGATCGACAACGCGGTGTCCGCCATCAACAGCGCAGGCGGAACGGGCACGTTGACCGTGCGGACCGCGCTCGACCACGAGCGGCTGCTGGTGGAGTTCCGGGACACCGGGCCCGGTGTCCCGCCCGAGATCAAGGACCGGATCTTCGACCCGTTCTTCACCACCAAGCCGGTCGGCGAGGGCACCGGGCTCGGCCTGGACATCTCGCGGCGGATCGTCCTCAACAAGCACCACGGCAGCCTGCGCGTGGAGTCGGTGCCCGGCGACACCCGCTTCCAGGTGCTGCTGCCGCTCACCGCCGAGCTGCCTGACACGTCCATCGACCAAGCGGAGGAAGCCGTATGAGCACCAGCGACAAGGCCGACGCGATCGACCCGGGCGTCCCGCCCAGCGGCACCGGCTGTGTGGAGTGCGAGGAGGCCGGCGGCTGGTGGTTCCATCTGCGCCGGTGCGCGCAGTGCGGGCACATCGGGTGCTGCGACGACTCCCCCGCGAAGCACGCCACCGCGCACTACCACGCCACGGGGCATCCGGTGATCCAGAGTTTCGAGCCGGGTGAGGAGTGGTTCTGGGACTACGCGACGGACGAGTTGTACGCCTCGGGTCCTGAGCTGGCCCCGCCTGCCAGTCACCCCGCCGAACAGCCTGTGCCGGGCCCTGCCGGGCGGGTGCCGAGGAACTGGGCGGAGACGCTGGGGGGTTGAACGCTGGCCGGCTCGGTGGGTTCTCCGCGGACGGCGACCGCGAGCGCGTCGTGGCTGGTCGCGCCCGCGCGGCGGAGCCGCACATCGGCACAGTCCCGCGCCCCTTCGGGGCGCTCGGCGTGTCAGGATGGGGGCGTGTCGCAGATCGTCTTCTCCTCGCCGCCGTTGATCGGGCGGGACGGGGAACTGGCCCGGCTCCTCGGCGTGCTGGAGCGTGTCCGGGGTGGGGCGGCGCGGGCGGTGCTGGTCGCCGGGGACGCGGGGGTCGGCAAGACACGGCTGCTGGACGAGGTCGCGGAGCGGGCGGCGCGGGCGGGGAGCACCGTGGTCACCGGGCACTGTGTGGACCTCGGTGACGTGGGCCTGCCGTATCTTCCGTTCACCGAGATCCTCGGCGTGCTCGCGGCCGACGAGCGCTTCGCGTCCGTGCTGGCCGCGCATCCGGTGGTGGACCGGCTGCTGGGCGCCGGCACGGACCCGGCGGGCGGCCCGGACGGACGGCTGCGGCTGTTCGAGGACGTCGCCGGGCTGCTGGCCGAACTCGCCGCCGTGGCACCGCTGCTGCTGGTCCTGGAGGACCTGCACTGGGCCGACCAGTCCTCCCGGGACCTGCTGCGCTTCCTGCTCAGCCGGGGCGTGCTGCACCGGCCGGGCGGCGGCCCCGAGCGGCGCCTCGCGGTCCTCGCCTCCTATCGGGCGGACGATCTGCACCGCCGCCACCCCCTGCGCCCGCTGCTCGCCGAACTGGTCCGGCTGCCGGCCGTGGAGCGGCTGGAGCTGCGGCCGCTGCCCGATCCGGAGGTCGCGCGGCTGGTGCGGGCCCTGGAGGACCGGCCGCTGCCCGAGGCCGTCGTACGGGGCATCGTGGCCCGCGCGGAGGGCAACGCGTTCTACGCGCAGGAGCTGTTCGCAGCGGCCGGCGCGGACGCCGGCGGCGTGCCCAGCGGGCTCGCGGACCTGCTGCTCATCCGGGTCGAGCAGCTGACGGAGACCGCCCAGCAGGTGCTGCGGACCGCCGCCGTGGCCGGGCGCCGGGTGGAGCACGACCTGCTGCGCGAGGCGGCCGGGCTCCCCGAGGAGGCGCTGGAGGCGGCGCTGCGCGAGGCCGTGGGACGGCAGCTGCTCGTTCCCGGGGACGGCGACACCTACGCCTTCCGGCACGCCCTGACCCGTGAGGCGGTCTACGCCGATCTGCTGCCCGGCGAGCGGTCCCGGCTGCACGGGGCGTACGCCCGGCTGCTCGCCGCCCGCGGCCGCGCCCCGGAGACCGCCGCCGAGCGCGCCCACCACGCGCGCGAGAGCCACGACCTGCCGGGGGCGCTCGCCGCCTGTCTGGAGGCGGCCGACCACGCCCGGCGGCTGGGTGCGCCGGCCGAGGAGCTGCGGCATCTGGAGACGGCGCTGGACCTGTGGTCGTCGGTGCCGGCCGAGGCACGGCCGAGCGCCGACGGGATCGCACCCGTCACCCTGACCCTGCGGGCCTCCGCCGCGGCTGTGCAGGCCGGGGACTCCCATCGGGCGGTCTCCCTGACGCGGGCCGCGCTCGCCGAGGTCGGCGAGGACGCCGACTCCGCGCTCGCCGCCCGGGTCCGCTACACCCTGGCCGGCAACCTGCTCAGCGTGGACCGGCTGCAGGCCGCCTTCCGGTACAGCAGTGAGGCGCTGGCGCTCATCCCCGCCGAGCCGCCCTCGCGGACCTGGGTGTGGGCGGCGGCCACCCATGCTGTTGCGGCCCGTCACCTCGGCGCGGACGAGACGGCCCTGAGCATCGCCCACCGCGCCCTGCGCGTCGCGGAGGAACTGGGCATGGCCGACGCCCGGGCCGATCTGCTGATCTCCCTGGCCAATCTCGAAGGAGGCGGCCGGCGCTCCCCGGAGGGCCAGGAGAAGCTGCGGCGGGCCCGGGAGCTGGCGCGGTCCGCCGGGCACGGTCCGGTGGAGATGCGCGCGCTGTTCAACCAGGCGATCAGCCGCCTGGAAGCCGGCGATCTTCAGGCGTGCCTGCCCGTGCTGGCCGAGGCGCTGGAGCGGGCCCGCCGGACCGGACTGCTGTCCTCGCCGTATCCGCTGGGGATGCGGTATCTCCAACTGCTGGCGCTGTACACGCTCGGCCGGTGGGACGAGTGCCTGAGCGCGGCGGCCGAGGCCGCGTCCGCCCTGCCGGCCACGGGCGCCTTCGCGGCGGGGCCCGCGCTGTACGTGGCGGCGGCGCGGGGCGACGCCGGGGCCGTCGAGCGGGCCGAGGTCCTGCTGGAGGGGCCGTTCAACTGGATGGGCACGCTGATTGCCGGGATCGTCCTCACCGACGCCGCCGCGCTGCGGGGCGACCCGGAGGCGGCCGTGGAGCGGATGCGGGCGGCGCTCACCGCGCTGGGCGACGACTCGGAGCGGCGGCCCGACGTCACCGTCCGGCTCGCCGCGCTCTGTCTCACGGCGGTCGCCGACCGGGCGGCGGAAGTGCGGCGTGCCGGGGACGCACCGGCGCTGCGCCGCTGGGCGGACACCGCGACCGAGCTGGTGGAGCAGGCGCGCGCCTCGGCCGCACGGGACGAGGAGGGCCGTCCGCAGGGCCCGGAGGGCCAGGCCTGGCTGGCCCGCGCCGAGGCGGAGTGGGCGACGGCCATCTCCGGCCCGGATCCGGCGGCCTGGGAGAAGGCGGTCGCCGCGTTCGCGAGCGGCGATGTGTACGAGCAGGCGCGCTGCCAGGTGCGCTGCGCCGAGGCGATGCTGGCCGTCGAGCGGCGCGCGGAGGCGGCGGAGCAGGCGCGTGCGGCGCGGGCGACGGCGGCCACGCTGGGTGCGGCACCGCTGCTGGAGCGGATCGACGCGCTGACCCGCCGGGCCCGTCTCACCGCCGCCACCGCGGCGGACCCGGCCGGTGCCGCGCCGCTGACCGCGCGGGAGCAGGACGTGCTGCGGCTCCTCGCGCGGGGCCGCAGCAACCGGCAGATCGGCGAGGAACTGTTCATCAGCGGCAAGACGGCGAGCGTGCACGTCTCCAACATCCTGGCCAAGCTGGGCGCCGCGAGCCGTACGGAGGCGGTGGCGATCGCCTACCGCCGGGGGCTGATCGCGCCGGAGCCGACCGGGGCGGGGTGAGCCGGCCGGAACCCCCCGGTCAGCGGGTGCAGCCGAGGCTGCCGAGGGCGACGGCGTCGGCGATCGCCCGCATCCCCTTGTCGTCGGGGTGGAGGTGGTCACCGCCGTCGAGGAACGGCAGCAGCCGTGCGGCGTGGTGGGGGCTGTGCAGGGTGCGGTCGAAGTCGGTGACCGCGTCGAACTCCCCGCCGGCGCGGATGAATTGGTTCACTTTCCGGCGTACGGTCTCGGCGGCCGGGTCCCATTCGGGCCAGCCCTCGAAGGGGCCGATCGTGGCGGCGACCACGCACTTGCCCGCCGCGTGCACCCGCTCGGCGATCTTCCGGTACCCGGCGATCAGGTCCTGCGCGGTGACGCCGGTGTGCGCCTTGAGGTCGTTCACCCCCTCGAAGAGGAGGACGGTGCGCACACCGGGCAGGGACAGCACGTCCCGGTCCAGCCGGTTCAGGGCGCTCTGCCCGGCGCCGTCGGCGAGCACCTGGTTGCCCGAGATGCCTTCGTCGGCGACGCCTTGGACGGCCGCGTGGGCTGTGGTCAGGCGTCGCGCCAGGTAGTCGGGCCAGCGGCGGTCCAGGTCCAGGGTGGAGTGCCAGCCGTCGGTGATGGAGTCGCCGAGAGCGGCCACGGCCCCGGTGGCGCGGCGGGACGGCCGTACCGACACGGCGTCGAGGTACCACCAGGAGCCGGTGGTCTGCGTCCAGTTGGTGCCGCTCTCCTCGGCGATGTGGTCGCCCTGTCCGGTGTAGGAGGTCTGCATCGCCAGCCAGTGACCGGTCGCCGGTCCCGCCGCGGCCGGGGTGTGCAGGCTGACGACCAGATCGGTGCCGGCGCGCAGCCGGCCGGGCAGCGGGTCGCTCCAGGCGGTGGCACCCGTCGGGACGATGACCGTACGGTCGCCGCCGAAGGTGAGCCGCCGGTTGCTGCCCGGCCGCACGGCGGCTCCCCGGCTGCGCACTCCGGCGTAGACGCCGTCCACGGTCAGCGGCCGGTCGCCGAAGGCGTTGCTCAGCCGGACGCGTGGATCGTCGCCGCCGACGCTGGTGTGCACGATCATCCGGTAGCCCTGTCCGGCGGTGCCCTCGCCCATGCGGTCGGCGCTCGCCGCCCAGGTGACGACCCCGGACGCCTGCTCGGCGGACACGGGCAGAGCGGTCGCCCGGCCCGGCGCGGACTGGCAGACGACGGCCGTGAGCAGGACGGCGGCGACGCGGCGGACGCGTCCGAACCGGCCGGGCATCACGCGAGGTCCCGGAGCGTGCCGGACCCGCGGGGCCGCACGCGGACCGTCCGGGACGTGCCTGCGTATCCCACGGAGGCCATGGTCCCGCCACCGCTGCGGATGCGCACCTCGGTGGGTCTCCGGTCCCGCCGGTACGGGTCGGCGACGGGCCCGCCGCGGGTTCCCGGCTCCGGTCGGCGAGGCGACGGGCCGGCAGGCCTCGTCGGCGTTGTCCAGCCGGACCCGGCCCAGCGGGCGCCGGGCGTTCGCGCCGACGTCGTCCGGGGACATCCACTCCTCCCGTCGGCCGCTCCTGGGGCTGAACACCGGCGGATACCGCCGCTCTCGCCGGGCGCCGACGGTCGCGGGGCAGTCGGCGTCCCGGACCGCATCTGCCACCCCCGTACGGTAGTTGCCGGACAGCGCTCACACCAAGGGTGCCGCGCCCGGTCTCGCCGTGGGTCCTTCGAACGGCCATGGGCGGTTCGCGCGGGTCCCGGGCATGCGGATGCCCCGCGCGAGGCGGGGCATCCGGTGGTACGGCCGTTCCGTCAGTGACGGGCGGCCGGCGTGTTGGCGGCGGTGACGTTGACCGCGGCCCACGCCTGGTCCACCGTCTTGTACTCGGTGCTGTTCGCGCCGTACAGGTCCCCCGCCGCCTTCAGCGTCGCGACGCGCGCGTCGTGGAAGTCGGTCGTGGAGACCATGTAGCGGGTGAGCGCACGGTAGAAGATCGCGGTGGCCTTGGTGCGGCCGATGCCCTTGACCGTGGCGTTCCGGTACGTCGGCGAATTGTAGTTCACGCCGTTGATCGTCTTCTTGCCGCTGCCCTCCGCGAGGAGGTAGTAGGCGTGCGAGGAGACACCGGAACCGGCGTGCACCTCGGTGTAGTACGTGTCCGGCGACCAGTAGTCGATCGTGCCCTCGAGCTTGTCGAGCGACGGGTGGTCGAGACGGCGCAGGAACTTCTGCGACAGACCCAGCTTCTCGCCGATGAGGTAGTCCCCGACGTCCTTCGAGTTCTTCGTGAAGAACTCGACGTTGGAGCCGAAGATGTCCGCGAGCGACTCGTTCAGCGCGCCCGGCTCACCGTACTGGTTGCCGTCGGAGTCGACGTAGGTCGGCTCCAGCTTCGCGGTCGCGTCCACCACGCCGTGGGTCAGCTCGTGGCCGGTGACGTCGAGGACGACGAGCGGCTTCTTGAACATCTGGCCGTCGCCGTCGCCGTACAGCATGCAGTTGCAGGTCGGGTCCCAGAAGGCGTTGGCGACCTTCTTGCCCCAGTGGACCATCGCCTGGGCGGCCTTGCTGTTGTTGGCTATGCCCTTGCGGCCGAAGGTGCTCTTGTAGAAGTCCAGGGTCTCGGTGACGCCGTACTGCGCGTCGGCCGCGGCGCTGGCACGGCTGCTCGTCGTGCCGTTGCCCCACACGTTGGTCGTGTTGGTGAACTTCGTGCCCGCGCTGAACTTCTCCGTGTACGAGCCCTTGGCGTCCCGCGTCTCGGTGCCGTACCGGCTCGGGTCCTTGAGCTGGTAGTGGCCGCGCGAGGTCTGCGTGGTGGTCAGGCCGACGGTGCCCACGAAGAGGGTCTTGCCGGTGCCCTTGGCGGCCGACGGGTAGCTGGCCGCGGCACCGGAGACGCCGGAGCCGAGCAGGCCGGCCTCGGGGGAGGCGGAGCCGATGCCGGTGGCCGGGTCGATCGTCTCGTGATGCCGGCGCAGGCTGTCCAGCAGCTTCGGCGACAGGAACTCGTCGCTGTCCGGCGTGTTGCTGCGCACCTTGCCGGTGACGGCGTCGATGACGACGGTGTTGGTGCCGTTCTGGTCGGTCACGGTCACCTGGTAGGCGAGGGCGGAGGAGCCGCCGCGCGCGTCGACGACGAGCCGGGCGGTGCCCGCGTCGCCCTTGGCGGCCTGGGCGGCCTTGGCGACGGCCTGGTCGGCGGTCAGCTTCGCCTTGGTGGTGGCCGGCTCGACGGCGTGGCCGGCGGCGCGGGTCACGCCGGCGTAGGCCAGCTTGTGGTCGAGGTGGACGATGAGGTCGCCGCCGAGCACGGGCATGCCGTCGTGCGTGCGGACGAACCGGACGTGCCGGGCGCCCTCGGGGTCGAGCATCACGTCCTGCGCGTGCAGTTCGTCGCCCTGGGAGACGCCGGTCGCCGACGCGTGGGCGAGGGCCGCGGTGCGCGCCGCCTCGACCACCGCGGTGGCGTTCATGGTGGCGGACGCCGAGGACCGCTCCACCCCCGTGGAGGGACCCGCGAAAGCCGTCCCGGCCAGGCCCGTGGCAGCGGTCGTCACCGCGATGGCGACGGCAACGCTGCGTATGTGCGGTCTACGCAAGGATCAGGGTTCCTTCGTTCGCAGGCGGCCGGGATCACCAACCGCCTTGACGCATGACGCGGTTCGGCGTCACGGGGGCTGGTCGGGCCCCAAGGCGTAACCCTTACGGATCAGTCATGTCCACGTAAAGGCGGAATGATCGATTTCGCGAACTTCTATGGCAATCCTTTACGAATGGGCGCCACAGAGTGATCGCTGCCTGACCAACTGTGTGTCGGCTGTGGAGACGTGGACTCCATCCCCTAGGTTCCGAGGCCGGAATGTGACCGATGTCGCATCACATCTCGTATCGATTCGGAACACTGAAAGCGGGTGGCGGATGGTCTCGGCAACGGTGGGGCGGGGCGCGGTCCTCGGAGCGGTCGCGCTGTCGCTCCTCGCGGTCCCGGCGCGGGCCACGACGGGAGATCCGGACGTCCGGGCGGCGGTGGTGCCCCGGGCGGCGCTGCCGGCACCCGACACCGCGGGCCTCTCCGCGGTACTGCGGTCCGCGGTGGACCGGGGCGCGCCGGGCGCCCTGGCCCGCATCGACGACCACGGCCGGACGTACGAGGCGACACGCGGAATCGCCGACCTGAGCACGCGACGGGCCATCAGCGCCGAGGACCGGTTCCGGGTCGGCAGCGTCACCAAGACCTTCTCGGCCGTCGTCCTGCTCCAGCTCGCCGACGAGCAGCGGCTGGCGCTCGACGCGCCGGTCAACCGCTATCTGCCCAAGCTGCTGCCGGACGACCGCATCACGGTCCGCCAGCTGCTGAGTCATCGCAGTGGCCTGTACGACTACACCGACGACCTGTTCGCCGACAGCGTGTCCGGCTTCGAGGCGGTGCGGAACAAGGTCTTCACCTACCGTCAGCTGGTCGCCCTCTCCCTGAAGAAGCCCCGCACCAACGAGCCCGGCGCCGCCTACGACTACTCCAACACCAATTTCGTGGTGGCCGGCATGCTCATCGAGAGGCTCACCGGGCACTCGGTGCGGACCGAGTACCAGGACCGCATCTTCAAGCCGCTGAAGCTGCGGGACACGTTCTACGTGCATCCCGAGACGGGGATCCCGGGCCGGTACGCCCGCGGATACCTCACCCCGGACAAGGCGGGCGACCCGCTGGTCGACGCCACCGAGCAGACGGCGTCGTGGGCGCAGAGCGCGGGGGCGATCATCTCCAGTGCACGGGATCTCGACACGTTCTTCAGCGCACTGCTCGGCGGCAAGCTGCTGTCCTCGGCACGGCTGGAGGAGATGGAACACTTCACGCGGGTCGACACCACGACGTCGTACGGGCTGGGGCTGCGGCGGCGTGATCTGTCGTGCGGGGTCTCGGTGTACGGGCACACGGGGGTGGTGCAGGGGTACTACACGTATGCCTTCGCGTCGAAGGACGGGTCGCGAAGTCTTACGGCCATGGCCGACACCTCCAACAACGAGAAGGTGTCGCATGCCTTGGGCGGGGCCTTGGATTCGGCGTTCTGCGGGAAGGGGGGAAAGGCGGCCAAGAGGTAGCGGCTTGTTCCTCGTTGCCGGATGCGGGGTCGTGGGGGCAGGTCACGCACCTCGACAACCGGAACCTTCTTGGAGGTGTGGGGCGTTGTCCCTTGTGTGACGAGCGAATTGGCGCCTGGCGGTAATGCACCGCTGCCCGGTGGTGCGGTGGTGCTTCGGGTGGCCGGTGCCTTCGACGTTTCCGCGCTGGTCACCGGGGCGGACGGCAAGGTCGGATCCGACGCCGACTTCGTGTTCTACAACCAGCCTCGGGCAGCGGGCGTACGGCTGCGCGGTGACACCCTGGTCGTCGAACCGGCCCGGCTGCGCGGAGGTGCCTGCCGGGTCACCGTCGTGGTGAGCGCGGCCGAGCCAGGGACACCGCTCGGGCGGCTGCCCGCTCCCCGGCTCGAGGTCACGGACGGCTCCGGGCGTACGGTGGCCCGGTTCGCCCCGCCCCGGCCCGGCCCGGAGAGGGTGCTGCTGCTCGCCGAGCTGTATCTCAGACCGGGCACCGGCTGGAGGCTGCGGGCGATCGGGCAGGGGTACGCGGACGGGCTGGCCGGGCTCGCCCGGGACTTCGGGGTGCGGGTCACGGACGACAACGGGCACACGCAGCCCCACTCTCCCCAAGGCCGCACCGCAACGGCCCCGCCCCGCTCGACTTCCCCCGGCCACACCCCCCGGCCCACCGCTGCCGCCCCTCCCGTCCCGCCGACCACGACCGGTCCACGTTCGCCGTCCAGCCGACCCACCACCGGCCCGCCTGCACCGGCCGTCCGGCTCACCTCGACCGCGCCGTCCTCAGCATCCGCCCGGCCCGCCACGACCGGCCCACGCCCGCCGTCCAGCCCACCCGTGGAGTCTCCCGGCGCCGGCGACTTCCTCCACCTGATCAACTCGGCCCGAGCGCAAGCCGGTTCTCCCCCGGTCGTCCTCGATCCGCGGCTCGTCTCCGCCGCGCGGTCCCATGCCCGGGCCATGGCGGACGCCGGGCGGCTCGGCGGGGAGGGCCGGGACGGCGTTTCGGTGCACCAGCGGATCAGCGCCACCGGATACGCGTATGTCACGGTCGGCGAACACCTGGTCTCCGGGCCGCGCAGCCCGGCGGAGTTCGTGGAGTACTGCCTGGAATCGGCGCGTTCCCGGCGCACCCTGCTCGACCCGGCCTTCCGGCATGCCGCCCTGGCCCACGCCGACGCCGGCCACCGGTACTGGACCGCACTGTGGGCCGCTCCGCTCACCCCGGACGCGCTGTCGCGCACGGCCGCCGAGGTCCTCGCGCTCACGAACGCCGAGCGCGGCCGGGCCGGCCTGCCCCCACTGGCACAGGAGCCACTGCTCACGATCGCCGCCCAGGCGCACTGCGCGGACATGGTGGCCCGTGACTTCTACGACCACACCTCGCCCGACGGCTCCGGGCCCTGGGACCGGGCCGCGGCAGCGGGGTCCCGGATGCGCACGATCGGCGAGAACATCGCCTGCGGTCAGCGGTCCCCCGCCGAGGTCGTGAACGGCTGGATGAACAGTCCGGGGCACCGCGCCAACATCCTCAAGCGGGAGTTCGGCCACCTGGGCGTCGGCTTCGCGGGCGGCGGCCGGGCGGGCACGTACTGGACCCAGCTGTTCGGTGGCTGAGCGGGTACCTTGCGTGATCTTGGCGGAACGACATCCTCCGGGACACCATGCCCCGCATGAAGGGTGATCTCTTTTCCAGTACGCACGTGGTGCAGCCGGCCGTGGAGCCGGGCATGTCCGTCGAGAACGCCAAGTGCATCAAGTACGCGGTGAACGGCGAGATGTACGCCCGCCAGGGCGCGATGGTCGCCTACCGCGGGAACCTCAAGTTCGAGCGCAAGGGCCAGGGCGTCGGCGGCATGCTGAAGCGTGCGGTCACCGGTGAGGGACTGCCCCTCATGGCGGTGCGCGGGCAGGGCGAGGCCTGGTTCGCGCACGAGGCGCAGAACTGTTTCATCGTCGAGGTCGAGCCCGGCGACCAGTTCACGGTCAACGGCCGCAACGTGCTGTGTTTCGAGGCCTCGCTGTCGTACGACATCAAGACGGTGAAGGGGTCGGGCATCGCCGGCGGCGGCCTGTTCAACAGCGTGTTCAGCGGCCAGGGCCGCCTCGGTCTGGCCTGCGAGGGCAACCCGCTGGTCATACCGGTCTCCGCGCAGTCCCCGGTGTACGTCGACACGGACGCGGTGGTCGGCTGGACCGCACATCTGCAGACCTCGCTGCACCGCTCCCAGTCCATCGGCTCGATGCTGCGCGGCGGTTCCGGCGAAGCCGTGCAGCTGATGCTCCAGGGCGAGGGCTTCGTCGTGGTGCGCCCGAGCGAGCTGACCCCGCAGACGGCCCAGCAGCACTGAACCTTCACAGGGTGATCCACATCGCACGGGCAACCCCCGTCGTCGTACCCGCGTCTTGATCGGCAACAGACCGACACGCCCCGGTCCCCTCGGCCGGGACGTCTTTCCGAGACCCTATACACGCGATGTATACACGTCGTGTATAGAAAGGCACGCATGTACGGCAAGGCTTTCGCCCCGGAGTACCAGGGCGCCCTGACCACCCTGTCCGTGAACTCCTCGCTGATCGATGTGCTGGCGGAGGGCACCGAGAAGCTGCGCGAGGCCGAGCGGTCCGGGCGCCCCGCCGAGGCGGCCCGCTGTGGGATCGCCGTCGCCGAGGCGCACCGGCGGCTCGGCCACACGGCGGACGCGGACCGCGCCTGGAAGGCGAGTTACCGCGCCGCCCGCGCGGCCGGCGACACGGCCGCGATGGCGTGGGCGCTGTGGAGCGGCGGCACCCTCGCCCGGCAGCGCGGAGCCTTCCCGCTTGCCTGGCGGCTGCTGGGGTTCGCGGCCGAACTCGGCGAGCGCGGCGGCGACATCGTCGTCCGCGGCTACTCGCTGGCCGGCCTGGCGGAGACCGGCCGGATCCAGGGCGACTACGCGGCGGTCGGCCGGCTGCACGAGCAGCTGCTGGCCGAGGCGCGCCGGCGCGGCGAGGCCCGGCACACGGTGTGGGCACTGGAGGGCATCGCGCAGATGCATCGCAACACCGGCGACCACGACCGGGCGTTCGCACTGTTCGAGGAGGCGGCCGACATAGCCGAGCGGGCGGAGGACCGGCGCGGGCACGCCTGGGCGCTGCGCGGACTCGCCGACATCCTCTCGGTGCGCGACAAGAACACCGAGCGGGCACTGGAGCTGCTGTCCCGGGCGGAGGCCTCCTGCCGGGCGATGAACCTCTCCAGCGCGCTCGCCTACAACCACAAGATGCGCGGCAACGTCCTGTACCGGGCCGGGCGTTACGCCGAGGCGCGGGATCTGTACGAGCTGACGCTGGAGGAGTTCCGCGCGATGAGCGAGCCGCGCGGCGAGGCGCTGGCCCGGCTGGGCCTGGCCAAGTCGCTGGCGCGGCTCGGCCGGGACCGGTCCGAGACGGCGGCCGAACTCGCCAGTCTGGCAAGGACGTTGGAGCGCAGTGGACTGAAGCACGCCCGGGAGATGGTGGCCCGGGCCCAGGAGGAGTTCGCCCTCGATGCGGAGGTCGCCCGGTGACCACCGTACAAGCTTCGTCTTCCGTTCCCGAACTTCTCGCTCACTGCGGGCAGTTGGTGCAGCCGGCGCTGCGGGAGGCGGTCGGGCGGCTGCATCCGTGGGTGGCCGAGATGGCCGGGTACTCCTTCGGCTGGTGCGAGGTCGGCGGGGCACCCGCCCCCGCGCCGGGCGGCAAGGGCGTACGGCAGGCACTGGCGGTGCTCGGCGCCGAGGCGGCGGGCGCCGACGGGCGGGCCGGCATCCCGGCCGCGGTCGCCGTGGAGCTGGTGCACGCCTTCTCGCTGCTGCACGACGACATCATGGACGGCGACGCGACCCGGCGCCGCCGCCCCGCCGTGTGGAAGGCGTACGGCACGGGCCCGGCGGTGCTCGCCGGGGACGCCCTGTTCGCGCTGGCGGTGGAGACCCTCGCGGCCGCGCCGCAGGGCGCCGGCACCGTACGGCTGCTGTCGGGGGCCCTCGTCGACCTGGTGCGCGGGCAGGCCGACGACCTGCTGTTCGCCACCCGCCCCTGGACCGGCCCGGAGCGGGTCACACCCGAGGAGTACCGGTCGATGGCGGAGGGCAAGACCGGCGCGTTGCTGGGCTGTGCCGCCGCGCTGGGCGCCGTGCTCGGCGGGGCGGGCGAGGCCACGGCCGGCGCACTGGACCGGGCCGGACGGCATCTCGGCGTCGCCTTCCAGCTGGTCGACGACGTGCTGGGCATCTGGGGCGACCCGGCCGTCACGGGCAAACCCGTGGGCGGCGATCTGCGGGAGCGCAAGAAGACGTATCCGGTGCTGGCCGCACTCGGTTGCCCGGCGGCGCGTGGGTTGCCCGAGCTGCTCGACGCACCGGGACGGGCGGCGGAGGCCGCCGCGCTGATCGAGGCGGCAGGCGGCCGTACGGCGGCGCTGGCCGAGGCCCGTGCGCGCACGGCCGCCGCCCGGGCGCTGCTCGCCGAGGCACCGCTGGGCGCCGATGCCGCCGGGCAGCTCCTCCGGTTCGTCGATCACCTGGTGAACCGCGAGCTGTGATCCCGTACGACCGCGCGGTGACACCGTGTTGACCCAGGCAGTCCGCGCGGGCCAGGGTGCGAACGGCGCGGCCCCCACCCCCGCGCCGGAAGGGTGAAGCACCTTGATCGGCATCAGGGAGATCGAAGCCGCGGCGGAGCGGATCGCCGGACATGTCGTGCGGACGCCGACCGTGCCGAGTCCTGGCCTGACCGAGCTGCTCGGCGTCCCGGTCACCGCCAAGCTCGAACTGCTCCAGCGGACCGGCTCGTTCAAGGCACGCGGGGCGACGGCGAAGCTGCTGTCGCTGAGCGCGGCCGATCGGGCGGCGGGTGTGGTCGCGGTCAGTGGCGGCAACCACGGGATCGCCCTCGCGGTGATGGCCGCGGCCCTCGATGTGAAGGCGACCGTGGTCATGCCCCGCACCGCACCCGAGCGTTCCGTCGCGCTCGCCAGGCGGGCGGGCGCGCAGGTACGGCTGACCGACGGCATGGACAGCGCCTTCGCGCTGGTGACGCGGCTCAGGGACGAGGGGCTGACCCTGGTCCACCCGTTCGACGACCCGGTGGTGATCGCCGGACAGGGCACGGTCGGGCTGGAGCTGGCCGAGGACGCGGCAGGTGACCTGACGGACGTCGTGGTCAGCATCGGCGGCGGTGGGCTGATCGCCGGGGTCGCCGCGGCCCTCGCCGCCCAGCGTCCCGGGGTCCGCGTCTGGGGTGTGGAGACCGAGGGCGCCGAGGCCATGTCCGGCGCGCTGAAGGCGGGCGGACCGGTGCCGGTGCCCCTGTCGTCCCTGGTCACCACGCTCAGCGCGCCCTCCGTGTCCCAGCTGACGTACGACCATGTGTCGGCGCTGGTCGAGGAGGTGCTGGTGGTGCCGGACCGGGACGCGGTGCGGGGCTCGCTGGAACTCGCCGACCACGCGAAGGTGTGGGCCGAGCCGGCCGCGGGCTGTCTGCTGCCGGCGGCCCGGCAGGTCGTGGCCCGCGTCGGTGGCGGCGCCCGGATCGGACTCGTGGTGTGCGGCGGCAATACGACACCACCGGAACTGACCGGCTGGGCCGAGCGGTTCGGGCTGCTGTGACACGGGGCCGCACCCGGGAATTTACCCTCGGTTACCCGCAGGTCGAAGGCCCCCCGGGTGCGGCCATCCCAAACTCGCAAGCCCTTTCGACGAATTGAATGAAAGGCAGGAACGGCACCGGACTCGCGGATTCTTTGAACGCACCCCCGCACGCCCCGCGTACCTCTGTGAGACACGCAACAGGGGTTTCAGCGAGGGATGACCATGACCAAGGCGCACGTCTCCGCACACGAGTTGGTCGCCGGGCGGTACCGGCTTCTGGAGGTCTTCGCCCGCGAGACGAACCGCCTGTGGTGGTACGCCGAGGACGTGGCGGCGGAGCAGCCGCGGCTGGTGGCCCAGACCACCCTGCCGGAACCCTCCGCCGACGACGCCGCGCGCCGGATCACGGCCCGCGTGGTCCGGACCTCCGAGACCATGCGGCTGCTGTGCCCCGGCCAGGTCGCCACGGTCGTCGACGCCGTGGTGGAGGCCGGCACCCTGTGGACGGTCACCGAGTGGATCGACGGCACGCCTCTCTGTGAACTCCTCGACCGCGAGGGCGCGTTCAACGTCGCGCGGGCGGCCCGGATCGGTGTGGAACTGCTCGACGTGCTGCAGGCCGCGCACGACGAGGGCATCACCCACGGCGAGCTGAGCCCCGGCCAGGTCTTCGTACGGGACAGCAGCCCCGTCGTCGTCACCGGGTTCGGGCTGGTCGGCGCGACCCTGGTGCCGCGGCTCACGGCACCGTCGTACGCCTCGCCCGAGCAGGCCCGCGACGAGCGCATCGGACCGGCCGCCGACCTGTGGGCGCTGGGTGCGCTGCTGTACACGATGGCGGAGGGCCGGCCGCCGTTCCGCGACCGCGGCCGGCCCGACGCCACCCTGAAGGCCGTGGACCGGCTGCCACTGCGCACCCCGCTGCGCACGGGCCCGCTCACCCAGGCCGTGCAGGGGCTGCTGCGGAAGAACTCGCGGGAGCGGCTGACCCGGCCGGTGGTCCGGGAGGCCCTGATCCGGACCCTCGACGAGGACGCCGACGCCGACCGGGAGCCGGCCCCCGTGCCCCGGCTGCGCGGCGCGTACGCCGGTGTGCGCGCCGGTGTCCGCCTCGCCGGGCGGGAGCGGAGCAGAGGGATCCTCGCGGCCGGTACCGCGCTGGCCGTGGTCACCGTGGCCGCCGCCGTCCTGGCCACGACCCACCAGCTGCCGGGCGTCGGCACCGCGCAGGCACCGGCCCGCCCCACCACCTCGGCCACCCCGGCCGGCGGCCGCACCGGAGGCACCGCGACCTCCCTGCCGCCTCCGGCACCGAGCACCTCGCCCGCCCTGCCGGCCGGCTACCACCGCTACACCGCCCCGGAGGGCTTCTCCGTCGCCCTGCCGGACGGCTGGAAGCGGCTGACCACCTCCCGCGTCACCGGCGCCTACCGCGTCACACTCGGCCGGGACGGCACCTCCCCCACCCTCGCCGTCACGCACAGCGAGCACGTCGGTCCGGATCCCGTGGCGGTCTGGCGGGACGACGTCGAACCCGGTCTGCGGCGGCTGGCCGGCTACCACCGCGTCGGCGACGTCCGGGCCACCACGTACCAGGGGCACCGGGCCGCCGACCTGGAGTGGCTGGCCGGCACGGGGGACGCGCGGGTGCACACCTTCGGGCGCGGCTTCCTGACCGGCGGCGGCGACGCCTTCTCTTTGCGCTTCACGACTCCGGCCGTGACCTGGGACGACGCCGCGAACCGGCTGGCGCTGAGGACGTTCCTGCAGACGTTCCGGATGCCCGAGGACTGACCGGCGCCGGTGGTTCGTTTTCCAGCCGCCACCCCGGGGACTCGCCACGTATGGTGCAAATCGGATACACGATGATGGCCGAGCAGGCAGGGCCCCGGGACCTCGTGGACCACGTCGTCCGGGCCGAGGAGACCGGGTTCGACTTCTCGGTGATCTCCGACCACTACTTTCCGTGGCTGCGCTCGCAGGGCCACTCCTCGTACGCGTGGAGCGTGCTGGGCGCCGCCGCCCAGGCCACCTCGCGGATTCCACTGATGACCTATGTGACCTGCCCCATCCTGCGCTACCACCCGGCGATCGTGGCGCAGAAGGCGGCGACCGTGCAGCTGCTGTCCCAGGGCAGGTTCCGGCTCGGGCTGGGCGCCGGCGAGAACCTGAACGAGCATGTGGTGGGCGGCGGCTGGCCTCCGGTGGACGTGCGTCACGAGATGCTGGAGGAGGCCGTGGGGATCACCGGGCGCTGTTCGAGGGCGGCCATGTCACCCACCACGGGCCGCACTACGACGTGGACTCGGCCCGGCTGTGGGATCTGCCGGACCAGCCCCCGCCGATCGGCATCGCCGTCTCCGGCGACCAGTCCTGCGAGCTCGCCGGGCACCTCGCGGACCTGCTGATCGCGACCGAACCGGAGCCGGGGCTGCTGGAGGCCTTCGACCGGCACGGCGGCAGCGGCAAACCCCGGGTCGGCCAGCTGCCGGTGTGCTACGACCCCGACCGGGACACCGCGGTCAAGCGCGCCCACTCCCAGTTCCGCTGGTTCGGGCTCGGCTGGAAGGTGAACGCCGAACTCCCGCACCCCGACTCCTTCGAGTCCGCGACCCGGTTCGTGGACGAGGACGACGTCGCCGCCTCGATCCCGTGCGGGGACGACCCCGACGCCTTCGTCGAGGCCGTATGGCCGTACGCCGAGGCCGGGTTCGGGGAGATCGCGCTCGTGCAGATCGGCGGCGACGCGCAGGCGGCGTACCTGGACTGGTCGACGAAGACCCTGCTGCCCGCGCTGCGGGAGGCCTTCGGCCGAGGCGCGGAGACGGTGCCGTGACGGGTCCGCCCAAACACGGCCAATGGGTCCATATGGGCTTTCCTGTCTGCGCCCGCTCCCGGGTGCGGTCCCTTGAGCATTCTTGCAGGAGAGTCATCCGTGACCCTGGTCATCGACCCGTCCGAGACGTCCGCCCCGGCCCCGCAGCCGCTGTCCGACCTGGTGGCGCGTGACGCCCGTGAGTTCGGCGGCTACGCGCGCACCGGGAGCTGGGCCTTCGCGCTGATGGTGGCCCGCAGTGTGCGGCCGGGCGGACAGGCGGCGGGTGAGACGCCGAAGGTGTCCGCGAAGGAGTTCGCTCAGCTGGCCGGCTGCTCCCCGGAGCGGGTCATGCGCTACTACAGGGGCCTGGGACCGGGCCGCCGACGACGGGCTCGTACCGCACTTCGAGGCCCTGCAGCCCGGCCAAGAGGTCGAGCTGCCGGACGCGGACGTGTGGCTGAGCTACTACGTCTCCCGCACCAGCGCGACCTCCGAGCGCGGCACCGCGATCGCGGAGGCCGCCGAGGCCGAGGGCATCCGCCCCACCAAGGCGCTGGAGGTCGCCGAGAACCCGACCGCCCTGCGGGCCGCGATCCTCGCCGACCCCTCCACCGCCCGCACGGCCCGAGCCGCCCTGCTGGACCGGCTGCGCGAGGACCCCGAGCTGCAGGCGGAGCTGGCGCGTGACGTCGTACGGACCGACGACCTGAAGAAGGCCGTCGCGACCGAGAGCCGGGCCGCCGACCGGATCGGCTACGTCCGGCAGATCGCCGAGTCCGGGCAGATCAGGACCGCGGCGGGGCAGACCGTCGAGGCCCCGGCCGAGCTGCGCGAGGAGGCCGAGCGCCATCTGTCGCTGATCGACGAGCTGGAGGGCGGCGAGGACACCGGCGAGTGGGCCACCGAGGCCTACGGCACCATGAAGTCGCTCGTCGCCGAGGCGGTCGAGGCCGACCCCTGCTTGCGCGTCCAGGAGCGGCGGACGAAGTTCTACAACAGCGTTCGAGGAGCTGACCTTCGACGACGCCCAGGACTTCTACGAGGACGACATGGTCCGGCGCCTGGAGGAACTCCAGCAGGCCGTCGGCGGCTGCCTGGCCGCGCTGCGCGGAGCCGGCGGGAATCCCTCGCACGGGTGAGCATCACGGGCCTCACGGGGGTACTAGAGGGCCCTGAGCCGTTCGTCGCCGGAGGCCCTCTCGTGACTGCGTTCGTGCACAACACCCTGGTGGTACAGCTTCGTTCGGAAGGCACCGGCCGGTGTCCCGTGCTGGCCCATCTCAGTTACGACGCCGACGACCCGTTCGCCGTCACCGCAGTCTTCGGCCACGACGGCAGGGTGCTGGCCTGCTGGCGGCTGGACCGCGAGATGCTCTCCGAGGGTCTGGCGCGGCCCGTCGGCGTCGGCGACGTACGGCTGCGGCCGGCCGCGACCGGTGCGTGGCACGAGCTGCGCATGGAGTTCCTCGGCGACGTCCGCCCGGACGGCGGCCGGCAGCACGCGGTGGTGTTCGCCTGGGCGCCGGCGGTCGCCGCGTTCCTGCGGCAGACCCACCGGATCGTGCCGCCGGGCCAGGAACGCGTCCCGGTCGACGCGCTGGTGGCCGAGATCCTCGCCGCGGGCTGAGTGGCCTTACTCATGCCCGCGGAGTGCGGCGCGGACACGATGGGGCTCCTACGACGCCATGAGGCAAGGAGCCCCGCCGTGACCGCAGCGCATCCCGCTCCGCATCCCGTACCGCGCCGGGTGCCGCCCGCGGTGTTCGCGGGCGTGGCGGCCGCCGGCCTCGCCCTGTCGGCGTGGGACGTACACGACCGCGCGACCTGGTTCCTGGAGACCGTGTGGGCGCTGGTGGGCCTGCCCCTCGCGGTGCTGCTGCGGCGGCGCTTCCCGCTGACGGGGCTGCTGTACGGGCTGCTGACCGCGCACGCGCTGGTGCTCGCGGTCGGCGGGCACTACACCTACGCCGGGGTCCCGGCGGGCGACTGGGTGCGCGACACCCTCGGTCTGCGGCGCAATCCGTACGACCGCTTCGGGCACCTGATGCAGGGCTTCGTCCCGGCGGTGCTGGTGCGCGAGCTGCTCAGCCGCATCTCGCCGCTGCGCGGCAGCCGCTGGCTCGCGCCGCTCACCGTGTCCGCCTGCCTGGCGTTCAGCGCCTGCTTCGAACTGCTGGAGTGGCTGGCCGCGGAGATCGGCGGCCACGGCGCGGACGCGTTCCTCGCCACGCAGGGAGATGTGTGGGACACCCAGTGGGACATGTTCTGCGCGCTGATCGGGGCCGTGGTGTCCGTGCTGCTGCTCAGCCGTGTCCACGACCGTCAGCTCCGGGCGCTGGAGGGGAGTGCCCCGGCCCGAGGTGGTCGGTGCGCGGCGCGGTCGTGTGCCGGTGCCGGGCCCACAGGGGCAGGCCGTACCAGCAGACCAGGTACCAGACGACGACGGCCGCCAGCAGATACGGCACATAGCCGCCCTGCGTGGCCACCCGGAGGATCAGCAGCAGGGCGCACGCCATCGTCGCCAGGAGCAGGATCAGGCCCACGAACGTCATCCGGGCCGCGATCCGCACCGTCTGCGGCTTGATCCGGCGGCCCGACACCAGCCGGTGCAGGGACACCGGGCCGATGAGGGCGCCGGTCGCGCAGGCGCCCAGGACGACGGTCACGATGTAGATGACCTGGTCGGCGTGGGGCAGCGTGGCGTACTTCGGCTGGAAGACGACGGTCAGCAGGAAGCCGAACAGGATCTGCACGCCCGTCTGGGCGACGCGGACCTCCTGGATGAGCTCGACCCACATCCGGTCGGCCCGCTCCTCCTCGGTCTCGTCCCGCCCCCTGCGCGGTCCTTCCTCCTTCATGCGCTTGCGTGTAACCGCCCAGCCGTTCGTTCAAACGACGGGTGACAGGGTGACTACCAGCGGTGCTCGACCTGGTCCTTGATCCGCCGCTCGTACAGCTCACGGATCGCGGTGAACGTCTCCCCGGGCAGCGGCGGCAGCTTGGCGGCGGCCGCGTTCGCGCGGGCCTGGTCGGGGTTGCGGGCGCCCGGGATCACCGTGGTCACGCCGTCCTGCTCGGCGATCCAGCGCAGCGCCAGCTGGGCCGGGGTGTAGCCCTCGGGGGCGAGCGCGGCGAACTCTGCGGCGGCCTCGACACCGGCCTCGTAGTCGACGCCGGAGAAGGTCTCGCCCTGGTCGAAGGCCTCGCCGTGCCGGTTGTAGGTGCGGTGGTCGTTGGCCGCGAACACCGTGTCCCTGGTGTACTTGCCGGACAGCAGGCCGGAGGCGAGGGGCACGCGCGCGATGATGCCGACGCCGGCCTCGCGGGCGGCGGGGAGCACCTCGTACAGGGGCTTCATGCGGAACGGGTTGAGGATGATCTGTACGCTCGCCACGTGCGGCCGGGCGATCGCGGTCAGCGCCTCGGCGCAGGTCTCCACGCTCGCCCCGTACGCCGCGACGCGCTCCTCCTCGACCAGGGTGTCCAGGGCGTCGAACACCGCGTCGCAGGAGTAGACGGGCGTCGGCGGGCAGTGCAGCTGGACCAGGTCGATGCGGTCGACGCCGAGGTTGCGGCGGGAGCGGTCGTTCCAGGCACGGAAGTTGTCCAGGACGTAGTTCTCGGGGACCTGCTCGACCCGGCGGCCCATCTTGGTCGCCACCAGGACATGTAGATCGGGCCGGCCGCGCAGGAAGGAGGCGATGGTCTCCTCGCTGCGTCCGTCGCCGTACACGTCGGCCGTGTCGAAGAAGGTGACCCCCGCCTCGGCCGCGGCCTCGAGGACGGACAGGGCCTCCTTGTCGTCCACGTCGCCCCAGTCGGCGCCCAGCTGCCACGTGCCGAGACCGATCACCGATGCCCACTGACCCGACCTGCCGATTACGCGTTCGTCCATGGCGCCAGTGTGTCATCCGGCACCGGGGCACGCGGAACGAGCCGCTCCGGCGGGCGAGCTGCGCGTGTTTCACCCACATGGGTGAGATGGGCCGACGGAACGCGGAAAAGCGTAGAGCGGCCCCTGGCGTGACCGCGTGATCGATCGTTCGATGGACAGCTTCCCTTCCGCGGGCGCCGGTTCGGGCCCGCTCACCCGGCGTGGTGTGCTGCGCGGCGCCGCCGCGCCGGCCGCCGTACCGGTGCTGATCGCGGCCGGCCCGCCGGCCGGCGAGTGAGTCAGGTTCCGGGGGTCAACTGGGCCTGTACGAGCGGTCCGTAGCGGTCGGCGATGGAGCCGATGTCGCTCTCGCGCAGGTGCGGGCCGCGTGCGATGCCGTACATCACGCCGAGGCCGACGAGTGCGGCGACGGCGAGCTCGGCGCGCAGGCCCGGGTCGGGGCCGGTGAGCCGGGCGGCGAGGCGTTCGGTGACCTGGGCGCGGAAGTTGGCGCGCAGAATGTCGCCGTGGTCGCCGTGCAGTGGGGCGAAGGCGATGCGCAGCAGCGGGTCGGCGCCGCGCTCGCGCTGGCTGGCGAGGACGTGCCGGGCCATGTGCCGCCCGAGGTCGGGCAGCGGCGCGTCCAGCAGGGCGTCCGCGTCGGTGTCGAAGGACATCACACGGGCGAACAGGGCATCCTTGTTGCCGAAGTACTTCACGATCAACGGCGGGCTCACACCGGCGCGTTCGGCGACCGCCTTGAGCGTGATGTCGGCGGGCGCGTGCCGGGCGAGGAGGTGGCGGGCCGCTCTGAGGATGGCCGCCTTGGTGGCCTCGGCGTCGCGGCGGGCGGACAGGCTCGGTGCGGGTGGCGTGCTCACGCCTCCTATGCTCCCTCCATGGCCTGGTCGCGGGCGCCGCGGGTGGTGTCCCCGGCACGCCGGGTGCCGTCCGGGGTGCCGTCGCCGGGAATGGACAGGGCGGCGGCGCAGGCGGCGAGGGCGACGACGCCCGCCATGGCGAAGGCGAGCAGATAGCCGTGCAGCGTGGGTGTCGGGACGTCGCCGACCGGGCTGCTGTGGTGCACGAGGACGGCGGCGACGGCAGCGCTGGAGGTGGCCTGCCCGATGGTGCGCATGAGGACGTTGACGCCGTTGGCGGAGGCGGTCTGCCCGGCCGGAACGGCCCGCAGGATGAGTGTCGGCAGCGCCGAGTAGGCCAGCGTGGTCCCGGTCGCCACCACCGTGGCCCCGGTGATGATCATCCACAGGTCGCGGCTGTCGGCGATGCGGACCGCGTAGCCGCAGGCGATGACGGCGGCGCCCAGCGCGAGGGTGATCCGCGGGCCGCGGGCAGCCGAGATACGGGCCGACACCGGTGAGAACAGCAGCATGGTCACGCCGCCGGGCAGCAGGCACAGACCGGTGGCGACGATCGACAGGCCGAGGCCGTAGCCGCCGGCCTTCGGCGCCTGCACCAGCTGGGCGGTGACCAGCGAGTTGGCGTAGAAGGCGAACCCGGTCAGCAGAGCGGCCACATGCGACAGGCCGACCCGCGGCCTGCTGACCAACCGCAGGTCGACCAGCGGCCGTTCGGCGCGCAGCTGCTGCCACCACCACAAGGCCATGACGACGGCGGCACCGAGGAACAGCCCGAGGACCCCCTCGCTCCCCCAGCCCCAGGAGCCGCCCTGCGAAACGCCCAGCAGCAGGCACACCAGCCCGGCGGCGAGCCCCAGTGCGCCGAGCACGTCGAACCGGCCGGGCTCGCGCACCGGCGACTTCTTGACCACCCGCCAGGTCGCCCCGACGCCCACCGCGCCCAGGGCGCTGGTCAGCCAGAACATGGTGTGCCAGTCGGCGTACTGGACGACCAGCGCGGCGAGCGGCAGCCCGAGCGCGGCGCCGACGCCGACGGTGGAGCTCATCAGCGCCACCGCCGAGCCCCGCCGCTCCGGCGGGAGTTCATCGCGCAGGATGCTGATCGACAGCGGTACGACGGAGGCGGCGGCGCCCTGGAGTGCGCGGGCGGCGATGAGCACACCGATGTCGGAGGTCAGCGCGCACAGCACCGACCCGATGGTCATCAGGGCGAGCGCACCGGTGAGCACCCGCCGCTTGCCGTACATGTCGCCGGCCCGGCCGAGCACCGGGGTGAGGACGGCGCCGGAGAGCAGGGTCGCGGTGACCGTCCAGGAGACGGTCGCGGCGGACGCGCCGGTGAGCCGGGGCAGGTCCGGCAGCAGCGGCACGACGACGGTCTGCATGACCGCCATGAGGATGCCGCCCGACGCCAGCACCGGGATGGTGAGCCGGTCCCGCAGCGAGGGCGCCACGGCCGGGCCGGGCGGCTCGGATATCGGGGCGGGCTGGTCCATCCGGCGCTCCTGGGGGCGACACGACTGCTCGGTGAATGGTCATTCACCCTAGCGAGTGAATGACCATTCACCAATGCGCCCCGCGCCGACGCGGGGCACTCAGTCGAGGTTCTTCTCCAGCGCCGTCAGATAGTTGTGCATGAAGTGGTCGCGGAGGCCGTCGGAGGCGGGCGCGAAGGCGTCGGCGGTCAGTCCGGCCGCTCGGTCGGTGAGCGCCGACAGCATCGGCATGGTCTCGTGCAGCCGGCCGTGGGAGTTGATGTACCGCAGGGCGCGGACATGGGTAAAGGCGGGCTCGGGCGGCAGTTGGGGAACGATGTCGTTGTTGTTGACGAAGCGGTACATGCGGCCGCCGAATCCCTTGTGGAACGCCTCGGCGAGCAGCCGGTCGCAGGTGCGCGGCTGACCGTAGGTGTACACACCGTCCGCGGCCAGGTGCGGGTCCTCCAGATACATCCGGGCGCCGGCCAGCATCGCGAGGGCGCCGCCCAGGCTGTGCCCGGTGAAGTACACGGTCTGGCCGTCGGTGCGCAGTTCGGCGAGGGTGTGGTGGACGGCCGGGTAGACCGACTCCAGGGCCTCGGCGAATCCGTGGTGGACGTATCCGTTGCCGCCGGGTCCGGGCCTCGGCGGGGTGGTGGCGTCGGTGAGCCAGTCCTTGATCCGGGTGGGTTCGGTGCCACGGAACGCGGTGACGATCATCCGCTCGCTGGCGAGGGTGTACGCCTGGGTGTCCTGCAGCGGGAAGGGCGGGGTGAAGCGGGTCTCGTGGTGGCGTACCTGGTCGAAGCCCCACGTGGCGGCCTGGTCCTCGATGACGGCACGGTCCTTGTAGGCCAGGTCGGCCGCGCGCGCCAGCCAGTAGGCGCGTTGCAGGCTGTAGCCGGTCGACGTCTGGTCGAACGAGACGGGTACGGCCATGGACGGGACTCCTCGGGTGGTGGGTGGAAAAGCCGGGGTGCGCCGGCCGCGGGGACGGGCGGGAGCTAGCCGCGGTGGGCCGAGGACCGGGCGTGCAGGGCGCGTGCCCCCCCTGGGTGTGCAGCGCCTGCGGCCGGCCGGCCGCCTTGCCGAGGCCGTAGTACAGCTGTGGCGGGACGTACGGCAGCAGGGGCGAGTGGCGCTGGCCGAGCAGGGCGAACATCCAGTGCGGGGGAGGTGGATGTGGCGCGGAAGGTTCTCGTACCACCGGGCGCTGTAGCGGGCCGTGCTCCGCACCGACAGCAGCTCGGTCATGCGCCGGCGCTCGTATGCGGCGAGGGCGTCGGTCTGGCCGGTGTGCTCATGCAGGGCGCGGGCGAGGCACATGGCGTCCTCCAGGGCGAGGGTGGTGCCGGCACCGATGGAGTAGTGGGTGGTGTCGGCGGCGTCGCCGAGCAGCACCAGGTTGCCGTGGTGCCAGGTGCGGTTGGTGAGGGTGCGGAAGTTGCCCCGGCCGGCGCCGGGGCGGCCGGTGAGCGGGTGGCCGTCGAGGACGTCCGCGAAGAGTCTCTCCAGCAGGGCGAGGCCGTCCGCCTCGTTCGCCCGGTCCAGGCCGAGCCCGGTGAAGGTCTCCGGGGAGCACTCGACGACACAGGTGCCCGTCACGCCGCTCCAGGCGTAGCCGTAGGCCCGGATCCAGCCGTGCTCGGTCTCGGTGGAGGCGAAGGTGAAGGCGTCGAAGACCTTGGCGGTGCCGAGCCAGATGTAGTGGTTGCGGCCCGAGGTGATCCGGGTGCCGAAGGCCGCCGCGTGGCGGGTGCGCAGGGCGCTGTGCACCCCGTCGGCCGCGACGACGAGGTCCGCGCCGGCCGGCGGTTCGGTGATCTCGCTCTCGAACTCCAGCCGGACGCCGAGGGCGCGGGCCCGTTCGGCGAGCAGTCCGAGCAGCCGGGGGCGGCCGATGCCGAAGCCCTCGTGACCGTGGTGACGGGTCCTCAGGTCGGGTACGCGGGCGACGCCGTCGCTCCAGCGGACGGATGCCTCCTCGATCGCCCGGGCCGTGGCGGGGTCGTGCTCCTGGAGCTTGTCGAGGAGGCCGCGCCAGTACGTCACGCCCCAGCCGTAGGTCGAGCCCTCGGGGTTGCGCTCGTGGACGGTGATGTCATGGGACGGGTCCTGCCGCTTGAGCAGGATGGCGAGGTACAGACCCCCGGGCCCGCCTCCGACACAGACGACCTTCACGTGCGCGCCCCTGACAGTCACCCGATGTGTTCGAACGGTACCGCAGGGTAGCAGGGCGGCCACCCCGCCCTATCGCGTCAGTCTGGCGTGGTGAGCCGGGCCACTCGGACGGACGGCGGACGAGAAGGATCGCCGGAAACGGGGCCGGGGGAGCAAGGAATTCCCCGTTCCGGGGCGCGCCACCCCCCGGCCGCGGCAAGATCATCTTGATTCAACTCTGTACGACATGTGACCAATTGTCCGGATCGCAGCCAACCGGTTCCGGGCAATTTCTTCCCGCCCCGGGGCCCCCGATAGGCATACGTCGTCACCACCGGCACACCTTCCAGGAGGACCCGTATGCCCGACATCACCCGGCGCCGCGCGCTCACCGCGACGGCGGCCCTCGCCGCGACGGCCACCGTGACCACGCGCGTGGCACCCGCCGCCTCGGCCGCCGGCCACGGCCACCCCATGCCGATGCCGGAGACCTTCGACGAGGTCTACCGGGGCCGCCGGATACAGGGCAGGCCCATGACGGGTTCCGGCGGTCACCACCATGAACACGGCGGCGGTTACGAGGTGTTGATCGACAGCGTGCAGCTGCATGTGATGCGCAACGCCGACGGCAGCTGGATCAGCGTCGTCAGCCACTACGACCCGGTGCCCACCCCGCGCGCCGCCGCCCGGGCCGCGGTGGACGAGCTGCAGGGCGCCCCGCTGCTCCCCTTCCCCGCCAACTGACCGCCTCGCAAGGACCTTCCGGAGCATCACGCACCATGACCGTACGCAAGAACCAGGCCGCCCTGACCGCCGACGAGAAGAAGCGGTTCGTGTCCGCCGTCCTCGAACTCAAGCGCAACGGGCGCTACGACGAGTTCGTCCGCACGCACAACGCGTTCATCATGTCGGACACCGACACCGGCGAGCGGACCGGCCACCGCTCACCGTCGTTCCTGCCCTGGCACCGCAGATTCCTGCTCGACTTCGAGCAGGCGCTGCAGTCGGTGGACTCCTCGGTCGCGCTGCCGTACTGGGACTGGAGCACCGACCGCACGGTGCGTGCCGCGCTGTGGGCACCGGACTTCCTCGGCGGCACCGGGCGCAGCACGGACGGCCGGGTGATGGACGGGCCGTTCGCCGCGGCGGCCGGCAACTGGCCGATGAACATACGCGTCGACGGCCGTACCTTCCTGCGCCGCTCGCTCGGCACGGCTGTGCGCGAGCTGCCGACCCGCGCGGAGGTGGAGTCGGTGCTGTCGATGGCGACGTACGACACGGCACCGTACAACAGCGCCTCGGACGGCTTCCGCAACCACCTGGAGGGATGGCGCGGGGTCAATCTGCACAACCGGGTCCATGTCTGGGTCGGCGGGCAGATGGCCACCGGGGTCTCCCCGAACGACCCGGTGTTCTGGCTGCACCACGCCTACGTCGACAAACTGTGGGCCCAGTGGCAGCGACGGCATCCGGACGCCGGGTACGTGCCGGCCGGCGGCACGCCGGACGTCGTCGATCTGAACGAGACGATGAAGCCGTGGAACGACGTGCGCCCGGCGGACCTGCTGGACCACACGAAGTACTACACCTTCGACAGCTGAACGGACCGCGCTGTGCTCAGGCCTCGGCGGTACGGCACTCCGGATGGCCCCAGCCCTGCGCGTTCTTGGCGATGGACTCGCCGGCCGCGTAGGCGCGGCCGCACATGCAGCGGCCGGGGAACTTCGCCTTGATGGTGCGGGAGGACGCCGCGCCGCCGCCGGTGCGGCGGGGCGCCTTCCGGGCGGCCGCCTTCGGGGTGTCGGGCGAGGGCGGCGGCTCCGGGGAGCCGAGCGCGCTGCCGGCCGCCTCCTGGACGGAGGCGGCCTGGCTGGCGGCACGGTCGGCGAAGTCGTTCAGCGGGTCGCCGTCGACCTGGTGGGCCGGGACGTAGCGGAACTCGACCGTGCGGCCGTCCAGGAGCGCGTCGATGCGGACGACCAGCTCCTGGTTGGCGACGGGCTTGCCGGCGGCCGTCTTCCAGCCGTTGCGCTTCCAGCCGGGGAGCCAGGTGGTGACGGCCTTCATCGCGTACTGGGAGTCCATGCGGATCTCCAGCGGCACGTGCGGCTCGACGGCCGTGAGCAGCCGCTCCAGGGCGGTGAGTTCCGCGACGTTGTTGGTGGCCCGGCCGAGCGGGCCCGCCTCCCAGCGGACGGGGGTCCGCTCGTCGCCGTCCGAGACCACCCATGCCCATCCGGCCGGTCCGGGGTTTCCCTTCGAAGCCCCGTCGCACGCGGCCACCACACGTTCATGCATACGCACGATCATGCCACGGCCGCGGCGGACGGCGTCACGCGCCGGTCAGGCCTCCTTGACCTTGGGCATCTCACCCTCCGTGGTCGCGATGTCGATCACGGAGAAGTTCGCGCCCTGCGGGTCGCTGAGTGCCGCGAACCGGCCGAAGGGGCTGCTCATCGGCCCGAAGCGGAGGATGCCGCCGAGCTTGGTGGCCCGGGAGACGGCCTCGTCGCAGTCGTCGACGGTGAAGTAGACGTTGATGTACGAGGGCACCTCGGGCGGGAAGTCGTCGGTCATCCGCATCCGGCCGAGGACGGTGTCCTCGCCGACGTCGAACATCCGGAAGTCCACCGCGTCGTCCACGATGTCCTTCATCCGGTACGGGAAGACGGCGGAGAGGAAGGTGTCGGCCTTCTCGGGCTCACGGGTGAAGACCTCGGCCCAGCAGTAGGCGCCCGGGGTCGCGGTCGCCTCGAAGCCCTCGTGGGTGCCGGCCTGCCAGACCCCGAAGACGGCCCCGCTGGGCTCACGGGCCAGGCACATCGTGCCGAAGTCCCCGACCTGCATCGGCTCCATCAGCACCTCGCCGCCGTTGTCCCGGATCTTCTCCGCGGTGGCGGCGGCGTCCGGCGAGGCGAAGTACAGGCACCACTGCGACTGGCCCTCCTGGCCCGGCATGGGCGGGACCACGGCCGCCACCGCCTTGCCCTCCGCGTAGGCCTGCGTGTAGTTGCCGTACTCCGACGACGACTCGCCGAAGGTCCAGCCGAGGACGTCGCCGTAGAACCGTTTGGCTCCCTCGACGTCGCTGAACATCGCATCGGCCCAACAGGGCGTTCCCTCGGGTTGCACGGCCATGCTCGCGGCCCTCCTGGTCTTGGATCCCGTACGGATGGTCCCCCGCCTTCGAGGCTTACGTCCCGAAGCTCACGCTAGCCATCCCACCGTCGGCCCGCGCGCCGAACCGGGGACCCGCACGGACAATGGGAAGTGGAGGCGACGGTGCGATGACGACGGGCACGATGCGGGCGTGGTCGGTGGTGCTGCCGGGGCCGGTCGAGGGGCATCCCCTGCGGCTGGTGGAGCGGCCCGTGCCGGTTCCGGGGGCGGACGAGCTGCTGGTGCGGGTGCGGGCCTGCGGGGTGTGCCGGACCGATCTGCATGTCGCCGAGGGCGATCTGCCGGTGCACCGGGCCGGGGTCACCCCCGGCCACGAGGTGGTCGGCGAGGTCGTGGGGGCCGGGGCCGCGGTGCGGGACTTCGCGGCGGGCGACCGGGTCGGCGTGGCCTGGCTGCGGCGCACCGACGGGGTGTGCGCGTACTGCGCGCGGGGCGCCGAGAACCTGTGCCCGTACTCGGAGTACACGGGCTGGGACGCCGACGGCGGATACGCCGAGTACACGACCGTGCCGGCCGCGTTCGCCTACCGGCTGCCCGGCGCCCTGGACGATGTGGCGGCGGCGCCGCTGCTGTGCGCGGGGATCATCGGGTTCCGTGCGCTGCGCCGGACCGGACTGCCCAAGGGCGGCCGCCTCGGCCTGTACGGGTTCGGGGGCAGCGCCCATCTGTGCGCGCAGGTGGCGCTCGCCGAGGGTGCCACGGTGCATGTGATCACCCGGGAGCCCGCCGCCCGCAGGCTGGCCCTGGAGCTGGGCGCGGCCTCCGCGCGGGACCTGCACGAGGCGCCCCCGGAGCCGCTGGAAGCGGCGATCCTGTTCGCCCCGGCAGGCGAGCTGGTCCCGGTGGCGCTGCGCGCCCTCGACCGGGGCGGCGTGCTGGCCCTCGCCGGCATCCACCTGACCGACGTGCCACCGCTGCACTACGCGACCGAGCTGTTCTACGAGAAGGAGCTGCGCAGCGTCACCGCCAACACCCGTGCCGACGGCCGGGAGTTCCTCGCCCTGGCCGCGCGGCACGGCGTCCGCGCGACCACGCACGCCTATCCGCTGTCCCGCGCCCCACAGGCGCTCGGCGACCTCAAGGCCGGACGGTTCGACGGGGCGGCCGTCCTGTACGCCGACCTGTCCTGAGCCCTGGTCGACGGCCTCTCCCGAGTGCCTCGGGGGGCACCACCCGGGCGCGCGCAGACGCCGGCCGGGGGCGCAGTGCACCGGCGGGCGATCACACCGTTTGCCGGTCGTGCCCCGATCGGCAGGTTTACGCCCTCGAGTGTCATGATCAGCCCCCTTCGCGCTGTATCGGGCACCTCAGGAGGACTGTTTGGCTTGGCCCGGGTGCAGGATCACCACGCTCACCACCCGGCGATCCGGCCGTCCCCGTTCGCACGCAGCTCCGCTGGAGGGAATGTGACCACACCGGACACCGCCACCGGTTCCGCCGTCGACGAACCCGCCCCCGACCCCGCGGCCGACGGGCAGCTCACCAGCCTGAGCACCCGGGCGGCACGCCAGCTGACCACCACCACCAAGTCCGAACCGCAGATGCAGGCCATCACCTCGCGATGGCTGCTGAAGTCCCTGCCGTGGGTGGATGTCAGGGGCGGCACCTACCGGGTCAACCGCCGTCTGACGCTGCGCACGGGCCGCGGCCGGGTGCACTTCGAGCAGAACGGCGCCGACGACATCCGGGTCGTCCCGGAGACGCTGACCGAGCTGCCGATCCTGCGCGGCTACCCCGACGGCGAGGTGCTGCGGGAGATCGCCGGCCGCTTCCAGCCCCGGGAGGTGCGCGCCGGGCAGGTGCTGTTCGAGGCCGGCCAGCCCGTGACGGAGGCCTATCTGGTCGTCCACGGCCGGTTCACGCGCTACACCGCAGGCAAGTACGGCGACGAGGAGATCACCGGGGTCGTCACCGACGGCGACCAGATGGGCGACGAGGCGGTCGGGCAGTCCGACCCGCTGTGGCTGGCCTCGGTGCGGGCGGAGACGGCGGGGGTGGTGCTCGCGCTGCCCTGGGCCGTCGTGCGGGAGTTCACCGAGCGCGTCCCGTCCCTCGCCGAGCACCTGCGGGCCCATGTCGAGCGGCAGCAGCGGCCGATGAACCGCAAGGGCGAGGCCGAGGTGCCGGTGCAGGCCGGTCATGTCGGCGAACCCACGCTGCCCGGTGGCTTCGTGGACTACGAACTCGCCCCGCGCGAATACGAGTTGTCCCTCACCCAGACCGTGGTGCGGGTGCACACCCGGGTCGCCGACCTCTACAACCACCCGATGGACCAGACCCAGCAGCAGCTCCGGCTCACGGTCGAGGAGATCCGCGAGCGCCAGGAGTGGGAGCTGGTCAACAACCGGGAGTTCGGGCTGCTGCACAACGTCGACTACGGCCAGCGGATCAGCACCTTCGCCGGCCCGCCGGTGCCGGACGACATGGACGAGCTGCTGTCGATGCGCCGCAAGACCAAGGTGTTCCTCGCCCATCCCAAGGCGATCGCGGCGTTCTTCCGGCAGTGCAACCGGCGCGGCCTGGTGCCCGGCACCGCGAGCGTCGACGGCCACGAGGTGCCGGCCTGGCGCGGGGTGCCGATCTTCCCGTGCGGCAAGATCCCGATCAGCGACGACCACACCACGAGCATCATCGCGCTGCGCACCGGCGAGGCCGACCAGGGCGTGATCGGCCTCTACCAGACCGGCATCCCGGAGGAGTTCCAGCCGGGGCTGAACGTCCGGTTCATGGGCATCGACTCGGCCGCGATCATCAGCTACCTCGTGACCGCCTACTACTCGATGGCGATCCTCGTGCCGGACGCGGCCGGGATCCTGGAGAACGTCCAGATCGGCCGGTTCCCCGAATGACGTCCGAGCAGACCACGAGCTCGCCCGCCCCCTCCCACACCCTGCCGGGGCCGCCCGACATCGCCGCGAGCCTGCGCAGACCCCGCCGCACCGGGGCCATTCCCGGACTGCACCACCAGCCGGCCGTGCCCGCCGACCCGGTCAAGGCCGCCGAGGTGGACCGCCGGCTGGAGACCTGGGCGCGTGGCCTGGATCTGTTCCCGAAGGCCTGGAAGGGGGACTTCTCCGGCTTCCAGTTCGGCCGGGCCGTCGTCCTGCAGCATCCGGGCGCGCTGGACCTGGACCGCCTCACGGCCGCCGGGAAACTGCTGCTCGCCGAGAACATCGTCGACTCCTGCTACTGCGAGGAGGACGAGGGCCGGGGCGGGGCACGTCGTGGCCTCGGCGGCCGGCTGATCATGGCCCAGTCGGCGCTCGATCCTTACCACGGCGTCCCGGAGGTGGAGGAGGAGTGGCGCCAGGGCATGCGGGCCGACGGTCCGCTGCGGTCGTACCACTTCGCCCTGGAGGACTTCGCCGGCTTCGCCACGCCCAGCCAGACCGACCGGTTCGTGCACGACATCGCCCGGCTGCACCTGGGCTACCTCGCGGAGGCCGCCTGGGCGGAGACGCGGTACAAGCCGCGGATCTGGGAGTACCTGGTGATGCGGCAGTTCAACAACTTCCGCCCCTGTCTGTCGATCGTCGACGCCGTGGACGGCTACGAGCTGCCCGAGCAGATCTACGCCCGTCCCGAGATCCAGCGGATCACGGCCCTCGCCTGCAACGCCACCACGATCGTCAACGACCTGTACTCCTTCACCAAGGAACTGGCCGGCGACCCCGACCATCTCAACCTGCCGCAGGTCGTCGCCGCCAACGAGCGGCGCGGGCTGAAGGCCGCCTATCTGAAGTCCGTCGAGATCCACAACCGGATCATGGCGGCCTTCGAGGAGGAATCGGCCCTGCTGTCGGCCACCTCGCCCCTGGTGGAGCGCTACGCCCGGGGGCTCGCCGCCTGGGTGTCCGGCAACCACGAGTGGCACGCCACCAACAGCCACCGCTACCACCTGCCCGACTACTGGTGACCGCCCTCTCCCGAAACACCGTCACATGCACGACGAACACCGCCACATGCGCGAGGAGCCACCTTTGACCACCGCCCCCGTCGCCCGGACCACGCCCGTTGCGATCCCGACCCAGTCCGTCTACCAGAACCGGGTCGCGGACTACTGGAACGCCGAGGAGAACCCGGTCAACCTCGAACTCGGCAAGATCGACGACCTGTACCACCATCACTACGGCATCGGAGAGGCCGACCGGTCGGTGCTCGACGAGCCCGACCCGCACCGGCGCCGGGAACGCGTCACCGCCGAACTGCACCGCCTGGAACACGCCCAGGCCGAGCTGCTCGCCGCGCACCTCGGCCCGCTGGCCCCCGCCGACCGGGTCTTCGACGCCGGCTGTGGCCGGGGCGGCGGCAGTGTCGTGGCGCATCTGCGGTACGGCTGCCACGCCGACGGGGTCACCATCTCCGCCAAGCAGGCCGAGTTCGCGAACGAGCAGGCCCGCGCCCGGGGCATCGACGACAAGGTGCGCTACCACCACCGCAACATGCTCGACACCGGCTTCGAGACCGGCGATTACGCGGCCTCGTGGAACAACGAGTCCACCATGTACGTCGAGCTGGACCTGCTGTTCGCCGAGCACGCCCGGCTGCTGCGCCGCGGCGGACGCTATGTGGTGATCACCGGCTGCTACAACGACACCTACGGGCAGGCCTCGCGCGAGGTGTCACTCATCAACGCCCACTACATCTGCGACATCCACCCGCGCTCGGAGTACTTCAAGGCGATGGCCCGCAACCGCCTGGTGCCGGTGCACGTCGAGGACCTGACCGAGGCGACGGTCCCCTACTGGGACCTGCGCAGCAAGGCCGACCATCTGGTCACGGGCATCGAGGACACCTTCCTGGACGCCTACCGCAACGGCAGCTTCCAGTACCTGCTGATCGCTGCCGACCGGGTCTGAGTCCGGGCCCCGGAGGAAATTCCGTCGACAGCGAGGGCGCCGAGGCGCTGGGATGGGCCGCCATGAGCCCCCACGACAGCCAGACTCCGCCGAGGATGCACGCGGACGAGGCCGACCTCGACGCCCCGCTGGTCGAGCGCCTGATCGCCCGCCGGTTCCCGCGGTGGGCCGCGCTGCCGGTACGCCGGCTGCCGTCCTCCGGGACCGAGAACGCCATGTTCCGGCTGGGCACCGACCTGCTGGTACGGCTGCCCCGGCGGCCCGGCGCCGTACCGGACCTGCAGCTGGAGCAGCGCTGGCTGCCCCGGCTCGGGCCGCTGCTGCCGGTCGCCGTGCCCGAGCCGGTGGGCATCGGCGAGCCGGACGAGGGCTATCCGTGGCCCTGGTCCGTGTACCGCTGGCTTCGGGGACGCAATCCGGTGGCCGGCGCCGCGCGGGAGCCGGAACGGCTCGCCGAGGACCTGGCGGCGTTCGTGCGCGCGCTGCGCCGGATCGACCCGCAGGACGGACCGCCCGGTTACCGGGGCGGCCCGCTGCGCGACCGGGACGAGCCCACCCGGGCGGCCGTCGCCGAGCTGGGCGCACGGGTCGACTCCGGCGCGGTCACGACTCTGTGGGAGGAGTCCCTGCGGGCCCCCGGGCACGCGGGGCCGCCGGTGTGGGCCCACGGGGACCTCTCCCCCGGGAACGTGCTGGTCGACGAAGGCCGGCTGAGCGCGGTCCTCGACTTCGGCTGTGCGGGGGTGGGTGACCCGGCCGTGGATCTGATCGTGGCCTGGAACCTGCTGCCCGTCTCCGTCCGGGACACCTTCCGCAAGGCCGTCGGCGCCGACGACGCGGAGTGGGCGCGGGGGCGGGGCTGGGCGCTGTCGATCTCCCTGATCCAGCTGCCGTACTACTGGGACACCAACCCGGCCCTGGTGGAGAACTCCCGGCATGTGATCACCGAGGTCCTCGCCGAGGCCGGGTGACGGTCGCGGACTCCCGGGAGTCCGCCGCTACTCCCCCGCGTACGCCTTGTCCAGCGCGGCGACGTCCAGTTTGCCCATGCCCATCATGGCCTTCATGGTGCGGTCGACCTTCTCCGGGTCGGGGTCGTGGAGGATCTCGGGCATCCGGTCGTAGACGACCTGCCAGGAGACGCCGAACCTGTCCTTGAGCCAGCCGCAGGGGCCGCCCTCGCCGCCGTTCTCGGTGAGCTTGGCCCAGTAGTGGTCGATCTCGGCCTGGTCGGCGCACAGGATCTGGAAGGAGATGGCTTCGTTGAACTTGAACTGGGGGCCGCCGTTGAGCGCGACGAACTTCTGGCCGTTGGCCGTGAACTCGACGGTCAGCACGGAGCCGGTCTCACCGGGAGCGGAGTCGGTGTAGCGGCTGACCCGGCCGAGGCTGGAGTTCTTGAAGACCGACACGTAGAACTCGGCGGCCTCCTCGGCCTGGCCGTCGAACCAGAGACAGGTGAAGAATCCGTCGGTGGTCATGAGTACCTCCTTGGCGGGGGAACGCGGTCACCAGTGTCGACCGGCCCTCGCGGCGAAACTCATCGGTCGCGCCGGCGAATAATCCGGGCGGGTGAACGGCGCCCCCGCCTAGCATCCCGATCATGACCTCCACACCTGCCGAACCCATCGAGCCCTTCCGGCTGTCGGTACCGCAGAGCGACCTCGACGACCTGTACGACCGGCTCGCCCGCACCCGCTGGCCGGCCGAGCTGCCGGGGGCCGGCTGGGAGTACGGCGTCCCGGCCGGGTATCTGCGGGAGCTGGTGCGGTACTGGCGGCACGAGTACGACTGGCGGGCCGCCGAGGCCGAGCTGAACCGGTGGCCGCAGTTCACCACCACCATCGACGGAGCCCAGGTCCACTTCGCCCACATCCGCTCCCCGGAGCCGACGGCGACGCCGCTGGTGATCACCCATGGCTGGCCGGGCTCCATCGTGGAGTTCCTGGATGTGGTCGGTCCCCTCACCGACCCGGTGGCACACGGCGGCGACGCGGCGGACGCCTTCCATGTCGTCGTGCCGAGCATTCCCGGCTTCGGGCTGTCCGGGCCCACCACCGAGCGGGGCTGGGAGGCACGCCGGGTGGCCGACGCCTGGGCGGAACTGATGCGGCGGCTCGGCTACGAGCGGTTCGGGCTGCAGGGCGGCGACTGGGGCGCGGGGATCTCGCGCGAGCTGGGGCGCGTGCATCCGGAGCGGGTGATCGGCGTCCACCTCAATCTGCTGCCGGGCGCACAGGCGGCCACCGCGCCGACCGAGGAGGAGCTGGCCGCCCTCGGTCCCGAGGAGCGGGAGCGGACCCTGCGGTCCTGGCGCCGGTGGGACGCGTGGATCCGTGACGGCGCCGGGTACGCGGGCCTGCAGTCCACCCGTCCACACACCCTCGGCTACGCCCTGACGGACTCGCCCGTCGGTCAACTCGCCTGGATCGTCGAGAAGTTCCGGGAGTGGACGGACTGCGAGGAGCTGCCGGAGGAGGCGGTGGACAGGGACCGGCTGCTGACCAACGTGATGCTGTACTGGCTGACCGGTACGGCCGGTTCGTCCGCCCGTATCTACTACGAGCGGGCCCACACCACCGGCGACCGGGCGTGGCAACCGGCCGAGCCGTCGACGGCGCCGACCGCGCTGGCCGTGTTCCCGGCCGACCCCCAGATGCCGTTGCGGCACAAGGCGGAGCGGACCGAGAACCTCGTGCGCTGGACGGAGTTCGACCGGGGCGGCCACTTCGCGGCCCTGGAGGAGCCGGACCTGCTGCTCGACGACGTCCGGGTGTTCTTCCGGCAGCTCCGCGAGAAGTGACCCGGCCGCCGGGTCAGGAAGCCAGGCAGAGGCCGTTGTAGGGACGGGGCGGCGCGGCGGCCGGCCGGCGCGGCGCGCCTGTGCGCCCGGTCAGCTCGCCGTGTGCCAGTGAGAGCAGGTCGCCGAGGCCCAGGCCGAGGGCGTGTGCCGCGGCCGCGAGGACCTCCGAGGAGGCTTCTTTGCGGCCGCGCTCGATCTCGGACAGGTAGGGCAGCGAGATTCTCGCCTCGTCGGCCACGTCCTTGAGGGTGCGCTCCTGTGCCCGCCGCTCACGGCGCAGCACCTCGCCGACCAGATCGCGCCACAGCGGCTCCTTGTCCACCGCGGGCTCGACCCCGGGCTTCGCGGGGCGGGCCGGCGCCGGTCGCAGGGGGATCACTCGGGCTTCGTCGCTCACCTGGTTGCTCACCCCCGTCAGCCTAGGAGCCGGAAGCCGTGGGACAAGGGCCCGGCATTGCGCCCTGAGGGAAAACGGGCCTTCCGGACGGGCGCCGGCCGATTCCCGGATCGGCATCCGCGTGTGCATGCGCGGCGTGACGGGGGGTACCCGCCCCGTGAGCACCACCGCCGCTAGGTATGAAGCACCGGGTTATGGGTAAAGCAGACAAACTGCATCGAATAGACACATAGAGGCCGTCGAGGCAGACGCAGAACCGTGACTTTCGTGGGAGAGGTAATGAACACCGCCGGGATCCGGTCGGAAGCAGAGGTCTCCGAGAGCACCGCGCAGGGCAGGACGGGCGAGGTAGCGGTATCAGTGCCTGGCATCGCGGACCCTGCGTCCGTCGCACCCCGTGACGCACGGGAGCTGTCCCGGCAGTTCTTCCGCCGGCTGACCGAGCTGGAGGAGGGCACGCACGAGTACCAGTACGCGCGCAACACCCTCATTGAGATGAACATGTCGCTGGTGCGGTTCGCTGCCGGACGGTTCCGGGGCCGCGGCGACGACATGGAGGACATCGTCCAGACCGGCATGATCGGCCTGATCAAGGCCATCGACCGGTTCGAGCTGGCCCGCGAGGTGGAGTTCACCTCCTTCGCGCTCCCGTACATCGTCGGTGAGATCAAGCGGTTCTTCCGGGACACCACATGGGCGGTCCACGTGCCGCGCCGGCTCCAGGAGCTGCGGGTGGAGCTGGCCAAGGCGCGCGAGGAGCTGTCCAGCCGGCTGGACCGGGACCCGACGGTGGCCGAGCTGGCGACCCTGATGAACATCTCCGAGCACGAGGTGGTCGAGGCCCAGCTCGCCTCCAACGGGTACAACTCCGCGTCCCTGGACGCCGCGCTCACCGGCGACGGGCCGGAGGACGGCGAGGCGGTGCTCGCCGACTTCATCGGCGTGGAGGAGGAGGGGCTGCGGCTCGTCGAGGACTTCCAGGCGCTCGCCCCGCTGATGGCGGAGCTGAGCGAGCGGGACCGGCAGATCATCCATCTGCGGTTCGTCGAGGAGGCCACCCAGGCGCAGATCGGGGAACGGCTCGGCTGCTCCCAGATGCACGTGTCCCGGCTCATCAAGCGGATCATCACCCGGCTGCGCGAGGGGATGCTCGGCGAACTCGACCGCGTCTGAGACGGCGCCCCGGTCCGGTTCAGCGGTTCAGTTCGAAGCGGACGCGTACCCGCTTTCCCACGGGTACGCGCTCCGCGCTGACCTCCGAGGCCAGGGCGTACACGATCTCCATACCGTGCCGTCCGACGCGTTCGGGGTCCCGGGGGTATCTGCGGGGCAGGGCGGTGCTGCTGTCGTAGACGCACACCGTGATGGCACTGTCGGTGCCTTCCAGTTCCAGGATGTACGGGCCGTTGCTGTGCCGGTCGGCGTTGGTGACGAGTTCGGTCACCACCAGGAGCAGCTCACCGTAGGCGCGGCGGTCGGCGACGGCGCACCACTCGGTGCGCAGCTGCTCCAGAAACCGGGAGGCGAAGGCGCGCGCCTCGGCGATGCAACCGGGTTCGCCGGTGTAGTGGGCCGCGCGCCACAGTGGCTCCACGGGTACGTCGAAGTCAGTCGGTATGACTGCCTCGCCCAGGTGCTTGGTCATGCTGTCTCTCTCGGAAAGCCGGCCCGGCCGGCCGCCTGCTGCACCTGTCCTCGTACCCCGTACCGGGCGCGGCAGTCCCTTGGGCGTTCGCCCGGCGCGCGCAGTGGCGATGGTCACACCGCCGGGCGCCGCGACCGCTCACTCCGAGGGTGATCCCTGCGGCTCCTGCTGCGTGGGCGTGATCGCCCCCGACTCGCCGGGTGTCCCCGGGGTCGCCTGGCCCGGAGCGGAACTCTCCGAGGACACCTGAGCGGAGCCGGTCGTGTGCTGCTCAGACGACTTCTCGCTGGAGGTCTGGGCCGATGGAGAGCCCGCGGACGGCGACGCCGGCTCGGCGGAGGACGGCTCGGTCGACTTCGACTCCGACGACTGCGACGTCTGCGACTCCGAAGACTTCGATTCGGACGGTGACGTCGATTCCGACGACTTCGATTCCGACGGTGAGGACTCGGAGGACGAAGCGGACGACGACGGGGACGAGGACGACGGTGAGGACGAGGAAGAGGAAGGCGAAGAGGACGAGGAGGAATTTGACGGGGACGACGACGAGGACGACGTCGACGGGCTCGGCTTGCCCGGTGTGGACGGGCAGTGCTTCGAACCGGGCGGGCACGTCGGGGACGGAGGCCGGGACGGGGTCCAGGGGTGCGGGAGCTTCGGCGGCGTGGCGTGCTCGTCGTGCCGGCCGTACTGGTCACCGCGCTGACGGTGGATCCAGTCCTTGTGGTGGCTGTCGTAGAGCACGAAGACGTTGACGACCGTCGGCGCGGGCGTCACCACGACCACGTTCGAGGGCCGGTACGACGGCCAGCGGGGGCCCACCAGCTTCGGCGTGCTCTTCTGGGCGACCGGCGGGTTCAGCGGGTTGCCGCAGGCGCAGCGCACGCGGGGGACGCCGTGGTTGTCCACCAGCACGGCGGTACCCGCCTGGAGGACCGACTGGTAGCTGGTGGCGGCCCCGTTGCGGTAGCCGTGGTTGGTGACCCGGGTGTCGACGCGCAGCTGAACCGGGGTCAGCGAGCGCAGATAGACGGGCACACCGGAGGGCTGTACGCCGGCCACGGAGGCGAAGGCCTTCTCCTTGCCCTGGTCGGCCTGGAGGTACCTGATCTGCTTCTCCACGTCGCAGGCGGGAGTATGACTGGTGCCGCCGTACAGGCCGGGCGCTCCGCCGTCGACTCCCTGCACCGCGCTGGTCGTGCCGCTGGGAACGGCGGAGGCGGAGGGCGGGGGCGGGGCGGAACTCTGCTTCGCGGTGGATTCCGTGAACGGGTCCTGGCCGCTGCTGTTCGCGGACTGCAGGAAGACCTCGCCGCCCTTGGCGGAGCCGCCACCCGGCCGGGTGAAGACCACCGCGAGGACTACGGCGGCGACGACGGCGGCGCTGATGGCCGCCACCCGCGGCACGGACTTCCACCACGGCCCGTGAGGTCCCCAGGCTGCGCCGCCACCCGGCGGTTGGGAGGGCGGTGGCCCGGACGGGGGCCGGGAGGAACCCGACAGCGGGCCGGAGGGCGGCCCGGTCGGACGGCCCGAGGACGGAGGTTCGGCGCTCACGAGCACTTCTTCCCGTCGCGATCGTCGCGATACGCGGTGCGATACGCGGCTTTTCTCGGTCAAGTCCCGTTGAGTGCATTTGGCTGCACGTTGATCCCATTGTGTGTCGCAGGACGGTGAGGCTCGCAAGCCGACGCGAACGGCCCACCCGACGGGCGGGGGGCCCGGCCGCTGCATAGCGTGTCAACCGTGAGCGTTCCGTCCGTCTCCCAGCGGCCCACCACCCGTCACGGCTGGGCGCAGGCCGTGGTCACGGTGCTGACCGGGCTGGCCGTCATGGTGTTGGTGGCGGCGCTGGGACTGTGGGCGGCCGGAGCGGGTGACCTGCCGGACGGCGCGTTCCCGCGGGTGGTGGCCGCGACCCTGGTGACGGCGGTCGGCGGCAGCGTGGAACTCTCCGGCAACGCGGGCGTGCTGGCGCAGACCCGGGCCGGGGTCACCGTGATCCCGCTGTCGGTGACCCTGGCCGGCGCGCTGGCGATCGGCGCGGGCTTCCTGCGCCCGTTGCGGCACCGGGCGGTCGCCTCGGCCGGAGAACTGGCCGGCTGGGCCGCCCGGATCGCGGTGCTGTGGCTGCTCGTGCTGATCGGCCTGGCCCTCGGTGCCCGGCAGACCTTCGCCGTCGACGTGGGCAGCGGCACCCTCAGCGACCTGACCGGCCTGTTCGACGCCGCCCCCCGGGTCGGCTTCAGCACGGACGTGCCGCTGACGGTGCTGTTCGGCCTGCTGTGGCTGGCCGGGGTGCTGGTGCTGGCGCTGCTGGTCGCGCGCGGGTCGCCGCTGCCGGGGCGGCTGCTGCGGTTCCAGGAGTCAGTGCGCCCGGCGGCGCACGCCATGGTGGTGCTGCTCCTCGCGTACGTCGTCATCGGCCTGGTCGCCGCGCTGATCACGGCGGCGACCCGGGAGAACGCCCCGGCGGCCTTCGCGCTGATCCTGCTCGGTCTGCCGAATCTGGCCTGGCTGGCCCTCACCATCGGCATGGGAGCGACCTGGAACGGCCGCGTGGACGGCCCGTTCGGACTGCCGGTGCCGCACGTCCTGGACGCGATCCTGCGCACCCCGGACGTCTCCGCGCTGAACCTCGGCTCGCTCACCGACTACGACGGCCGGTGGTGGTGGCTGGTGGCCGTGGACGCGATCCTGCTGCTGGCCGTGGCCTTCCGGATGGCGGCGAGCTCACCGGCCCGGATCCGCCTGTGGCAGCACGCCGTTCACCTGGCCGTGGCGCTCGCGCTCACGATCCTGATGATCTGCCTGACGGGCCGCATCTCGGCGCACTACGGACTCTCCCTGCTCGGCATCGGCGACGTGGGCGGCGGGCTGTCCGGAGAACTGTTCCTCAGACCCCAGCTGTGGCAGGCGGTGGGCCTGGGCGCGCTGTGGGGACTGGCCGCCGGGTTCCTGGGCGGCCTGCTGGCCCGGCGGGTGCGGCGGCGGGGCGAGGTGGGCGGTCCGGGCGGGTGATCCGGCCGGTCGACGGCCGGATCAGCGAAGGCTTCCTTCCGGCCGGAGGCGGCACGGTGGGTGGTCTCAGGCGGGGTTTCGCGCTGTCTCGTCCGCCCGGTACACCGGGTCCGCCCAGTGCGGGGGACTCGGAGGCTCGGCCGCCGCCGTGTGGTCCGTCCGCGTGTCGGGCTCCTGCGCCCGGCGGACGTCGGCCTGGCCCCCGCCGGTCGCCATGGTGGCGCGCAGGGCGGCGACGAAGGCGAGGCAAGTGTCGTAGCGGGCGTCCGGGCTCTTGGCCAGGGCCTTGGCGAAGACCGGATCCACCGCGGGGTCGAGGCCGGTGCGGGCCTCGCTCGGCGGGGGCGGCTCGTCGTACTGGTGGGCCCAGAGCAGCGCCATGTCGTCGTCGCGCAGGAACGGGGGCCGGCCGGCGAGGCTCTCGTAGACGACGCAGGCCAGGCCGTAGACGTCGCAGCGGCCGTCGACCGGGCGGCCGGAGATCTGCTCGGGGGCCACATAGTCGAGGGTGCCGACGAACTGGCCGACGCTGGTGAAGCCGGTCAGGGACAGCGACTTCTTGGTGAGCCCGAAGTCGGTGAGGTAGACGTGCTCGGGGTGGTCGGTGTCGATGCCCTCGGCGACCAGGATGTTTCCCGGTTTGACATCCCGGTGCACCAGGCCGTGCTCGTGGGCGGCGTCGAGGGCGGACGCCACCTGCGCGGCGATCCGCACGGCATCGGCCAACGGCAGCGGTCCACGCTGGTCGAGGACATGGCGCAGGTCGCTGCCGGAGACGTGCCGCATGGCGATGTAGAGCACCCCGTCGGTCTCGCCGGCCTCGAAGACCGGCACGATGTGCGGGTGGTCGATCGCCGCGGCCACCTGGGACTCATGGGTGAAACGCTTGCGGAAGGTGTCGTTGCGGGCAAGTTCGGGGGCGAGCAGCTTGAGGGCGATCGTGCGGTCCAGGCGCAGGTCGCGGGCGCGGTAGACGACGGCCATGCCACCGCGCCCGATCTCGCTCTCGATGCGGTAGTTCGCGATCTGCCGGCCGATCAGTTCCGAGGGCCGGCCGGAGAACAGGCTGGTCTCGCGCGCCATCAGCGCTCACCCTCGGGCGCGACGAGCCGGGTCGGGGCGTGCCCGGCGGCGTCCTCGCCGGTGACCTCGCGGTCGGTGGCGTAGGTGCTCAGCCGCCGTCCGTCGCCGTACACCCAGCGGCCCTCCTCCGGGTCGTACAGCCACATGGACTCCCCGTCGACGACGATACCGAGCCTGAGGCCCCCGGTACGGTCCTCGAAGTCCTCGCCGTCCAGGGTGCCGGCGGCCAGTTCCTCCACCGCGGACCGGTAGTCGGCCAGGGCCTGTTCGGCACGGGTCAGGAGCGGTCGCGGATCGGCGGTACCGGCCGGGCCGTCGGCGGCGGGCGGGTCCTCGGGTACGGCGACGAGCCGGCGGCCGTCGACCCAGGCGCCCCATCCGTTGGCACAGCGGATGTACGCCCAGTCGCCGCGCCGCTCCACGAGCTCGACCGGCAGCAGCGGGTCGAGGGGCACGGTGGGCCGGGCCGGGTCGGGGGACTCCCAGGCGGGCATGCCGCGCCGCGGCACGACGTGCGTGGGCTGGAATCCGGTACTGGCCGCTCTGCTCATCGGGGCGCCTGCTTCCGCGTGTGTGCCATCGCGCTCGCCTACTTCCGCATCACGGCGGGCTCGTGCCGGCGCAGCAGCCGGGCGACCATGAGCCCGTAGAGGACGGAGAGCACCACCAGCATGGCCATATCGAGCAGCCAGACGCCCGTCGAGTGCCGGAAGAGAGGGTCGGCGGTCAGGTTGCCCGGGACGATCCGGGACAGCCCGACCGTGCCGGCCATGGCGCCGAGCGCCCAGCGGGAGGGCACGAGCCAGGACAGCTGCTCCAGGCCCGGCACACCGTTGAGTGGGAGCAGGGCACCGCAGAAGACGACCTGGACGATGGCGAGCAGCACCAGCAGCGGCATCGTCACCTCCTCTTTGCGCACCACCGCGGAGACCAGCAGGCCGAGCATCATCGCGGTGAACGCGAGCAGGGCGGCGGCCAGGGTGATCTCCACGAGCGGCGGCAGCAGGACGCCCCGGCCGCCGGGAGTGTTCAGGTCTACGCCGAGCAGGGCGACCAGGGTGAGGACGACGGCCTGGACGACGCTGATCGCGCCGAGCACCACGATCTTGGACATCAGATAGGCCGAACGGGGCAGGCCGACGGCGCGTTCGCGCTGGTAGACGACGCGTTCCTTGACGAGTTCGCGCACCGCGTTGGCGGCGCCGGTGAGCACGGCGCCGACGCACAGGATGAGCAGCGCGTTCATCGCGGTGTCCCGGGCGAGCCGGCCGCCGGCCAGGGCGCGGGCCATGGCGCCCATGACGAACGGCAGGGCGATCATGACGAGCAGGAAGGTGCGGTCGGAGCTGAGGACGGCCGCGTAACGGCGGACCAGGGTGCCGAGTTGGGCGCCCCAGCCGCGTGGGCGGGGCGGCGGTGCCGGGGAGACGGGGGCCGGGCCCGGATGGTGGGGCTGGGTGGTGGCCTCGGCGACGTAGTGCCGGTGGAACGGCGACTCACGGTACTCCCGGGCCCAGTCGCGCTCCGGGTCACGGTCGAAGGCCTCGAAGGCCTCCGGCCACTGTTCGAAGCCGAAGAAGGCGAGGGCGTCGCCCGGCGGCCCGTAGTAGGCCACCTTGCCGCCGGGGGCGAGCACCAGGAGGCGGTCGCAGACGCCGAGGCTGAGGACGCTGTGGGTGACCACGACGACAGTGCGGCCGTCGTCGGCGAGGCCGCGAAGCATGTTCATCACCGACCGGTCCATGCCGGGGTCGAGGCCGGAGGTCGGCTCGTCCAGGAAGAGCAGCGAGGGTTTGGTGAGCAGCTCCAGGGCCACGCTGACCCGCTTGCGCTGGCCGCCGGAGAGGCTGTGCACGGGCTGGTCGGCGCGCTGTTCGAGGCCGAGTTCCCGGATCACCTCGTCCACCCGGGCCCGCCGCTCGGCCGCGGCGGTGTCCTCGGGGAAGCGCAGTTCGGCGGCGTAGATCAGGGCGTCACGCACGGTGAGCTGAGGGTGCAGGATGTCGTCCTGCGGGACCAGTCCGATGCGCTGACGCAGTTCGGCGAAGTCGCTGTAGAGGTCGCGGCCGTCGTACAGGACGGTGCCGCGGTCGGCGGGCCGCTGCCCGGTCAGCGCGTTCAGCAGCGTCGATTTGCCGGCGCCGCTCGGTCCGACCACCGCGAGCAGGCACTTCTCGCCCACCGGGAAGGACACGCGGTCGAGGAGCACCTTGCGTCCGCCGTCCACGGCGACGGTGAGGTCCTGGGCGTCGAGGGAGATCTCGCCGGTGTCGACGTACTCCTGGAGTTCGTCGCCGACCAGGCAGAACGCGGAGTGGCCGATGCCGACGATGTCGCCGGGACCCATGGGGGCACGGGTGACGGGCCGGCCGTTGAGGTAGGTGCGGTTGTGGCTGCCGAGGTCGACGATCTCGTACGTGCCGTCGCTGTGGGCGCACAGTTCGGCGTGGCGGCGGGAGACGACCAGGTCGTTCACCACCAGGTCGTTGTCGGCGGCCCGGCCGATGCGGATCGAGCGCACGGGCAGCGGGCGGACACTGCTGGGCCGGCGGAAGGTGCCGGTCAGCTGGGGAAGCGACACTGCGGAGGGACGGTCGGGGGCGGGCCGCGGGGCAGCGGCGAGGGCCGCGCGGGGACCGTCGGTGGGATTGCCGAAGCGGATCACGCTGCCGGGGCGTACGCCACACTCGCTGATCCGGCGGCCGTCGGCGTAGGTGCCGTTGGTGCTGTGCCGGTCCGTCAGGGTCCAGCGGTCGTGAGCGCAGCGCAGCACGGCGTGGTGCCACGAGACCCGGGCATCGTCGAGGACGATGTCGCTCAACGGGTCGCGTCCGACGTGGTAGTCGTGGTCCGGGCTCATGACCGTGGAGCCCGTGTCGGTCTCCAGGACGAGTTCGGGCGCCGTCGGGGCGATGGGCCGCTCCGCCATGGGTAGAATTCTACCGATTCGTCCACATGTGCGCCTGGAATCGGGGTGCGGTACCGGCGACGGACACGTGTCAGGCCACGGGCACGACGAGCGCCGGCAGGGTGCGCTGCATGCGCAGCGCGTCGACGGACTCGGCGAGCAGTTCGTACTCGGTGGTGTCGTCGCTGGCGGCGATCCGCACCAGCCGTCCGCCGGCCAGCTCGTCGGCCACCAGCCCCTGCCGGACGTCGTCGGCGCACCAGGCGCGCAGCAGGGCGGGCACGTCGGGCACCGGGTCCGCGACCGGCACCAGCGCGCCCACCGGGAAGGCGGGGTCCTCCGGGCTCGGGTCCAGGCGCTCGGCGATCCAGGAGGCACGGTCGCGCAGCCACCACAGGGCCAGGGCCAGTGTGGGCGCGCGATAGGTGCCGAGCGGTACCCCGATGCGCCGGCCGTCGCACATGCCGTACGCCGTGACATGGCACAGGAATTCGTCGTGCACGTCTCACTCCCCCGTCGCCTCACTGGTTTCGCCCGGCCCGGCCTCGCTCTCCGTGCGGCTCCTGTGCGGTGAAGTGCCCCTGATGTTCGAGTATCGCCACTCCTGAAACACAGTCACCACGACTTTCCGGCCAGTCTCTTGGCATATTCACCGCCGGTTCTGGCCGGAACACACCGGCGCGTTCGCACCCGGGGCATTACCAGGCAGGTAATCGACCCGCCCCTCGGTGCTCCGGCATGGTGGTCACACCGGATCGGCGAAGCCCCGGATCCGGCTCTGACCTGCACTAATCAGCAGTTACGACCTCGATGGAGGCTGATCACCATGTCCGTGAACACCGACCGTTACGCGAGCGCCGCCGCCCGTTACTTCGAGGCCTGGAACGCCACCGAGCCGGAGGCGCTGAAGAAGGCGGTCGCCGCCGCCTGGACCGCCGACGGCGGCTACACCGACCCGCTCGCCGACGTCCGCGGTCACGAGGCCGTCATGGCCGTGATCGCGGCGGCGCACGAGCAGTTCCCCGGTTTCGTCTTCCGCCCGCTCGGTGCGGTGGACGGACACCACGACACCGCGCGCTTCGGCTGGGAGCTGGTGAACCAGGCCGACGGCTCGGCGCCGGTGGCCGGGTTCGACGTCGTCACGCTGGACGACGAGGGCCGGATCCGGCAGGTGCTGGGCTTTCTGGACCGGGTGCCGGCCGGTGCCTGACACCGCCTGGCCGCGATGAGTTCCACCGCGCGCGGCGGTCTGTCCCGGTGAACGACGACCCGGCAGAGCTCCGCGCGCGGAGCAGGACGGAGAAACATCATGCGGACGAGCAATCCGGTGGACGTGGAGTTCACCGCGGTCCTGGAGAAGAGCCGGAAGAGCGGCGGCTGGACCTATGTGGTCTGGCCGCGCTCGGCCGAGTTCTTCGGCACCCGCGGCCTGGTCAAGGTCCGCGGCACGGTCGACGGTATCCCGTTTCGAAGTTCGTTCATGGCCCTGGGCGACGGCCGGCACAAGCTCCCCGTGAAGGCCGACATCCGGAAGGCGATCGGCAAGCGGGAGGGCGACACCGTGACCGTACGCCTGGCGGAACGGCTCAGCTGACGACCGACTCCCGGTAGCGGCGGGGTGCGACGCCGACGGTGCGCTTGAAGGCGTTGCTGAAGGCGCTCTCGGAGCTGTAACCGACCGAGCGGGCCAGTTCCGCCACCGGCACGGAGTCCTGCCTGAGGGCACGGGCGGCCAGGCTCATGCGCCAGTTCTGCAGATAGGTCAGCGGCGGCACGCCCGCGGCCTCCCGGAAGCGCACGGCGAAGGTGGTGCGGGACATCGCGGCGGCGCGCGCCAGCTCCTCCAGCCGCCAGGGGTGGGCCGGGTCGGCGTGCATCAGGCGCAGGGCGGGGGCCAGCCGCTCGTCGGCCAGCGCCCGCAGCCAGCCGGCCGGCAGGCCCGCGGCCTCGCTCAGGCACGCCCGCAGCACTTGGAGGAACATCAACTGGGCGAGATGGTCCGAGGAGAAGGAGGAACCGGCCCGGCCGTCGGCCATCTCCCGCATCAGCTGTCCGGTGAGCCAGCGCAGCACCGGCGCCTCCGCCGCGGTGGCGCGCACGTGGATCAGCTCGGGCAGGGCCCGGCGCAGCAGGTCCCCGCTGTCCCGGCTGAGGTCGATGTGCCCGGAGACGCACACCACCTCCTCTCCCCCGCCGAGCGCCGCCATGCTGGTGTGCGGATCCACGGCGACCTGAGCCGGTTCGACCGGCTCCAGTCCGGGCTCGCTGCACAGCACGTACGATCGCCGCCCGTCGGAGACCACGACATCGCCCTCGGACAGGGCGACGGGGTCGGCGCCGCCCTCGGCGACGAGCAGACAGCCGCCCCGCGCCACGACGTTCACCTTCAGCTTGTCGCGCCCCCGCAGCCGGATCGCCCAGCGCCCGTCGGCTGTGAAGCCGCCGGAGAACACCCCGCGCGCGTCCGCGACGGCGAGGGCGTCGGAGAGGGGATCCGTGGACATGCTCGAACTATCACGCAAATAGTGCGCATTCTCAAGCATTCATCGTTCGAAGCGACGGATCTACGGTGGTCTCACGGCTCACACCGAGGAGACACCCACATGACCACCGCACAGCAGCCCCTGCGCTCCGGCTTCGGCCCGGCGTCCACCGCCGAGGACGTCATCGAGGGCGTCGACCTGACCGGCAAGGTCGCGATCGTCACCGGCGGCTACTCGGGCATCGGCCTGGAGACGAGCCGCGTCCTGCGGGCGGCGGGCGCCGAGGTCGTCGTACCGGCCCGGGATCCGGAGCGGGCGCGCGCCGCGCTGAAGGAGGTGGAGGGCGTCGAGGTCGAGGACATGGACCTGATCGACCCGGCCTCGGTCGACGCCTTCGCGGAGACGTTCCTGGCCTCCGGGCGCCCGCTGCACATCCTGGTGAACAGCGCCGGGATCATGGCGACCCCGCTGCGGCGGGACGCGCGCGGCTACGAGGCGCAGTTCGCCACGAACCACCTGGGGCACTTCCGGCTGGTGACCCGGCTCCGGCCCGCTCTGGTGGCGGCCCGCGGGGCGCGCGTGGTCTCGGTGTCCTCGCGGGGCATCCGCTTCTCCCCCGTGGTCTTCGACGACCTGCACTTCGAGCACCGGCCCTACGAGCCGTTCCTCGCCTACGGCCAGTCGAAGACCGCCAACGCGCTCTTCGCCGTGGAACTGGACCGGCGGGGCCGGGCGGAGGGGGTGCGGGCCTTCTCCGTGCACCCGGGGACGATCGTGGACACCGGTCTCGCCAAGCACCTCCCCGAGGAGGCCCTCCGGGCGGCCGGTGCCGTCGACGAGGAGGGCCGGCTGGTGCGCGACCCCGCCAGGCAGCTGAAGACCGTCGCGCAGGGAGCGGCGACCAGCGTGTGGTGCGCCACCAGCCCGCGGCTCGACGGGCTGGGCGGCCTCTACTGCGAGAACTGCGACATCAGCCCCTTGGTGGCCCCGGAGAGCGAGGCCGTATGGAGGGCGGAACCGGGAGAGCCCGGCGTGCTGCCGTACGCCGTCGACCCGGAGGTGGCGGCCCGGCTGTGGGAGGTGAGCGAACGGCTCACCTCCTGACCGCGGCCACCGGCCCGGGGTGCTCAGCCCTGCACGATCGCGTCGATCCGCGCCAGTTCCTCGGCGTCGAAGTCCAGGTTGCGGATGGTGCCGACGCTGTCCTCCAGCTGCTGCGGGCTGCTCGCGCCGACCAGCGCCGAGGTGACCCGGCCGCCGCGCAGCACCCAGGACAGGGCCAGCTGGGCCAGGGTCTGGCCGCGGGACTTGGCGATCTCGTCGAGGGAGCGCAGGCGGGCCACGAGGTCCTCGGTTACCGCGTCCGAGTTCAGGAAGGGGCTGTCGCTCGCGGCCCGCGAGTCCTCGGGGATGCCGTCGAGGTAGCGGCCGGTGAGCAGGCCCTGCTCCAGCGGGGAGTAGGCGATGGAACCGGCCTGGAGTTCGTCCAAGGCGTCCAGCAGGCCCTCGTCCTCGGGCCGGCGGTCGAGCATCGAGTAGCGCGGCTGGTGGATGAGCAGCGGGGTGCCGAGGTCGGCGAGGATGCGGGCGGCCTCCCGGGTCTGCTCCGCCGAGTAGTTGGAGACGCCGACATACAGCGCCTTGCCCTGCTGCACGGCCGAGTGCAGGGCGCCCATCGTCTCCTCCAGCGGAGTCTCCGGGTCGGGGCGGTGCGAGTAGAAGATGTCGACGTGGTCCAGGCCCATGCGCTTCAGGCTCTGGTCGAGCGAGGACAGCAGGTACTTGCGCGAGCCCCACTCGCCGTACGGGCCGGGCCACATCAGGTAGCCGGCCTTGGTGGAGATGATCAGCTCGTCGCGGTACGGCCCGAAGTCGGCCTTCAAGGCCTCGCCGAGCGCAGACTCGGCGGCGCCGGGCGGCGGGCCGTAATTGTTGGCGAGGTCGAAGTGCGTGACGCCCAGGTCGAAGGCGCGGCGCAAAATGGCCCGCTGGTTCTCGGCGGGACGGTCCGGGCCGAAGTTGTGCCACAGGCCGAGGGACAGCGCGGGGAGCTTCAGTCCGCTGCGTCCGGTGCGCCGGTAGGGCATATCGGCGTAACGGTCGGGGTGTGCGGTGTACAACGCGACTCCAGAGGGGTTGGCACACGGTGTTCCCGGTTCCGGGAGCCTGCGGCTCCTGGAACCGCTTCCACTCTTTCCCGCCCGGTGGGCAGCGGTCCAACAGAAGAATCCGATGGAATTCAGCGGCTAGACTTCTCAATCATGGAACTGCGACATCTCCAGCATTTCATCGCCGTCGCCGAGGACCAGCATTTCACCCGGGCCGCCGATCGCCTGATGGTGTCCCAGTCCGGGTTGTCGGCGTCCATCCGGGCGCTGGAGCGGGAGCTGCGGGCGCCGCTGTTCGTGCGGACCACCAGGCGGGTGACGCTCACCGAGGCGGGGCGGGCGCTGCTGGTGGAGGCCGACCGGATCCTGGCCCAGGTCCGTGCCGCGCACGAGGCGGTCGCGGCGGTGCAGGGCGTCCTGCGCGGCACGCTGGCGCTGGGCACCGAGCAGTGCATCGCCGGGGTGCATGTGGCCCGGCTGCTGGCCGCGTTCCGGGGCCGGCATCCGGACGTGGAGATCCGGCTGCGGCAGGCCGGTTCGGGCGCGCTGGCCGAGGAGGTGGCGGCCGGCCGGCTCGACCTCGCCTTCGCCTACCGCACCCGGGCGGACAGCGACCAGCTGCGTTCGGTGTCGCTGACGAGCGAGCCGATGACCGTGCTGTGCCACCCCGGGCACCGGCTGGCCTCGCCGGGCGCGGTGCTGACCCCGGAGGACCTGGCCGGCGAGGTCTTCGTGGACTTCCACCCGGACTGGGGCCCGCGCCGCACCACCGACGCCGCGTTCGCCGCGACCGGTGTCCGGCGCACGGTCGCGCTGGAGGTCAACGACGTGCACACCCTGCTGGACCTGGTGGACGAGAACCTGGGGATCGCGGTCGTACCCCGGCACTTCCGGCACAAGCGGCCCTCGCTCACGGCGCTGCCGCTGAAGGGCACGGGCGAGACGGAGTACGAGACCGTGGCGCTGCTGCCGCCGGACCGTGCCACCAGTCCCGCCGCCCGGGCGCTCGTCACGCTCCTGGAGACCGGCGGTGAGACGGGGGGCCTGGCACCACCCCAGGAGGGGTCCCAGGCCTCCTGATTCCGGCCGCCCGTCACCGCAGACTCGGGACCGTCGGCCAGGACGACGACGGTCAGGAGGACACGTCATGGCGGAACACACACGGCGGACCGTGCTGCGCGGGACGGCCGGACTCGCGGTGGCGGGCACGCTCACCGGCCTGGGCACCGGCCTGGCGGCGGCCCGCCCGGCGGACGAGGTCGCGTACGTCCACGACCCGGACCAGGGTGCCGCCGACCTGGTGATCCTGGCCGCCCAGGACTTCACCGGCGAACCGGTGGCACGGGTGCACCTGCCCGGGCGGGTGCCGCTCGGTTTCCACGGGAGGATTTCGGACGCGTGAGCGCGCGCTGTTTGGGATGGTGGACGGTATGCATGCAAAGGACATCCTCATCGACGGCTACGGCCGCATCCAGGAAGAAGTCCATGCCGCCCTCGACGGCCTCGGAACGGACGCGCTGCACCACCGCCCGGCCCCCGACGCCAACTCCGTCGCCTGGCTCGTCTGGCATCTGACCCGAGTGCAGGACGACCACATCGCCGACGCCTTCGATCTCGACCAGGTGTGGCTGTCGCAGGGCTGGGAGAAGCGCTTCGGCCTCGACCTGCCCCGCCACGACACCGGGTACGGGCACAGCCCGGCCAAGGTCGCGAAGGTGCGGGTCGAGTCCGCCGACCTGCTCACCGGGTACCACGACGCCGTGCACGAACAGACCCTCGGCGCCCTGCGCGGCCTCGCCGCCAAGGACCTCGAACGGATCGTGGACGAGCGCTGGGATCCCCCGGTCAGCCTGGGCGTCCGCCTGGTGAGCGTCCTGTCCGACGACCTTCAGCACATCGGACAGGCCGCCTACCTCAGGGGGCTCGTTCAGAGCGCGGCCGCGTAACCCGGCAGGACCACGTCCTCGATCAACGCCTTCCGCTCGTCGAACGGGAGGAAGGCGCTCTTGAGGGCGTTCACCGTGACCGTGCGCAGGTCCTCGACCGTCCAGCCGGCCTCCTCGACCAGCAGGGACATCTCCCGGGTCATCGTCGTCCCCGACACCAGACGGTTGTCGGTGTTGAGGGTGACCCGGAAGCCGATGTCCTTCAGGGCCGTGATCGGGTGCTCGGCGATCGAGGTGGCGCAGCCGGTCTGGAGGTTGGAGGTGGGGCACATCTCCAGGGCGATCCGGCGGTCGCGCACCCAGGAGGCGAGCCGGCCGAGCTTGCCGTCCACGATGTCCTCGGTCAGGCGCACGCCGTGGCCGATGCGCTGGGCGCCGCACACCTGCAGGGCCTGGTGGATGCTGGGCAGGCCGTGCGCCTCGCCCGCGTGGATGGTGAAGGGCACGCTCTCGCGGCGCAGGTGCTCGAAGGCCTCCAGGTGGTCGGCGGGCGGGAAGCCGTCCTCGGCGCCGGCGATGTCGAAGCCGACGACACCGGCGTCGCGGTAGGCCACGGCCAGGTCGGCGGCCTCGCGGACCCGGTCGAACATCCGCATGCCGCACAGCAGGGTGCCGACTCGTACGGGGGTGCCGGCGGCGGCCGCCTTGGCCATACCGGCGGCCAGCCCCTCCTGCACGGTCCCCACGACCTCGCGCATCGTCAGCCCGCCCGGCGTGTTCAGCTCGGGGGCGTAGCGCACCTCGGCGTAGACGACACCGTCGGCGGCGAGGTCCAGCACGTACTCCTCGGCGGTGCGCAGCAGGCCCTCACGGGTCTGCATGACGGCGAGGGTGTGCTCGAAGGTGGCTATGTAGCGGACCAGGTCGCCGGAGTTGGCGGCCTCGAAGTACCAGGCGGCCAGCTCGTCGGGGTCGGTGGTGGGCAGGGTGTGACCGATCTCCGCCGCGAGTTCGACGACGGTGGCGGGGCGCAGTCCGCCGTCGAGGTGGTCGTGCAGCACGGCCTTGGGCAGCCGGCGGAGGGTCTCGGTGTCGATGCGCGCGGTCATGGGGTTTCGCTTCCTCGGCAGGTGGTGCGGTGCTGTCAGTGATTGGCGGGCTGGAGCAGGTCCCAGCGGTTGCCGTACAGGTCCTGGAAGACGGCGACGGTGCCGTACGGCTCGTGCCGCGGCTCCTCCAGGAAGGTCACGCCGGCCGCGGTCATCCGGGCGTGGTCGCGGGCGAAGTCGTCGGTGTGCAGGAAGAACCCGACGCGTCCGCCGGTCTGGTCGCCGACGCGGGCCCGCTGGGCCTCGTCCTTGGCGCGGGCCAGCAGCAGTCCGGTGCCAGGGCCGGGGCCGCCCGGCTCCACGACGACCCAGCGGGAGCCGTCGGGGCGCGGGGCGTCCTCGGCGAGCCGGAAGCCGAGGGCCTCGGTGTAGAAGCGGATGGCCTCGTCGTAGTCGTCGACGACGAGGGTGACCAGGGCGACGCGTGGCATCGGAACCTTCCGGTGTGGTGGTTAGCGCGTGAGGTTATACGTAAAACCTCATGCGCGCCAGTCCGGGTCTACGCGCGTTGCCGTGCGGCTTCGTCCAGGTGTCAGCGGAGGGGTTCGGTCAGGGCCGCTCGTCACCCTGGGCGACCTCCACCCGGTGGTGGACATCGGCCAGGCCGGTGACCGAGGCGGCGCAGGAGACGGCCGTGCAGGCGATGAGGAGCGCCGCGATCGCACGGCCGGCCCGGGGCACGAGCGGAGCGGCCAGCAGTGCCTGGACGCGCTGCGGGACGGGGCCGGTGGTCGCGGCTGGTGCGAAGTCGGGGCGCTGGGAGCGGGCCGCCTGTCCGGCGAGGGCCGCTCGGGCGATGGCGCGGGCGGTCAGACGCCGGTCGCCGACGCTGGCGGCGGCGGCCTCGTCGGCGGCGCGCTCGGCGGCGAGGCGTATGGTCCCGCGGACCGGGCGGAGCGCCGGATGGCAGTGCGCGGCGAGCTCGGCGGCGGCGAGGAAGTAGTGGTGGTGACCGTCGTTGTGCGCCCGCTCGTGCGCGAACAGCGCCTCTCGCTCGGGACCGTCCAGGCTGCGCAGCATCGCGGTGGTGACGACGATGCGGTGCGGGCGGCCGGGCAGCGCGTAGGCGTCCGGGCGGGGCGAGTCCACCACGCACAGGTCGCCGGCCGAGGGACCGCGTCCGGCCTCCGTACGGGCCGCACGGAAGGCACGGGTCTGGTGCAGCACCGAGCGCACGAGGGTCCAGCCGCAGACGGCGAGCGCGCCCACGGAGGTCGCGGCGGCCGGCAGCACGACGAGGTCCGAGGCGGTGCGCAGCGGGTGGATCAGCTCGCCGAGCGCGGCGAAGAGCGGGACCTTGAGCAGCCCGATGAGCACGAACGAGCCGAGCGCGGCCAGCGAGCAGCCGGCGAGGACGACCGCACAGGCGGTGACGGCCCACAGCGCGGCGACCGGGGCCAGCCGGTCAAGGGCCCGGCGGGCCAGGGCCGGCAGGGCCAACGGCAGCAGCAGGGGCAGCAGGAGGAGTGCGGTCATCGTTCGTCGGATTCGAGCAGGTCCCGCAGGATCCGTTCGTCGTCGGGGCTGAGCTGGGCGACGAAGCGGGCGAGAACCGTCTCACGGTCGCTGTCCCGGTCCAGTTCGCTGTGCATCCGGCGGGCGGTGAGGCCGTGCGCGTCCTGGACGTCCCGAACCGGGAGGTAGGCGTAGCCGCGGCCCTGACGGTGCCGCTCGACGACGCCCTTGTCGTACAGCCGGGTGAGGATCGTGGTCACCGTCGTACGGGCCAGGTCGGCGCCGAGGCGCAGCTGGACCTGGCCGGGCGTCTGCGGGGCGCCGGCGGCCCACAGTGCGGCCATGACGCTCGCCTCGAGCTCACCGGCCGGCCGGCGCTCGTCCTTCACCTCGGTCATGGAACGTCCCTCACCCCGTCTTCGTGTGCGGCCCGGGCAACCGTCTACACGATAGTAGTCAGTCGAGCCTTCGTACCGCTGTGCCCCCGCACCCATTATGGGAGGGCCGCTCGTACGGGGGCCGCCGCCCGAGAGACAGGGGCCCGGGGCTACGGCTGGGGGCCGCCGTACGGGAGACCGGGGACCGGGGCTACGGCTGTGGACCGCCGTCTGGGAGACCGGGGCTGCGGCTGGAGGCGGTCGTCCAGGAAACCCAGGACCCGGAGCTGCGGCTGGGGGCCGCCGTCCAGGAAATGGACCCAGGGGCGGCGGCCCGGGCGGGTCAGCCCGCGCGGAAGTGGAGGGCGTCCAGTCGCGTCAGTTCGTCCGCCGTGAGGCGCAGCGCGCCCGCCGCGACGTTCTCCGCGAGGTGGTCCGGGTTGCCGGTGCCGGGGATGGCGAGGACGTGCGGGCCCTGGTGCAGGGTCCATCGCCGCGACGAAGCGTGCCCTGTGCGAGATGGGCCGCAAGCGCGGGCGGGACGTCCGTCTCGTGCACCCGGCGCACACCACGATGGACTGTGCGTAGTGCGGAGCGAGAACCAAGCACGCACTACCTCTGTCGATGAGAACGTATGCCTGCACCGCGTGCGCGGCCCTGTCCCCCAGGGACAAGAACTCC
>NZ_JBFAWG010000030.1:0-86113 GCF_040680215.1 Streptomyces sp. NPDC052107
GTGGACAGACCACCCTCGGTACCACCGGCCCGCCCGGAGACACGCCTGATACCCCCGGGCGTGCCGACGATCTCGTCGTGCGCCTTCGAACCGGGTGACCGGGTGCCAGGGGCAGGCGCAGCCCGCGGTGGATGTCCATGGCGGCGGACGAGTTGTTGAGCGTGATGTAGTGCAGGCCGGGGGCGCCCTCGTCGAGCAGTCGCTGGGCGAGTTCGGTGGCGTGGTCCACGCCGATGCGGTGGGACTCGCGCGGGTCGGACCGCGCCGTCCGCAGGCGCATCGCGAGATCGTCGGGAAACGAGGCGTTGCTGAGGCCGGCGAATCGGCTGATCCGGTCGTAACGAGTGGCGGGCATGATCTCGGGGATGACAGGCGTGTCGCATCCTGCGGCCGCGAGCCGGTCGCGCAGCCGGAGATAGTGCTCGGCCCGGAAGAACATCTGAGTGATGGCGTAGTCCGCGCCGGCCCGGCACTTCGTCACGAAATGGCGGATGTCGCTGTCCCAGTCGGGCGAGCGCGGATGCCGCTCGGGGAAGGCTGCCACACCGATGCTGAAGTTGCCGCATTCGCGGATGAGTTCCACGAGTTCCGCGGCGTGGTTCAGCCCGCCCGGGTGGGGGATCCATGGCCCTTGCGGGTCGCCGGGCGGGTCTCCTCGCAGCGCGAGCACGTCACGGATGCCGGCGTCGGCGTAGCGGCCGATGATCGCGCGCAGTTGCGCCTTCGAGTGGCCGACCGCCGTGAGGTGGGCCACGGCGCGCAGCGTCGTGTCCTCCGTGATCCGTTCGGTGAGGGCGGCGGTTCGTGCCCTGGAGGATCCGCCTGCTCCGTATGTCACGGACACGAAAGCCGGGTCCAGGGATTCGACACGGCGCAACGCACTCCACAGGGCTCGCTCGCCTGTGGCGGACCCGGGCGGGAAGAACTCGAACGAGTACGACCGGTGGCCGGCCGCGATCAGTTCGGCAGGACCCCGTCGGATCGTTGCCGCAGGCGCGAGGGCCAGGGTGGGTGCGGTCATGAACGTTCGTCTCCTGACGGCAGGTCCGTAGCCGCACGGACGTCTGGGCCGTATACGGCCGCCAGCAGTGCGCGCAGGCGTGCCGGGGAGGCGGCGTAGGTCTGGGTGCCGACGAAGGAGAGGGCGAGTGCTGCCAGGGCGGATCCCGACCGGGCACAGGCCACGGCGGGCCGGCCCATGGTCAGCGCGGCCAGGTATCCGGCCCGGAAGGCGTCTCCGACCCCGGTCGGATCGGCGACCGTCGCCGCCGGGACTGCGGGAACGTCGAGGGCGGGGTCATCGGCACGTTCGATGCGGCTGCCCTTCTCGCCGAGGGTGGTCACCCAGGTGCCGACCCGCTTCAGGACGTCGGCTCGCGTCCAGCCCGTCTTGGCGAGCAGCAGTCCGTGTTCGTATTCGTTGGTGAACAAGAGGTCGGCACCGTCGACCAGTTCGCGAATCGCCTCGCCGTCGAGCCTGGCGAGCTGCTGGGACGGATCGGCGACGAAGGCGAGGCCATGGGTGCGGCAGGCGCGGGTGTGGCGCAGCATGGCGTCGGGCTCGTCCGCGCCGATGTGGACGAGGTCGACGCCGCCATGGTCGCGGACGACGTCGACCAGGTCGATGGCGGATGCTTCGGTCATCGCTCCCGGGTAGAAGGAGGCGATCTGGTTGCCCGCCGGGTCGGTGGTGCACAGGAAGCGGGCCGTATGGCGTGTGGTGGAGGTGTGGACCCCTGAGACATCCACGCCCCGCTCGGCCAGCCGCCGGCCGTAGGGGTCGAAGTCGGCACCGACGGCACCTACCAGGAGCGGGCAATGTCCGAGGGTTGCCAGCCCGTAGGCGATGTTGGCGGCTACGCCTCCGTCCCGGATCTCGAGGGTGTCGACCAGGAACGACAGCGAGACGTGGTCCAGCCGGTCGGCCAGGAGCTGGTCGGCGATGCGGCCGGGGAATGTCATCAGGTGATCGGTGGCGATGGAGCCGGTGACGGCGATCCTCATCTCAGCACCCCGCTGCGCGACGCAGGGCATCCACACGATCGACGCGCTCCCAGGTGAAGTCGGGCAGTTCGCGTCCGAAGTGGCCGTAGGCCGCGGTCTGGGCGTAGATGGGCCTCAGCAGGTCGAGGTCGCGGATGACGGCGGCCGGGCGCAGGTCGAAGACCTGCTGGATGGCGCACTCGATGGCCGTCTGCGGCACGGTGGCGGTGCCGAAGGTCTCCACGAACAGCCCGACCGGATCGGCCTTGCCGATGGCGTAGGCGACCTGGACCTCGCAGCGGCGGGCGAGCCCGGCGGCGACGACGTTCTTGGCGACCCAGCGCATCGCGTACGCGGCGCTGCGGTCCACCTTGGACGGGTCCTTGCCGGAGAAAGCGCCGCCGCCGTGGCGGGCCATGCCGCCGTACGTGTCGATGATGATCTTCCGCCCGGTCAGGCCGGCGTCGCCCATCGGACCGCCGATCTCGAACCGGCCGGTGGGGTTGACCAGCAGCCGGTAGCCCTCGGTGTCCAGCTCGATGCCGTCGGCCGCCAGTCGTGCGAGTTCGTGCTCGACGACGTGCGAACGGATGTCGGGGGCCAGCAGGCCTTCGAGATCGACGTCGGCGGCGTGCTGTGCGGAGACGACCACGGTGTCCAGGCGGACCGCCCGGCTGCCCAGGTACTCGACGGTGACCTGCGTCTTGCCGTCCGGACGCAGATACGGTGCGATGCCGTCCCTGCGGACCTGGGAGAGCCGGTGCGAGAGCCGGTGCGCCAGCTGAATGGGCAGAGGCATCAGTTCCGGCGTCTCGTCGCAGGCGTACCCGAACATCAGTCCCTGGTCGCCCGCCCCTTGCGTCTCCAGGGCGTCATCGGCCTCGCCGGCCGGGTCCACGCCCCGCGCGATGTCCGGGGACTGGGCGCCGACCGAGACGGACACCCCGCAGGAGCGGCCGTCGAAGCCCTTCTTCGAGGCGTCGTAGCCGATGTCGAGGACCGCCTCGCGGACCAGACCGGGGATGTCCGCGTACGCCGTGGTGGTCACCTCCCCGGCGACGTGGACCTGGCCGGTGGTGATCAGGGTCTCCACGGCGACCCGCGACCGCGGGTCCTCCTTGAGGAGGGCGTCGAGGATCGTGTCGCTGATCCGGTCGGCGATCTTGTCGGGGTGGCCCTCGGTCACGGACTCCGACGTGAACAGGCGGCGGGACATGACTCTCCCTGGGGTCGCAGCGGCTGCTGACTGTTGGTTGGTCGGTGTGCTCTGGTGGGGTGCCGGGCCGGAGAGCTCCTCGGGGGGACGTAGGGGCTCTCCGGCCGGTAGGAACGCGGACAGGGCCGACGAGGACCGATGGCCGGGCTTCTGTCGGCGGGCAGCGGCATCGACGGGGACTGCCCTCCGCGTCCCGCGCGGGGGACGGAAGCGTTATCGGCTTCCGTCGGACACGGCGACGACGGCCTGCGCGAGTCTCACGACGCGTTCGGCCTGGACGCGGGCAGCGTTGCGGGTGATCTCACCGACCGGTGCGGTGCCGCCGGCGTCGTGGTGCGCGGTGCCGTAGGGGTTGCCGTCGACGAACTTGTCCGGGTGGGTGAATCCGGGGGCGACGACGATTCCGCCGAAGTGGTGGAAGGAGTGCATCAGGGCCAGCAGCGTGGACTCGTTGCCTCCGTGCGGGCTGCCCGTGGAGGTGAAGCCGCTGTAGACCTTGTCGGCCAGTTCGCCTTTGCGCCAGGCACCGCCCAGGGTGTCGATGAACTGCTTGAGCTGGGCGGAGATGTTGCCGAACCGCGTCGGTGACCCCATGAGAACGGCGTCGGCCCACAGGACGTCCTCGGCCTCGGCCACCGGGACCTCGGCCGACGCCGCGGCGTGGGCGGCCCACGCGGGATGGGACTCGACGACGGCCTGCGGCGCCAGTTCCCGGACTCTGCGCAACCTGACCTCGGCGCCCGCCTTCTCGGCCGTCTCCGCCATCTCGTGAGCGATGTCGGCGACATGGCCCGTTGCGGAGTAGTAGATGACGGTGACCTTCACCGCGGCCGTCATGGCGGCGCTCACCAGTCCGCCAGGTGCAGGATCTTCACCGGCTCCTCGGCCCTTGCCCCGGTGGCGGCGGCCGGGTAGGCGAAGGCCCGGTTGTAGTACACGAGCGGTGTCCGGTCGTCCGCGTAGGTGTCCACCACGCGGCCGATGAGGATGCTGTGATCCCCCGCGTCGACGATGGAGTGCATCGAGCAGGCGACGCGGGCGCAGGCGCCGTGCGAGCCGGGCAGCCCGAGTTCGCAGGTCGCCATGTCGCCCGCGGCGAACCGGTCGACTCCGGACTGGGCGAAGCGCCGCGCGACTGCGTCCTGACCGCGCGCGAGCACGTTGATCAGGAAACGGTCGGCGGACGTGAACGCTTCGTGCGTGCTGGCGGTCTTGTTCAGGCAGACCAGGACGAGGGGCGGGTCCAGGGAGACGGAACTGAACGAATTGGCGGTGAATCCCCAGCGTTTGCCGGTGCCGTCGATCGTGGTCACCACGGTCACCGGTCCGGGAACCCTCGCCATCGCATGCGTCAGAGCTGGGCGTTCCATCGTGTCCTCTCCGGTTCGTTGCAGGTCAGGGCTGGAGTCGGCACGTACGCCACCCGTGGTCCCAGCGGTCGTAGCGCAGCCTGCGGTGCAGTCGCTCGGAGTCGGCGCACCAGAACTCCACAGCGACAGGAGTCAGCCGGTACCCGACGAAGCGGGCCGGGCGGGGCAGCGGAGTGCCGGCAGCTCCCACCCGGGCCGCTTCGGCTCGCAGGTCCGCCACGGCCGCCATGTCATCGAGCGGTTCGCTCTGCCGGGAGACGGAGGACATGGAGTGCATGGGGATCGGCCGGCCGAACCAGAGGGCGTCGGAATCCGCGTCGCCGAGCTGTGACACCGGGCCGGAGAGGATGAGTTGCTGGCCGGTCTCCCGCCAGTAGAGCAGGCCGGAGGCCCATCCGGTGACGGCGAGTTCGCGGCCCTTCTGGCTGGTGCTGTGGCTGGCGAAGACCAGCCCGCGGTCGTCGACTTCGGTGAGGGAGACGATGCGGCTGGAGGCCCGTCCCCGGCTGTCGGAGGTCGCCAGGGCCAGCGCGCGGGGCTCCCGCACGCCGCGCGCGGTGGCCTCGGCGATCCACTGGTGGACCAGCGGCATGGGGTCGGCCGGTGGGTTGTCGTACTCGGGGAAGTCGATGTCGACCTCGCCGGTGAGGCTTTCGAACTGGCTCGTGTTCACGTGGTCCTCGCTAGACGTAGAGGGTGCCGCGGGCTGCTATGGCGCCGTGGCCGCCGACCTGCACGCTTCGGACGCGATCGCCCGCGCCGTCCGCGGTCGCCAGCATGAGCGAGGGACGGCCCATCTCGACGCCCTGGAGGATCTGGTGCCTGTCCCCGTACGCGCCGAGTCCGTGCCGCGCCAGGTGGACGGCGAGAGGACCGGCGGCTGAGCCGGTCGCCGCGTCCTCGACGACTCCGTAGGCGGGCGAGAACATCCGTGTCCGCCAGTGGGTGCCTTCGCCGGCGAAGCAGTTGACCGCCATGTCCGGGAAACGGCTCAGGGCACGGTGGTCCGGCGTGAGGGCCGAAAGTTCGGCAACACTCCCGATCCCCACGAAGACGTGCCGCGGACCGTTGCGGTAGATCTCGACCGGCGCTGTGGAACCCTTGACCCCGAGCGCTTCCAGCAGCTCTGCGCGGTGCTCGTACGGCTCCCACGTGGGGATCGGCTGCTCCATCCGCGCTGATGGGATGCCCTCGTCGTCGTGGAGTTGGAACGGGAAGACCCCCATGGCGGTCTCCAGAAGGAGCCGGTCCTCCTTCAGGGTGTGGCCCAGGGCCACTGCCGTACCGAGCAGGGGATGGCCCGCGAACGGCAGCTCGTTGACGGGCGTGAAGATGCGGATCCGGGCGTCACCTCCCTGCTCCGGCGGCAGGACGAAGGTGACCTCGGACAGGTTCATCTCCCGGGCGATGCCTTGCATCAGCTCGGCGGTCAGGTCGGCGGCGTCGAAGAAGACGGCCACGGGATTGCCTTCGAGCGGACGGCGTGCGAAAGCGTCCACCACTATGTATTCGTGCACTGTGTCTCGTTCCCCCGTGTGGATGTGAGCGGTGTCGTGGCCGACGCGAACACGGGTCCGAGCCCCTGCAGCTCGCTGAGGGCGTACGCCCCTTCGACCGTGGCCTCGACGTCGAAACTGGTCCGATGAGTGGGCGGGCGGCCGATCAGTTCGGCGGCGCGGTTCGCCGGGAGGTCGGCCGGACGATCCGACTCCCAGAGCATGACGGCGCCCCAGCGGTTGTGCTGTCTGTCCGCCATCCAGAACTTCAGCCGCAGGCCTGGGACTTCGCGCCAGGCCTCGACGGTGCCGTCCCGCAGGTGCTCCCGCAGGGAGTCGATGGTCTGCGGGGATCCGTCGAGCTCCCACCATGCGATGTCAACGCGCACGGCCGAGCACCTCTCGGATGGTCTGTCCGACGATGCGCGGCCCGTCCACGGTGAGGACCGACTCGGCGTGGAACTGCATCGAGGCGAAACCTGGCCCGCGGAGGGCGTGCACGTGACCGGTTCCCTGGTCACGGCTCACTTCCACCAGGCCGATTTCCTCGACGTCCAGCTTGTCCTCGGCGCTGCGGGCGGCGAACGTGTTGTAGAAACCTACGCGTTCGCGGTGGCCGAACAGGTCGATCTCCCGCTGCACCCCCTGGTTGGGAACCTCCCGGCGGACGAGGTCGAGGCCAAGGGCCAGGCTGAGCACCTGATGGCTCAGGCACACGGCGACGAAGGGCCGCCGCTGCTCCAGCAGGCCGTCGATCGCCGAACGGAGATGACCGATCTTGGGGTCGTCGGCAGCACGAGGGTCACCGGGACCGGGTCCCATCACGACGAGGTCGTAGCCGTCGGACTCGTAGGCCTCGTCGAAGCGGCTGACCGTCACGTGGACGCCTTGGGCGCGGAGCTGGTGTCCGATCATCGCCGTGAAGGTGTCCTCCGCGTCGATGACCAGTGCGTTCAGGCCGTCCAGCCCGGTGACCGCCGGCCGGCGGCTCGCACTGTCCTGCAGCCAGAACTCGGCGATGCCGGTGTTGCGACGGCTGAGGGCGGCGCGGACCTCCGGGTGCGCGCCGAAGCGGCGGGTGCCTCCGGCCTCCAGGGCGGCAAGGAGCCCCGAAGCCTTGGCACGTGTCTCCGCGACCTCGGAGCCCGGGTCGGAGTGACGCACCAGCGTGGCACCCACACCGATGCGGACCCGGCCGTGTCCGTCGATGTCGGCGGTGCGGATGAGGATGGCGGAGTCGAGCGAGCGTTCACCGTTCACGTCCCGGCCGATCAGGGCGGCCACTCCGCTGTAGTAGCCACGGCCTTCGGGTTCGTATTTGCGGATGACTCGTGCCGCGCTCTCCAACGGGCTGCCGGTGACGGTGGGGGCGAACATCGTCTCGTGCAGGATGTCGCGCACGTCGCGGTGGGTCCGGCCCTCGATGAAGTACTCGGTGTGGGCCAGCCGCGCCATCTCCTTGAGGTACGGGCCCAGCACCCGGCCGCCGCCCTCGCAGATGCGGGCCATCATCTTGAGTTCCTCGTCGACGACCATGTACAGCTCGTCGGTCTCCTTGCGGTCCGCGAGGAACTCGGTGACGCCTTCCAGGGTGGGGCCGGCAGGGGGATAGCGGTAGGTGCCGCTGATCGGGTTCATCACGGCGCTGCCGTCGCTCACCGAGATGTGCCGCTCGGGTGTGGCCCCGACAAAGGTGCGCTGCCCGGTGTGGATGAGGAAGGTCCAGTACGCGCCCTGCTCCCGTTCCAGCAGACGGCGGAAGAACCCCAGCGCGCTGCGGAGCGAGTAGTCGCCGATGTCGGCCACGAAGGAGCGCTTGATGACGAAGTTGGCGCCTTCGCCCGTGCCGATCTCGTCCGTGACGACCCGTCGTACGGTCTCGGCGTACCGTTCGTCGTCCACGTCGAAGCCGTGGGCCGTCGTGTGTGTCGGGGCGTTCGGCAGTCGCAGGAGGACCTCGGGCACGGACACCCTGGCCTGACGGGTGACCGACACGGCGATGAGCGGCGCACCGTCATCGGGTGCCGTGAACCCCCGCTCGGTGATCTGCCGGTACGGCACCACGACCAGGACGTCGTGGTCGGTCCGCGGCGATTCGGGCCCCGCCTCGCCGAGGGGGATGTCCGCCAGTGTCCTGGGCAGCGACACGTCGCCGACCAGGATGTCCACGCTGTCCGGCACCCCGCACTCCGGCCGGTGCAGCAGGGCGAACGCGGGCGGTTCCAGGTTCAGCACGCTGCCGAGCAGGTCGCCGCTGCTCATGCGAACACCTCCGTGGACGGGACGACCATCGCGCAGCGCTGGGCCGCGTAGTGGAGCGCGAGCCGATGGTGGTTCTCGGAGAAGTCACCGAGGGCGTCGGCGGCCAGGAACGTCTGGATGTCGTTGGTGAAGGCGTCGAGGGCCGTCGCCAGGATGCCGACGTGTGCGTACACGCCGCAGAGAACGATCTGGTCACGGCCTGCGGCGCGCATGCGCTCCAGCAGGTCCGAACGGAAGAAGGCGCTGTACCGCCACTTGGTGAACGTCCAGTCGTCGTCAGGGGCCAGCTCCGGCGTCACCTGCCGGTCGGCCGGGTCCGCGCGCATGCCCGGGCCCCAGAAGTCCTTCAGCAGCCCTCGCTGCTCGTCCGTCATCCGCCCGGGCTGAGCGGTGTACGCCACGGGCACTCCGAGAGCGGTGCAGCGCTTGCGCAGGGTGGCGGCGTTGTGGACGAGCTCGGTGCGCAGCGGCTCCGGCAGGGCGTTGAGGAAGTAGCGCTGCATGTCGTGGACGAGCAGGACGGCGCGCTCCGGGCGCGGAATCCATTGCGCCAGGTTCTCGGGCAGGCTCTCCGCGGCGGGCAACGGGTACGACGCGATGGGGGGTAGGCCGGCCATCGAGTAACTCCTTTCCAGCGATGTGGCCGAGACAGCGGTGGTGTTCACAGAGCGTCGGACCAGGCCGTGACCAGGGAGACGGCCTGCCGCGAGTTGAGTCGCGGGTCGCAGAAGGTGGTGTGCCGGCCAGTGGCCGAGCCGAGGGCGGAGACGTCGGCGACGCACTCGGTCACGTCGTCCGGGGTGGTTTCCAGGTGCAGGCCGCCGGCCACTCCGCCGGCCGCCGCCACCGCGCGCCGGAAGCCGACGACCTCCCGGGCCAGGGTGGTCAGCAAGCGGGTCTTCCTGCCGTCCGGTGCGGTGACGGTGTTGCCGTGCATGGGGTCGCACATCCAGATCGCGGGATGACCCGCTGAGCGGACCGCCGCGACCAGGAGTGGCAGCCGGTCGCCGACGACGTCGGCGCCCATTCGCGCGATCAGGGTGAGGCGACCGGGCTCCCTGAGGGGGTCGAGACGCTCGCACAGGGACGTGATCTCTTCGACGGTCATGGCTGGGCCGACCTTGCAGGCCACGGGGTTCACGACATCGGCGAGCAGCTCGACATGGGCGCCGTCCAGCTGGCGGGTCCGTTCACCGATCCACGGCCAGTGCGTGGAACCGAGCCAACGCCTGCCGTCTCCGACCGCGCGGAGCATCGGGACTTCGTAGTCCAGGAGGAGAGCCTCGTGGCTCGTCCACACCAGCGGCTCGATGCTCGGCCATGCCCGCAGAGCCGGTGCGCGCCATCCCAGGTGATCCACGATGTCGCCGGCCGCCATGTACCCGGTGAGGATGCGCAGCGGGTCGGGCTGCCTGCTCTCCTGGTCGGGTTCCGGGCTGTTGACCATGTGCCCGCGGTACACCGGCAGAACCAGGTCGCCGACCTGCTCGAAGGAGTTGGAGCGCGGCTTGGCGAACTGCCCCGCGATGCGTCCCACCCGGAGGACGGGCTTGCCGGTGACCATCTTCAGCGTGGTGGCCAGCAGGTCCAGCACGGCGGATTTTCGGCGGACGTGCTCCGCGGTGCACTCCTCCGGGTCCTCCGCGCAGTCCCCCGCCTGCACCACGTGCGCTTCGCCCGCGGCGACGGACGCGAGCAACGACTTGAGGGTGTGTACGTCGTCCACGCGGACCAGCGGCGGGCGGGAGCCGAGAATCTCCCTGACGCGCTGAACCTGTAAAAGATCGTTCCATTCGGGTTGTTGCAGGGCTTTGGCCCGCTGGATTTCGGTTACTGCATGTCCCACGACTGTTCCCCCGTCAGGCGGAGAGGATTTACTGCCGGATCGCGATGGCCCGCGTTTACGCGGATCACCTGTCAGGTGGGGATACCCTCACGCTCGACGCGCGGGACTTCGATTCCCAGGGAGCGGAACTGCTGGCACGGGTTCATGAACTCGCGCTGTTGCTTTATCTTCCCGTTCTCGAACAGGAAGGAGTGGAGGAAGTGATTGCGGTAGTGGCCTTCGGGATATCCGGGGAAGAGGATCTTGCCCTCACCGTCGCATTCGACCCAGAAACGGTCGGGGTCCTGGGTGTCGAAGATCTCGATGTTGATCCAGGCCCAGTCGGGGAAGCACTTGAGCGACCAGACGGCGTGCTCCCCCAGCCGGTCGCGGCCGCGGATGACGATCGGTTCACCACTCTCCGTGGTCCACAGGCCGCCGACGCCGTCCTCCGTGAAGAGGAGGTGCCGCCGGAGCCGGTCCTCGCCGCGGGTGTTCATGTACTGCTCGACGATGGCGCGGTTGTGGTCGCGCAGCTCGGACTCGTCGACGGGTATTCGAGGCTCTGCCATGGGTGTCCTTCGGTGTGAGAGGCGGACGTACGGGTTCGGTCGCGTCTCGGTCAGACGATGAAGCTGATGTCGCGGGGGTCCTGGCCGACCAGAGCGCGGCCGTAGACCTGCTCGGGGATGCCCATGCCGAACCCGGCGTGCCGGCTGCCGACGTTGATGTCGCGCCAGAGCCGCTGCAGCGGATTGGTCTCGTTGAAGGCGGAGGAGCCGTGTGCCGTCAGCAGGGTGTCGACTGCTTCCCGGCACAGCCTGCCGACCTGGGCGGACTCCAGCCGGTTGCGGGCGCGCACGGTCAGATCCGTGTTGATCCCGGCCCGCGCGTACTCGTCGACGGTGTCCGCGATGCGGGCCGCGATCAGCTTGGCCGTGTCGATCTTCGAGGTGGCTTCGGCGAGGTCGAGCTGGAATGTCGGCGACTGGGTCTGGTTCCGGTAGGTGGAGCCCGCCACGGGACGGCTGTGGCCCTTGTCCCGGACGAAGTCGAGGGCGGCTTCGGCCCCGCCGATCAGCGCGCCGATCAGCCCGATGGCGAACAGGCCGGTCAGGCTGTTGCGGTAGGGCAGGTCGGGGTCGACCACACCGTCGGTCTCGCCGTTGAGGATGGGCAGGTAGGGCACCAGCCGGTGGCGGGGCACGAAGAGCCGGTCGGCGACGACGGTGTTGCTGCCGGTGCCGCGCATCCCGGCGAAGTGCCAGGTGTCCTCGATGTCGACCTCGTCGGCCCGCATCAGGGCGAAGTTGATGTCGGGCCGGCCCTCGGCGGTGGGGACGGCGATCAGGGCGCTGATCCACTGGGCGTGCAGGCAGCCCGAGACGTAGGCCCACCGGCCGCTGACGACGACGCCTGTGTCGACGTGCTCGACGTCCGGTGCGGGGAGCCCCAGGACCAGGGCGCACCGGGCGTCGGGGTCCTCGCCCCACACCTCGTCACCGGCGGCCGGAGGGAACAGGGACGCCACGAAGTTCCCGGCGTTCAGCACGCCCGCGATCCAGGCCGCGGAGCAGCACCCGCGGCCGAGTTCGGTGGCGACATCGAGCAGGGTGCGCATGTCCGTCCCGTAACCCCCGTGCCGTCGCGGGGTCATCAGCCGCAGCAGGCCCGACTCGGTCATGGCGGAAACGACGCCTGCGGCAAGACTGCGCTCGCGTTCGCATTCGACGGCATGCTCGGACAGCAGCTCCCGCAAGCCCTCGGCGCGCTTCACGAGCTCGCCGCGGTCAGGAGTCCGTACGACGGTGGAAACCACCGGATTCGACATTCCGAATCATTCCCTTCGGATTTCTCGACACTGGAACGCTAGGTCTCCGAAAACTCTGGAGTCAAGGTCGGAATTCTCGCTTCACCGAGAATTCAATTTCCACGTAAAGGCATGAGTGATCTGCACGGCACCGCGGGGCCGCGTTCGTGATTCCGGCTGTACGGAGCGACAGAAAGACGGTTGCGCCGGTTACCGGGCCTCCGGGGCTCCTCGGTGGCGCAGGTTTCCGAGGACCATCCGTCCGACGGTGACGGGATGGAGCAGGATCGTGGGCGGAGAAAGCAGTGAGCTGACTTTGACGAACTCCTGGGTGAGCGCCGAGTCGTGTTCCGCGGCGCTCAGCAGGCAGCCGAAGAAGGCGTTGGTCATACGCACCGGGAGCGGGCGCGGGCCGGCGACCTCGGGGAGCGACAGGTCGCTGCCGACGGCCATCTGCCAGGCGACCTCGATGCGCCGTGCGGCCGCCTTGAAGAAGCGGCGCGGCAACTGGTCCCCGCCGCGGGCGAGCGCTTCCTGGAGCGCCCCGGCCTGCAGCGCGGCGGCGGACATCCCCTGACCGTAGACGGGGTTGAAGCTGCAGATCGCGTCGCCGAACACGAGGAGTCCGTCAGGGAACCGCTGCAGCCGCTCGTAGCGGCGGCGTACGCTCGCCGGATAGCGGTGCGCGACCGGGTCGTCGAGGGGTTCGGCGGCACAGAGGGCCTCGAAGACGTCGGGGGGGACGATGGGCTTGGCGAAGTCCAGGAACCCGCTCGGGTCGACGGGCGGGTGATGTCCGCCGTAGCCGATCAGTGTCAGCATCCAGTGGTCCTCACCGTGCTGGAGAAACGTGGCGCCGGTGGGCCTTCCCGGGCAGGCCCCGACGATCACGACCTTTCTGCGGCCGAGAGAGCCCGGTGCCACCCTCAGGTTCCGGCTGACGTACTTGATGTCGACGGCGATCCGGTCTTCCCGCGGCTGCTCGTAGCCCAGATCCGCGAGCCATCGCGTGGTACGGCCGCCGCGCCCCGTCGCGTCGACGACCAGGTCCGCGGCGAACCCCTGCTCCGCCGCGTCGTCACGGTGCGCGACGCGGACGCCGGTGACGCGGCGTCCGTCCGGGGAGCTGATGAGTCCCGTCGCCTCGCAGCGGTCGGTGATCTCGACGTTGGGCGACGCCCGCAGCCGGGAACGTACGCGGTCTTCCAGCTGAGGACGGCTCGGCTGATACGTGGGAATGGGGTCGGCGTAGCGGCCTTCCTGGCTCAGGAGGTGGCCTCCCGGGGCGAAGTGCATCTCGGTGGGTTCCCGGACCACCGACACGCCTTCGGCTTCGAACTCCGCCAGCAGACCGGGGAACATCTCCTGGAGCCACTTCGTGCCGGCGGGCAGGATCGCGTGCGCGTGACGGCCCTGGGGCACCCCGCGCCGGTTCTCGGCCGTCTCCGTCAGCACGTCCCGGTCGATCACCGTCACCCGGTCGAAGGTGTCGGACAGCACCCGGGCGGCGAAGAGCCCGCCGATGCTGGCCCCCAGCACCACACAGTGGCTCCCGGGCGCCCGGGACGCGGACTCGCCGGAGCGGCTGCTACTTCGTAAGCGGTACGCCTCCGGGAGGTGGGGGCGTGCGGTGTCGTCAGACATGCGTTTCCTCCGCTGTCCTCGTGGGGTGGTGGGTGGGCCGCAGGAGTCCGCGGTGGCGCGGGCCGGATGGCGGGACGGATGCGGTGCGGCGAGTCGGACCGGCCGACTGCGGGGAGCCTCGGGTGGTCGCGGAGACACCGGTGACGGCGAAGTGAACGAGGGTGATGCGTGCGTCGGTATTGCCGCCGCCCCCTTGGCCGCGAACGTATTCGGCGGGCAGGGATGCCACCCCGGACGTCTCGGCGCGGGTAGCTCCCGCGCGCCGGTTTGACAATCGGCGGGTGAATTCCCTGGAGTGTGTCGGCGACACGGGTGCGTCCGTCTCATGGACCCGGGGACGCCGCTGAGTCATAAGCCGCGGCAGGTCCGTGTCGGGTGTTGACGGAAAGACCTGTTCAAAGACATGGCACGCACGATCCTGCTGCACGATATCCCCCGTACTGAATCCGGCAAAATCGCAGTGCAATGCACCGCATCATTTCAGCCAGAAAAACCACCTGCGATGACGGAGGTCAGGCCGTCATCAACGGAATTCAGGATTCCGGATTCTCTCCCGCCGAGTCCGGGAACTTGGTGATTCCAAAAATACCCGTCAGGCAGCGGACGTTCCGGCGGGGCGAGTGAGCGTGCCGGTGGCCAGCCAGCAGGCCGGGAGTGGTGCCACCGTACGCCCGTGTCCGATCCGGGGGTCGTCGCCCGCGTACACCTCCGCCTCCCAACCGTGGCCGCCCATCCAGGACATGAGGTCGTCGCGAGCGGACAGCCATGAGGCGCCCTGCTCCTCGACGCGCTCCCGCACGGGCCTGCCCGCCTCCTGGAGCATCGCCGCCTGGAGGTGCTCCAGCATGAGCCGGCTTCCTGGGGCGGACAGCTCGGTGACACCGGCCAGGATCGCGTCTCCCGCGGCGTCGGTCAGGTACATCAGGAGCCCTTCGACCAGCCAGACCGTCGGCTGCGACGGGTCGAAACCCGCAGCTCGCAGGGCCGATTGCCAGTCCTCCCGCAGGTCGGCGGCCACGCCGTGGCGCTCGCACCCGAGGGGCAGGCCGGACCGTTCGATCAGGGCGTCCTTGAACGCGGTCATCTCCGGCAGCTCGACCTCGAACCAGCGCGTCCCGGCCGGCAGGTCCAGCCGGACGGTGCGACCGTCCACGCCCGCGGCCAGCGTGACGACCTGGCGGATCCCGCGCCGTACCCCGGAGAGCACCTCGTCGTCGAAGAACCGTGTGCGTACCGCGAAGTACGTGGGGAAGCCGCGCGCGCTGTTGTGGGTCTGCTTGATCACCTCGGCCACATCGGCCAGTACCGGGTCCTCGGCCAGCGCCGAGAGCATCGCAGCGGCGAGCGGGTCCCGGAACAGCGCATCCGGACGCTCGCTTTCCAACTGCCGCATCCACGCGACGAAGAGCGCGGTCTGCCCGACGCCGGCCGAAGGCGTCTTCAACTCGACCATAAAATCCTCCCCAAGATGAGGTCAGTTCACCGAAAAGACGCGGTCTACATTCCTGTAGACGCGAGGCTCGAAAAGGCTCATCGGAATGGCTGGAACATTCGCCTGGCAGATGAAGCTTGAAAGAGAGAGAAGGGGCCGATCAGTGGTTCGCTGCGCACGATGCCGACCAGGTGAGAGTATCGCTGATGAGCGGCTAGCTGATGGAATTCTGCGGGCCTCTGAGGCTGCAATGGTAGCGTGCTCTGCGCTATCTTCGACTTTATTCCACGGAGCAGCCCCCCACTGAAGGATGCGTGCATGCTCGACGACCTGGACCGTGCCCTGATACACGCGCTGCACATAGACGGCCGCGCGCCATTCAGCCAGATCGCTGCCGCACTCGACGTATCGCCCCAGACGATCGCCCGCCGCTACCGACGGCTGCGGGACGAGGCATCGCTGCGTGTCGTCGGCCTCGCGGACCCCCACCGAGCCGGTCAGACACAGTGGCTCGTCAGACTCACCGCCGCGGCGAGCTCCGCACAGGACCTCGCTCACGCCTTGGCCCGTCGACCGGATACGTCGTGGGTGAAACTCACCTCCGGCGGCACCGAAATCGTCGCGATCATCCACACCCCGACCGACGCCGCCGCCGGCAACTCCCTGCTGCTGCGCGACATCCCCCGCACCAACAACATCACGGCCGTGTCTGCTCACTGCCTGCTGCACATGTACCTCGGAGGTCCCACGAACTGGCGCCGGAGCGCGAACACCCTCAGCGAGGAGCAGCAGCGCATCCTGCGTTCGGACGAGGCCGCCGACACCGCATACGTCCCCGTGCCGCGTCAGCTGAGCGACGGGGACGCCGATTTGCTGGTTGCGCTGCAGAAGGACGGGCGTGCCAGTCACGCGGAACTCGCCCAGGCGACCGGCTGGTCCCCCGTCACCGTCGCGCGCCGCCTGGCCGATCTGCAGACAGGCGGCGCCCTCTTCTTCGACGTCGAGGTCGACACCGGGCTGTTCGGCGCCAACACCAGGGCACTTCTGTGGATGTCGGTGAGCCCCGCGCATCTGGATCACGTGGCGACGACCCTGGCGGGCCACGACGAACTCGCCTTCGTCGCCGCGACCACGGGTCCCACCAACCTGGTGGCCCAGGCGCTCTGCCGCGACCCTGCCGACCTGCACCACTACCTCGCCCGGCGCCTCGGCTCCCTCGACGCGATCCACACCCTCGAGACCAGCCCGGTGCTGCAGAACGTCAAGGCCGCGAGCCCGATGATCACGGATCTCGCCCGTACCCGACGGACTGCTCCGGCGTCGCGCGTACGGCCATGAAGCCGTGGTGTGCTCAGACACACCGATGCGGCGACCGTGAGGCCGCCGCATGGACCGCTCAGGAGTGTGGCTCGATCAGTGCTGTGCCCCGGCCTTGTCCGAAGCATCCTTCTCGAGCATCAGCCTGCTGGTGACGAAGCTGACCACCACCAGCGCTACGGCGACCCAGAAGGCGATCTGGACGGCGTGCAGAGCGGCCGAAGGACCGCCGGGCTCTGCGCTGTTGAGGTAGACGCTGCCCAGGATGGCGACCCCGAGCGTGGCGCCCAGCTGCTGCACGGCGTTCAGCAGTCCGGCGGCCGACCCGATCTCCTGCGGCTGCAGCGGCTTGAGGGCGATGGTGAAGAAGGCCGGGCTGAAGAGCCCGACTCCCAGACCCACCACACCCAGCGCGATCAGCAGCGGCTTGGGGTAGGACGTGGGGTCCGCCGCGTGGTAGACGGCGATGGCTGCCAGTGCTCCGAGCAGGAGTACGGCGAGGCCCAGGGACATCATGCGGTGCCCGTAGCGCCGGACCAGATGGGCGCCGGCCACCCAGGAGGCCACGGCCAGGCCCACCGACCAGGGAGCGAGGGTCAGCCCCGCGTTGAGCACATCGGTGCCGAGCCCCAGCTGGAGCTGCAGCACGATGACCATCATCAGACCGTTGGTCACCGCGAAGAACGATGTCGACGTCACCAGGGCGGCCGGGAAACCCCGGTGCGCGAACAGGCTCGGCTCCACCACCGGGCTCCGGCCGGCGGCGGCGACACCGCGCTGGTGCAGCGCGAACACGACCATCACGATCAGACCGGCCACGACGGCCCCCCAGCTCCACGCGGACATCGCGGAGATGTCGGCACCGATGAGGGGATAGACGACGAGCCCGACACCGATCGTGGCCAGGAGCGTGCCAGTGAGATCGAGAGTGGGCCGCTTGGGAGCGCGGTTCTCCAGCAGTTTGGGGCTCAGGGCCAGCACGACCAGGGACACGGGCACGTTGACCAGGAATGTCGCGCGCCACGACGAGCCGAACAGGTCGGCATGGGTCAGGACACCGCCGAGCACCGGACCGCAGACGGCGGCCAGGCCCATCACCGGGCCGATGCTGCCCAGGGCCTTGGACATCTCGTCGCCGGAGAACATGGTCTTGATCAGGCCGATGGTCTGGGGAATGATCACCGCCGCCGCTGCCCCCTGCACCACACGGAAGGCGATCAGGAGACCCACCGTGGGTGCCAGGGCGCAGGCGGTGGACGCGACCATGAATCCCGTGACGCCGACGACGAACAGCCGCCGTCGGCCGGCGATGTCGCCCAACCGGCCACCGGTGATCAACAGCACCGCGAACGGGAGGGTGTAGGCCGTCGTGAACCACTGGATGTCGGACACCGACCCGCCCAGATCGGCGTGGATCGCCGGTGCGGCGACCTGCACGATGGTCGCGTCCAACAGGTTCATGGCCTCACCGAGCAGCAGGGCGGTGAGCGCCAGCCACCGCCATCGGTACGCCGTTGTGGGAGTCGGCGCAAGCACACGCTCAGCAGTCATCGGGGTTCCTCTCCACCGTTGTCGACGCGCCGACCCGATCCCCTGGGATCAGGGCATCGAGTTCGACCACGAGTCAGCGTGGAGGGACGGATCCGGGGCCTCCAGCCAGAGCAGGAAGATGGAGGATTCCTTCCATCGGGGACGCCTGCGGTGGCGATTTCCCACGCGGCGGCCCCGTGCACGCACCCCGGCCGGCGACGCCACGGAGGGGACGCTCAGGCCGGCCCCCGGTGTGAGCTTCCTTCAGCCAGGCGTCTCGGATGGAAGAAATGTTCCAGTGCAGCGCCGTGACTGGAGTCGGCGACCGTGATCGCTCCACGCTGGGACTCCCTGGTCACTCCGTGTGCACCGGGGCTTCACATCCGTGCGTTCTTCCTGTTCAGGAGCGTGAATGGCAGCCCTGCCCGCTACCCAGAGAGAAGTCCGCCTCGCGGCCAGGCCCGACGGGCTTCCGCGGCTGGAGCACTTCACTGTCGTCGAGACACCCCTGGCCCCGCCGGGGGACGGTGAGGTGCTGGTACGCAATGTCTTCTTCCACGTCTTCGCCACGCTGCGCATACTCATCGCGGGTGCAACGCAGGACACGCCGTTCCCCGTGCTCGACGCCGGCGACACCCTCGTCGGGGCGACGATCGGCGAGGTCGTCTCCGCCCCCGAGGGCGGCACACTGCGGCCGGGCGATCTGGTGTCGCACTGGCTGGGCTGGCGTGAGTACGCCGTCGTCCCCACGGATGAGTGCGCGCGGCTGGACACCGAGGCGCTTCCCGACCCGATCACCCACCTTCAGCAGGGCTGGACGGCGTACGCGGGACTGACGCGAGGGGTCGAACTCCGTCCCGGGGACACCGTGTTCGTGTCCGCGGGCGGGAGCGGGATCGGTGCGATGGCCGGGCAGATCGCCAAGCGGCTGGGCGCCGGCCGCGTCATCGCCAGCACCGGCTCGCAGGACAAGGCCGACCGTCTCGTGAACGAGCTCGGCTACGACGCGGCCGTCGTCCGCGGTGCCGCACCGCTCACCGAGCAGCTGGCGAAGGCCGCACCGGACGGCATCGACGTCTTCTTCGACAACGTCGGAGGCGAACAGCTGCGAGCCGCCGTGGAGGTGGCACGCCCGGGCGCCCGCTTCGTCCTGATCGGCGCCCTGTCCGGACAGCTGTCCGAGGACGGCACCGGCACCACCGCACCCGTCGAGCTGGACTCGCTGCCGCTCATCCACAAGCGGATCGTGATGCGCGGCTTCAGCTCGGACGACTTCGACGACAGCAGGGAGTGGACCGAGAGGTTCGGTGCGTGGCTTCGCGCGGGGGACGTGGTCTTTCCCCACGTGCGGATCAAGGGCATCGAACACGCCCCTCAGGCCCTGCTGGAGGTGATCGAAGGGCGGCACGTCGGTGCCGTCATCGTCGAGCTGTAGCTCCGTGCTCCGTTCACCACTCCGGTGCGCCGGCGGAGGCAGCGCGTCTCCGCCGGGGCAGTCCCACTCTCACCTCGTACGCCCAGAAGGAGTTCCCGTGCCGCGAGCCACCACACAGGTCCTCGACCTCCCCCTCGATGTGCGTCCGGAGCCGGACGACCTGATCCAGGCCGCCATGGAGTGGCACTTCAATCCCGACACGGGCTCGCCGTTCTGGCTGGAGCGAGCCAAAACCCTGCACTTCGATCCCCGTAGCGACATCCGCACCCACGAAGACCTCAGGCTCTTCCCCAACGTGGCGGCCGAACTGCGCACCGTCCGTGCCGAGGACCTGATCCCCCGAGGCTACGGCCAACGCCCCGACGTGGTCGGAGTGTTCGAGAGCGGTGGGACCACAGGAGCGCCCAAGCGGGTCGTCCTGCTCCGGGACTGGCTGCGGCGCATGGTCCACTGGAGCAACGCCAACCTCGACGCCCACGGCTTCCCCGCCGGCGCCGACTGGCTCGGCCTCGTCCCCACGGGCCCACACATCGTCGGGGAGTACTTCCGCAGGTCCGCGACCAGCCACGGCCGCCACGGTTTCACCGTCGATCTCGACCCCCGATGGGTGAAGAAACTGATCTCCGGCGGTCAGCGGGTCCACGCCGACGCCTACACCGAACACCTCATCGACCAGGCGGCGTTCGTGCTGCGCACCCAGGACATCGGCGTCCTGACCATCACGCCCCCACTGCTGGAGCGCCTCGCACGCCGTGACGACCTGGCCGAACTCGTCGACGAGAAGGTCCGGGCCATCCGCTGGGGAGGCACCCAGCTGGATCCCGACTCCCGCTACCTCTACAAGACCGAGGTCTTCCCGAAGACGGTCCTGTGCGGCAACTACGGCAGCACCATGATCCTGGGGTTCGCCGGTGAGCGCCCGGGCCTCCCGGAGGACGCCGGCTGCGTCTTCGACTCCTACAGCCCCTACGTGACGTTCCGTGTCGTCGATCCGGAAACGCTCCAACCGGTCGCGTACGGCGATCGCGGCCGCGTCCTGGTCAACCACGTCAGCAAGTCGTTCTTCCTGCCCAACAACCTGGAGCGGGATGTGGCAACCCGGATCGAGCCCCTGGCCGGTCAGGTCGGTGACGCGGTGGCGGACATCGCTCCGGTGGCGACCTTCGAGAACGAGACCGTGATCGAGGGGGTCTACTGATGGCGAACCCCGACGCCGATGCGGTGCAGCTCGACGCCCTCGGGCCGCAGGGCGCGTTCAGGTCCCGCAGCCGCACGGCCGTCCACGATGTCGCGGGCCGGGAGGTCGCCGAACTGAGCCTGGTGCCCTCCCTGTTCGTCGACCGCACGATGAAGTCCCTGCACCGGGCTTCCACTCCCCCCGTCGACGACCGGATCGGGATGATCAGCCGCGCCGCCGACCTCTTCGCGACCGCCACGCTGAGTGACCAGTCGGCCGAGGCGTACGAACACCTGGTCAGTCGCGTCGGCGGGATACCGATCTCCGTGGTGCGGTCGACCACCCGGGCCATCGCGGCCCGGATGAAGAAGGCCCACCACAGCGTGGAGCGCGCCCGGCCGACCGGAGCGGTGAGGCGTTGGGACGACCCGCTGACCCGTACCGGCCGCGCGGTGTGGACACGGCGCGGAAGCGTCTTCGCCGTGCACGCTGCCGGCAACCACCCCGGGCCGCACAGCCTCTGGCCGGAGGCGCTCGCGCTGGGCTACCGCGTCGCCGTCCGGCCCTCCCGGCGCGAGCCCTTCACGCCGCACCGGCTGGTCACCGCACTGCGCGCCGCCGGCTTCGGCAACGACCAGGTGGCACTGCTGCCCACCGACCACGCCACCGCTGACGCCCTGCTGCGGGGCGCGGACCTGGGGCTGGTCTACGGCGGCGACGACGTGGTGCGCAAGTACGCCGCGGCCCCCTCGGTCCTGCCGCAGGGTCCTGGCCGATCGAAGATTCTCCTGACCGAGGAGATGAGCTGGCGGGACCATCTCGACACGATCGTCGACTCGGTCAGCGGCAAGGGCGGCACGGGCTGCGTCAACACCACCGCCGTCTTCGTGGCAGGCGACCCGGCTCCGCTCTGCGAGGCGTTCGCCGAGCGCCTCTCCTCCGTGCCCAGCCTGCCGCCCGAGGATCCCCGGGCGGTCTTCCCCGTCCAACCGCTCGCGACGGCCAAGGCATTCGAGGCGCACCTGCTCCACAAGGCGTCGGGGGCCAGGCCGTGGCTCGGCGGCGACGGCGTCATCGACGAACTGGGCGACGGCAGCGCCGTACTGCGCCCCGCCGTCCATCAGCTCGACCGGCCCGACGCGCCGCAGGCTTCCGTCGAGCTCCCCCTTCCCTGCGTCTGGGTCGCTCCGTGGACGCGTGAGGCAGGCATCGGGCCACTGCGGAACAGCCTCGTCCTGACAGCGATCACCCACGATGCCCACCTCGTCGAACAGTTGCTGGAAGATCCGTCGATCAGCAACGTCTACGTAGGAGATCACCCGACACACTGGATGGAGTCCGGCATGCCGCACGACGGCTATCTCGCCGAGTTCCTGATGCGCTGCAAGTCGGTGATCAGGGGCTGACCGTCGACCGTGGCGGCGAACGCTCGCCGCCACGGTCGACGGCGACAAACTCCTCCCCTTCGACTTCCGGGCCGCCGGACCCGGGTCCAGACCGAGCGGAGCACCGACGTGTGCAGGCATCGCCTCCGGCGACTCGCCGCGGCCTGCCACGCGGTGCGTGAAGGATGGTGTGCGAATGCTCGACGACCTCGATCGCGCCTTGATCCATGCGCTGCACATCGACGGACGTGCCCCCTTCACACAGATAGCCCACGTACTGTCGGTCTCCCCGCAGACGGTCTCCCGTCGTTACGACAGGCTGCGCGAGCACGCCGCGCTCCGCGTCGTAGGGTTGCCCGACCCCCATCTGACGGGCCATGAGCAGTGGTTGCTGCGGCTGACCGCCGCCCCCGAGACCGCACTGGATCTCGCCCATGCACTGATCCGGCGCCCGGACACATCGTGGGTCTATCTCACCGGTGGCGGCACCGAGATCGTCGCGGTGCTCGAAACCCCGCTCGGTACGGCGCACGGCCACTCCCTGCTCCTGCACGAGCTGCCCCCCAGTGTCGGGCTCAGCGCCGTGTCCGCCCACCATCTGCTGCACACCTATGTCGGCTGGCGTACCCCGTGGCGCATGAGCGCCAATGCCCTCAGACCACGACAGCTTCGCCTGTTGGGCGGCGCGAAACCCACCAGCCGCAACGAGCCCCTCTCCCCGGAGCGGTACCGGCAGGTGCGGCTCTCCCCCGCGGACCACGCCTTGATGGAAGCCCTGCGGCAGGACGGCCGAACAGGTGTCGGCGACCTCGCCGCCACCACAGGCTGGTCGCCCGCGACGGTGTCGCGTCGGCTGGACAGCCTCCGCGACTGCGGAGCGATCTTCTTCGATGTGGAGATCGATCCCGCGCTCCTGGGTGGCAGCGCCAGGGTCCTGCTGTGGATGGCAGTCGCTCCCGCCCATCTCGACGAGGTGGCCACAACCTTGGCCCACCATGAGGAACTCGCCTTCGTGGCCCACACCACCGGTCCCACCAACCTCGTGGCTCACGCCCTGTGCAGGGACACCGCAGGGCTGTACCACTACCTCACCCATGGCCTGGGCTCGGTGAAGGCAATCCGCACCCTGGAGACGGCGCCCGTCCTGCGGACCCTCAAAGCTGTCGGCACCATCGCATCGACGCCCGTGCCATCCCGCCACGGATAAGAACAGGGACTTCATCGTCGCCTCGGGCGTCGATCCCTCAGCCAACGTCCTCGGCATCATGCAGAACCGCCACCATCTGGAGATCCTCAGGGACCGCTGAACGATGGGCGGGGTTCGGCCGCGGGTGCCGGGGTGCGGTGGGCGGGCCAGGGGATCCGGAACGCGGTCAGTGTCACGATCAGGGCCGACGCGGCGACGGTCGCCATGCCGAGGGTGAGGCTCGTGGTGCTCGCGACGAAGCCGATCAGGGCCGGGCCAGCCAGCAGGCCCGTGGTGCCCATCGCGGCGACCAGGGCCAGGGCGTCGGAGCCGTGGCCGGCGGCGGCGACGTAGACGCACGGGGTGACGGCGGCCGCGCCGAGGCCGACGCAGGCGAAGCCGAGCAGGGTCGGGACCAGCCCGCCGGCGAGCAGGGCGAGGGCCAGGCCGGCGGCGGCCACCGCGCTGCCGGCCCGTACCACCCGGCCGTCGCCCCAGCGGCTGCGCCAGCGGTCCGCGCGGAGGCGGGCCAGCAGCATCATCACGGAGACGACCGCGATGCCCAGCGGCGCCACGGACGCCGAGGCCTTGACGACGTCCTTCAGGTAGAGCGTCGACCAGTCGTTCATCGCGCCCTCGGTGATCGTGCCGAAGGCCATGGCGCAGCCCATGAGCAGGGTCGTCCAGGAGGGCAGGGCCGGGCGGCGGTTCCGCTTCGGCTCGCCCGGTGTGCCCGGTTCCGTATGGGTGAGCAGCCCGGAGCGGGCGCCGGCGAGCAGGAGCAGCAACAGCGCCCCGGCCACGGCGAAATGCGCCGGCACCGACGCGGTCAGCGTGGTCACGCCCGAGGTCAGCAGGGCGGCGGTGAGCAGACCGGCGCTGAAGGTGGCGTGCAGCTGGGACATGGCGGTGCGGTCGTACGCCTTCTCCAGCGCGGCGCCCTGGGCGTTCATGGCGACGTTGAGGCAGCCGACCGCGACTCCGTCGGCGCAGACGGCCAGGAGGGCGAGCGGGTAGTTCGGTACGGCGGACAGGGCGGCCAGTACGGCCACCAGGCCGAGGGCGGAGGCCAGGGACAGCCGCCGGGAACCGAGGCGCCGCATCAGGACGGCGACCAGCGGGAAGGAGGCCGCGGCGCCGGCCCCGCACACCATCAGCAGCAGGCCCACCTCCCCGGCACCCAGGTCCAGCCGGGTCTTGAGCGCGGGAAGGCGGGAGACCCAGGTGCCGTACTGGAAGCCGAGCAAGCAGAACAGCGCCGCGATCGACCACTTGGCGCGTGGGAAGGAGGGTGTGGGCATCAGCTCGCCTTCCGTACGGCCGTGATCCGCGCCGACATGTACACCGCGCCGCTGCCGTAGCCCGCCGGGACATGCGCCTCGTGGTGGGCGCGGTAGCCGTTGGCCCGCCAGAAGGGTTCCTTGCCTGCGACGGCGATCAGGGACACGGTGCGGAAACCGCGGGTGCGGGCCGCGTCCGTCAGGTGGCGGGCCATGCGGCTGCCGAGCCCTCTGCGCCGCAGGGGCGCGGTGACGACGAGGTCGTGCAGGTGCAGGTTGGTGGAGCAGTGGGCGGCCTGCTCGGCGCGGGTCAGGTCGGGGCAGCGGAACATCGGGTAGGGCAGGGCCAGTGCATAGCCCGCGATCCGGCCGTCGAGGTCCAGGACGAAGCAGCTGCCCGCCGCGGCCCGGGAGCGCAGCGCGGCCTCCCCCTCGGTGAAGGAGGTGTCCGCGTACGCCTCCGCTTCCAGGGCCACGACCTCGGGCCAGTCGGCCTCGGTGATGCCGCGTATCAGGTGGGTCATGTCAGTGGTGTCCTTCCTGGCCGCGGACGCACACGCAGGGCAGCGGGCGGACGCCGTTGAACCCCTGGGTCATGTAGCTGGTGGCGTAGGCGCCGGCGGAGAGGATCCAGACCGGGTCGCCGGAGGTGACGGACGCCGGCACGCGCACCGGGTACCGGCCCGCGCCGTAGGCGTCGTCGCTGTCGCAGGTGGGACCGGCGACGACGGCGAAGACGTGCTCCCGCGCCTCAAGGTGGTCCGGGAACACCATCCGGTGGGTCAACTGGTCCATTTCGTAGAGCCCGTTGAACTTGCCGCAGCTCAGATAGAGCCAGTGGGCCTCGGTTCCGTCCAGCTGCCGGCGCCGGGTCAGCCGGGAGACGTGGGCGCGCACGGCACCGTGGTCGGCGACCAGGTGGCGGCCCGGTTCCATGAGGAAGTCGAGCGGGGAGGAGGTGAGGCCGCGCAGCCGGTCCATGCCCTCGCGGAGCACGGTGAAGATCTTGTCCAGCGGCGGGTCGAGGGGGTTGCCGTGGCGGTCCCGGTAGCCGAGCGCGGGCAGGCCGCCGCCGAGGTTGACGTGGTCGGGTACGATCCCCCGCCCGGCCAGCGCCGTCAGGGTCCCGGCGAGAGCGTCGAGGGCCTGCTGCCAGGCCTCGCCGGTCATCTGCTGGGAGCCGACGTGCACGGACAGGCCGGCCGGCGTGAGTCCGGCCTCACGGGCCGTCTCCAGCACGCGGACGGCGTCGTCGGGGGAGCAGCCGAACTTGCGGTTCAGGCCCCACAGGGCGCCGTCCCCACTGGTGGCGAGGCGGCAGAACACCCGGGCGCGGGGCGCGTGCGCGGCGATGGCGGTGACGTCCTCGACGCTGTCGGTGGCGAAGGTACGGACACCCAGGCGGTGGGCTTCGGCGATGTCCTGGTCGGACTTGATGGTGTTGCCGTAGTGGATGCGGTCTGGTTGCGCGCCGGAGTGAAGGGCTTGGGTGATCTCGGCGGGGCTCGCTGCGTCGAAGCCTGCGCCGCGCTCCGCGAGGCAGCGGAGGACTCCGTCCACGGGGCATGCTTTCAGGGCGAAGCGGATGTGGATGCCGGGCAACTCGCCCATCAGGGCGTCGTATTGGTGCTCTATGCCGGTGAGGTCGTAGATGATGCGGTCGGATTCGGCTGCGGCGAGTTCTGTGGTGAGGGGTTCGCCGAGTGGACTTCTGCGGGTTCGCTGTGGCAGGTCGCGCAGTTCCTCGCGCCCCTTCGGGGCACTCATGTGCTGGTCGCTTCCATAAGTGCCGGCCAAGCCTCGACGAGGTACGCGTAGTCCTCGATGTCCGACACGGCCTCGTCCAGTAACTGGTCGCGCACCTCGGCCAGTTGGCTGGCGACGTTGGCGTAACGGCCGCCGAGTTTGCGGTATGCCGTGTCCACCCGGTCCAGTCGCCACACGTTCTCCGCACGGTCCAGGCCCGTGCTCTCCCGCAGGAACTCCACGATCCGGTCGGGCCGTACCTGATGCCGCTCGTCCAGCAGACCGGCGCCCTCCACGGCCATGCGGTCGTAGACGCGGTGGAAGTAGAGCATCGACAGCAGGAACTTCACGAATCGCCGCTGGTAGGCCGGGAAACCTGTGTCGGTGCGGCGTTCGGGGGTGTGGAAGTTCTCTATGTGCCGGTTGTGCAGGATGCCGGGCAGGCCGACGTCGTGGACCAGATGGAGGAGGAAGTAGTCGCTGCCGATGGTGTCGGTGGCGGGTGGGAGTGGGATGCGTTCGTAGATCGCGCGGTCGAAGGCGATGTTGCACATGTCGACGCGCATGGGGTCGACCACGGTGAGGGTCGCCCGGTCGCCGGTGAAGGGTGCCGTGCCCGCTCCGGTGAAGGACTCCTCGACCAGGTTCCGTTTGCGTTCCTCGGGCCAGTCGCCGGGCGCCCAGAGGCTGACGACGTCGTGGTACACGCCCTCGTCCAGGTGGCGTATCTCCCCTATGTCGACGGAGAGTTCGCCGATGAAGGAGGCTCCGGCCAGTGACACCGGGCGGCCCAGCAGCGACGGGTCGAGGTCGGTGTGCAGGCCGGCGGCCGTGGCCTCGGCGGCTGGACCGCCCAGCCAGGGCAGCTCATGGTGGACAGGGAACACCGGGTGTCCGGCGTGGAGTTGGTAGGCGCTGTCGGAGTCCCTGCGGTGCAGCGAGTCGCAGCCGAGGGCGGCGGCGAGCAGGAAGGCTCGGTTGGTGCAGGCGCCGTAGGAGACGGCGGGCGGGAGCATCAGGTGCAGGAGGCGGCCGGGCTCTGCCAGTCCCGCTCGCTCGATCGTCCGGCGCAGGAAGGTCCGCTGGGCGTCCTCGTCGAAGTGGTGGACGGTGACGCCGGTCACCGGGTGGAGTCCGGCGACGACGCGGGCGTGCTCGGCGCGGGTGCGGGCGTCGGAGGAGTCGAGGATGAGCAGCTGGACGTCGGCGCCGAAGCGCCGGGTGGCGTGGGCGGCCTCGTCGTGGAGGGCGGTGAGGGTGGCGGAGCAGGCCCGGTTGGTGGGCAGGCAGAGGCAGATCCGGTTCACTGTGCCTCTTCCGCGGCGGTGGTCCAGGAGTCCAGGCCGAGCAGTCTTCTGCCGAGCGGGGTGAGCGTGGCGGGGCCGTAGCGGTCGGCCTCCGGCTCACGGGCGTCACCGAGGAGGGTGGCGTTCCAGTCGGGGGTCGCGAGGGTGCGCCAGGAGTGGACGCGGGAGTCGCGCAGGGCGGTCGCCTCCTCCAGGGCGGGCATCATCGACAGGTACTGGACGGCTCGGACAGCGTTGTCAGAGAGGTTCGGTGCCACGCCGTGCGCCAGGAGCCCGTTGAAGATGAGCAGGTCGCCCGCCTGGAGGTCGGGGCGGATCACCGGGAACTCGGCGCGGTCGGTGCCGGGGCGGACCGGGTCGCGGCCGGGTGGCTGGGCCACGCGCCACTCCTCCAAGCGGCGGAAGAGCTCGGGGGCGCACTGGAAGCCGCCGAGTTCGGGCCGGGTGTCGTGGAGAGCGATGATGCCCTGGACGCGCTGCGGGAGGACGGCGAGGGTCGTGTCGACGTCCCAGTGCAGCTCGATGTCGAAGCCCTCGTCGGTGGGCTCGATCAGGGAGCGCGAACGGGTCCGCGTGTTGGGCGGGTTGAGGTTGAGCCGGTCCAGGGTGACCCACAGCTCCGGGCAGTCCCACACGTCCACGAACGCGTCGTAGACCCGCCGGGTCTGGCGGCTGTCCCAGAGGAGCTGGTGGTGGTAGGCCTCGACGAAGCCGTAGATGAACAGGTGCCGGTCGAGTTCGGAGCGGAACTCCGGTTCCTCGTACCAGGTGTCGGGGCGGTCGGGGTCGAGGCCCTGGAACTGCCAGGCGAAGTCGAGGAGTTGCTTGGCCTCGCCGGGGGTGATGGCCTCCCGTACGACGACGTAGCCGTAGGTCTGCCAGAAGGCGAAGTCCTCGTCCGACAGCACCCTGAGGGGCTGGGACTTCTCGATGTGGCGCAGCGGGGTCGGGGCGAGGTAGGTCTCGCCGTCGGCGCTGAAGTAGGGGCGGGTGGAGGCTGCTCGGTGGAGGTGGGGGTGGGGCGTCTGCATGCGATTCCTCTGGACAACACGTGCGAGCAGGTGCGGTTGGGATCCGGGAGAAGAGCACGATGGATCGGGCCGCCCGCGATGAAGCGGGCGGCCGGTGGTGGCCGCTTCGGTCAGCCCGCGACGACGGCCTCCGCCGCCGCCACACCACAGACCCGGGCGGCGCCGTAGGTGGCGATGTGCAGGGCGCCGCGCGGGGCGGCCTGCGGCAGGCCCATCTCCACGACGACGGTGTCGGGGCGGGCGGCGAGCAGGGTGTCGAGGGCGGAGCGCATCCAGTCGTGCCGGTGTTCGTCGCGGACCACGGCGACGATCCGGCGGCCGTCGGCGGCGGCGAGGGCCTGCGATCCGGCGCCCTCACCGGTGAAGGACCCGGACGCGGTGCCGGGCAGCAGCCGCTCCAGCTCGGCGGCCACGCCCCACGGGGTCTGGTCGCCGACGGCGATGTTGCGGGCCGGCTCGAACTGGGCGACGTACACAGGTTTACCGGTCGGTACGGCGGCGCCGGCCCGGGTCACTCTCAGCGCGCGGCGGGCCGCGACCAGGCCGACCTCGGGCTCGGGCACGGTCTGGGAGGCGGCGGCACGCGCCCCTGCGGTCCACGCGGCCAGGTCCCGCACCCGGGCCGCCGCGTCCGCGAGCCGTTCCTCGGGCAGTTCGCCGGAGCGTACGGCGGCCACGAGCGCGTCCCTGAGCCCCAGCACGGTGCCCTCGTCGCACAGCCCGCCGCCCACGCAGATGGCGTCGGCGCCGGCGGTGATCGCGAGGACGACGCCGTGCTCCAGGCCGTACGTGCCGGAAATCGCGCGCATCTCCATGCCGTCGGTGACGACCAGGCCCCGGTAGCCGAGTTCGTCGCGCAGCAGCTCGGTGAGGATGCGGCGGGAGAGGGTGCCCGGCCGGTCGGGGTCGAGGGCCGGGACGAGGATGTGGGCGCTCATGATCGCCCGGGTGCCGGCGGCGATGGCCGCACGGAACGGGGGCAGTTCGCGTGCGTAGAGGGTGTCGGCGTCGACGTCGATGCGGGGTACGGCGTGGTGGGAGTCGACGTTGGTGTCGCCGTGGCCGGGGAAGTGCTTGGTGCAGGCGGCGACGCCGGTGGACTGCAGGCCCTCGACCCAGGCGGCGGTGTGCCGGGCGACCAGGTCGGTGCTCGCGCCGAAGGAGCGGACGCCGATGACGGGGTTGTCGGGGTTGGCGTTGACGTCGGCGGAGGGCGCCCAGTCGAAGTTGACGCCGCAGGCGGCCAGGCGCCGGCCCAGCTCGCGGGAGACGGCCCGGGTGAGGCCGGGGTCGTCGACGGCGCCGAGGGCGTGGTTGCCGGGGAAGGAGGAGCCGGTGCGCACATCCAGGCGGGTGACGTCGCCGCTCTCCTCGTCGATGGCGACCAGCAGGTCGTCGCGTTCGGCGCGCAGCTCGGCGGTGAGGGCGGTGACCTGCTCCTCGCTGACGACGTTGCGGCCGAACAGGGCGACGGAGGCAAGGCCCTCACCGAGGCGGCGGCGCACCCAGTCGGGCGCGGTGGTGCCGTCGAACCCCGGCTGCAGCACCGCGAGAGCGTCCCGGGTGAGGGTGTCCGGGCCGGTGGCGAGTGTGGTCATCGGCGGTGTCATCCCTTCACGGCGCCGTCGGTCAGGCCGCTGACAGCCTTGCGTTGCAGGAAGATGAAGAGGATCAGGATGGGCAGCGCGAACAGGGACGAGGCGGCCATGGTGGCGCCCCAGTCGTCGCCGAAGGCGGTCTGGAACTGCGACAGCCACAGCGGCAGGGTCTGCTTCTCGACGTCCTTGTTGAGGATCAGGACGAGCGGGAACTCGTTCCAGGCGGTGATGAACCCGAACAGCGAGGTCGCCATCAGTCCGGGCGCGAGCAGCGGGAAGATGACCCGGACGAAGGCCTGCGTGCGGGTGCAGCCGTCGACCATCGCCGCCTCCTCCAGATCCTTCGGCACGGCGGCCACATACCCGCGCAGCGTCAGGACGGTCAGGGGGAGCACCATCATCGTGTAGAAGACGGTGAGCGGGACCAGGCTGTCCAGCATGTCGTTGTCGCGGACGATCATGTAGATGGCGATGATCATGACCTCCCAGGGGGCCATCTGCGCCAGCATGAACGTCACGATGAGCCCGCGTCGGCCCCGGAACCGCATCCGGGCCAGGGCGAAGGCCGCGAACAGGGCGATGACGAGCGAGAAGACGACCGACAGGACCGTGACGGTGATGGAGTTGGCGACCAGGGTCCAGAAGTGGTCGGCGTCGACGGCCTTCTTGAAGTGGCCGAGGGTGACGTTCGTCGGGAACCACACCGGGTTCTCGGCGATGATGTCGCCGGTCGGCTTGAAGGCCGTCGCGAACATCCAGTAGACGGGGAACACGAAGCCGACGAAGAGGACGACGGCGGTCGCGTTGGGCCAGATACGGCCGAAGAGCGAGCGCTTCACAGCTCCTCCTCCTCTTGCTTGAGCACCATGCGCAGGTAGTACGAGGTGATGACGAGCAGCACCAGGATGGTCAGGAAGGAGATGGCCGCGCCGACCCCGAAGTGCTGGTTGCCGACGCCCTCGACGTAGGCGTAGATCGGCAGGGTCTCGGTGAGGTGGTCGGGGCCGCCCTCGTTCATCGCGAAGAGCTGCGTGAACGACTTGAACACCCAGATGACCTCGAGGAAGGTCGTGGCGTACAGGAACGGCCGCAGGAAGGGCAGGGTCACCGAGGTGAAGCTCTGCCAGGCGCCGGCGCCGTCCAGGGACGCGGCCTCGTACAGCTCCCTGGGGATCGTGGTGGTGGCGGCGTAGAGGTTGATCGCCACGAACGGGACCGACTGCCACACGATCAGCAGGATGACCACGGAGAAGGTGGAGAACTGGGAGCCCATCCAGTTGTAGTCGGCCATGGAGTGCCAACCCAGTTTGTCCAGCACCCAGTTGACGACGCCGAAGCGCTGGGCGAACAGCCACTGGTAGACGGTGGTGGCCGCGACGTAGGGCATGGCCCAGGCGAGGACGAGGCCCACCATGAGCAGCAGCCGCATCCTCCTGCCGAGCCGGGCCAGCAACAGGCCGATCAGGGTGCCGATGCCCATGATGAGGACGACGTTGGCGACGGTGAAGAAGACGGAGCGCTCCAGGACGTGCCAGAACTCCGACTCGGACAGCACCTGCCGGTAGTTGTCGACGCCGTTCCACTCGGTGAGGTGCTGGATGAGCTGCCGCGGGTTGAGGTTCTGGAACGACAGCATGCCGTTCTTGACCAGCGGCCAGCCGAGCAGGACCACTGTGGCCAGCAGTGCGGGCAGCAGCAGGAGGTAGGGGGCGGCGGCACCGCGGCGGGACGGGGACCCGGAGTCACGGTCCGCGCCCCGCGGCGGCCCCGGTATCCGGGCCTTGCGGACAGCGGGCTCCCCGGCCGTGTCCGTGCCTTGGGTCTGCACTGACATGAGTTGCCATCTCTTCCGTGGCCGAACCGGCCGTACGAACGACTGAGCCGGGGGCGCCTGCCGCGGCGCCCCCGGCAGGGTCATCAGTTCTGCTGGGCCAGGCGCTTGTTGATCTCGCCCTCGACCTGCTTGGCGGCGTCCGCCGGGGACTTACCGTTCAGCACCGCGGTCATGTAGGCCTTGATCGGGTTCGGGGTGTTCTCCACCGCGGCCCACTCCGGGATCAGCGGGGTGGTGCCCCCGACCGCGGCGCCGGGCGCGGCGGCCTCGGCGGCGCCGTTGCCCTGGAGGTTGCTCTGCAGGGACGTCTTGTTCGGGATGACGCCGTTGAGCTTGGCCAGTTCGCCCTCGTACTGGTCGGACAGGGCGACCTTCAGGAACTCCTTGGCCAGGGACTGCTTCTTGCTGTTCTGGGCTACGGCGAGGTTGGAGCCGCCGAGGAAGACGCCCTCGGGCTTGTCGGCGGTGGCGCCGGGGATGGTGAAGTAGCCGAGGTCCTTCTCGATGGCCTTGTTGGCCTGGATGGCGGTGCCGGCCTCCCAGCCCATGCCGATGAACGCGCCGGTCTTGCCCTTGGCGAAGATCGTGGCCTGCTGCGGGGTGGCCTCGTCCTTGTCCTTGGGTGCCTTGGAGTAGGAGGCGTACTTCTTGTAGGTCTCCATGGCCGCGGCGACCTTGGGGTCGGCGAGGTTGGAGACGTACTTGTCGCCCTGCTTCTTCACCAGGTCGGCGCCCTGGCCGATGGTCAGGCCGTCGAAGAAGTACCAGTTCTGGCCCGGCAGGTAGAGCGGCTCGGCGTCGGTCTTCTTGCCGATGGTGTCCAGGTCCTTGAAGAACTCGTCGCGGGTCTTCGGGGTGGACTTGATGCCGGCCTTCGCCCAGATCGCCTTGTTGTAGATGACGACGCGGTTGGCGAAGTACCAGGGGGCGGCGTACTGCTTGCCGTCGTACACGGAGGACTGGGAGACCGACGGCGTCCAGTCGGCGCCGATCTCCTTCTTGAGGTCGGCGAGGTCGGCGAGGCCGCCGGTGGCCGCGTAGGCCGGGGTCTGGGTGTTGCCGACCTCCAGGACGTCCGGCGGGTTGTCCTCGGAGAGGGCGGTGGTGATCTTCTGCTGGATCCCGTCCCACTTCTGGATCTCGAACTTCAGCTTTGCGCCGGTCTTCTTCTCGAACGCGGCCTGCACGTCCTTGCTCCACTGCGGCGGCGCGGAGCCGTCCATGGTCCAGACGGTGAGCGTCTGGCCCTTCCAGCTGTCCGGTCCCGCGTCCTTGCCGCTGTCCTTGCCGTCGTTTCCGCCACACGCCGCAACGGAGACCATCATGCCCGCGATCACGATCGCGGCAGCGAGCTTGCGCTTCACGCCACCCTCCTCAGGGATGCCACTAACCCCCCACGCCCTCGGCGGTGACCTGCGTACGACGCTGTTGCACGTAGGGCTCGGGACCTGGCCACTAATGGTGTAGACCAGTACGGTGGAGCTTGGCCTAGACCTTTCGGGGTGTCAAGGGTGGTTCGGGAAGCCGATTCCGGCCGTTACGAGAACGTCACCGGAGCGCCCCCGTCCGCATCCGCCCCTTTCGCCCGGCCATCGGTTGGGCCGGACCTGAGCGGGCGAGTTGGACTAGACCATAGGGCAGTTGGTCGCTATAACGGGAGACCGTCGACACAGCCGGGAAGGCAGGCATGACCACCGACGTCAGCAGTGCCCAGCCGCACGCAGGGGCATCCGGCCGCACCGCGCGCGTGCCGAAGTACTACCGGATCAAACAGCGACTGCTCGCCATGGCCGAGGAGTTGCAGCCCGGTTCGGCGATGCCGGCCGAGCGGCAGCTCGCCGTCCGGTTCGACACCTCGCGGACCACCATCCGGCAGGCGCTCACGGAACTCGTCGGCGAGGGCCGGCTGGACCGGATCCAGGGCAAGGGCACCTTCGTCTCCCAGCCCAAGCTGTACCGCACGCTCCAGCTGACCTCGCACACCGAGGACATGCGCGCCCAGGGCCTGACTCCCGCCTCTCAGGTGCTGGACATCGGGGAGATCCCGGCCGACCAGCGGCTGGCGGAGCTGCTCGGCATCGGCATCGGCGAGCGTGTCCTGCGCATCGAGCGGCTGCGGCTGGCCAGCGGCGACCCGATGGCGATCGAGACGACCCACCTGTCCGCGCGGCGCTTCCCCGGCCTGCGCCGCTCGCTGGCGACCTACCCCTCGCTGTACACGGCGCTCGCCGAGGTGTACGGCGTCCATCTCGCCGAGGCCGACGAGACGATCGAGACCTCGCTGTCCACCCCGCGCGAGGCGCAGTTGCTCGCCACCGACGTGGGGCTGCCGATGCTGCTGCTGTCCCGGCACTCGCGGGACGCGGAGGGCACCCCGGTGGAGTGGGTGCGCTCGGTGTACCGGGGTTCGCGGTACAAGTTCGTGGCGGCTCTGCGCCGGCCGGTGCCGGGGCCGGCGCAGGGGTGACCACGGTTCAGCCCCGGCGGAACCAGGGGGCGTTCGGGCGGGAGTCGCGGACCAGCTCGTCCTGGTGGCCGAATCCGTCGGCGATGGAGATCGTGCGGTACCGGCCGCCGTCGTGCTGCACCCAGCACCAGCTCTTGCCACCAGTGCGGAACTTGCCGGGGACGAACAGGAAGGCGCCCGCCCGGGTGACGCCGTCCAGCGGCCGACGGCGACGCGGCTGACGCCGGACAGGCTGTTCCAGCGGATCTCCCGGGGTGGTGCGGGGAAGGGGAAGCGTCCGGGCGGCCCGTGGGCGGGGCCGCCCGGCCTCCGGCGGCAGGGGACGGTGGGAGGTCAGCAACCGGGCCGCAGCTGCACCCACTTGGCGATTCCCGGCACGCCTCTGGCGTCGAGGAGGTGGAGCAGGCGGTAGCCGGACGGGGCGTCCTTGGCGGACCGCGGGCTCCCCGGCTCGATCGTGTTGCCGGCCCGTCCCGTGATCGGCAGCTCGATCCGGCGCCGGCTGGTGTCCACCGAGTGGGTGGAGGTGATGGGCGCCATCAGCACGGCCCTGCGGACCAGGTCGGGCGCGCCCGAGTCCCCCTCGCCGCCGGGCGGTGGCCGTCTGGCCGACGACTGCCTGGACGAGGATCGTCTGACCGAAGAGCGTCTGAACGGGGACCGCCTGGCCGACCACCGGCTGCCCGAAGGCCGTCACATCGAGGACCGGCCGGCGGAGGACCGCTTCACCGACGCCGCGGGAGCCCTCGCCCTGCTCGGCTGCTCCGTCGTACCGGCGGCGGCGCTAGCCGACCCACCGGAGCCGCCGCAGCACGTCGCCGGCACGCTCATTCCCGGAGGTGCCGACGGCACCCGCCACGAGGTGCTCTGCCCCGCCCGACAGCACGCGTACGGCGGCGGCCACGGCCTCTCCGCCCGGAACGGCACCCGGCTCTCCGAGGAGGCGGCCGACGTCCTGGACAACCGGTCCAACGAAAACGCCAGCCGCTGGATCAAGCCCGGCGGGCACCCGCACGGCACGGGCAACAAGCGGCACGACGCCGGTCCGGCCGATCTGACGATCCATCTCACGTGCAGCGACGAGTCGCCGATGCACGGCATGTGACGGCCGCGCCGGGCGCCTCCGGAAGGGCCTCGGCGGCGCACGGCGTGCACGCCGAGGCCGCCGTTCACCGCTGGTCGAGGGTGATGTCCTGGTCCGTGACCGCGTGGAACGCGGGTAGCGGGGCGAGGCCCGAGGGGCGCAGCTCCATGAGTGTGGCCTGCACATGGGCCGGGCCGGTCTTGAGGGCCTCGGAGTCGGCCTTGCCGGTGTTCTGCCACCGGTGCTGGGCGCCGTCGCACTGGGCGACGCCGCCGCCGATGCCGTGTTTGACCTGGGCGTCGCTCTGGCTGAGCGAGGAGCTGACGAACACCGGCCCGGTGCCGGCGGTGCAGCGGTAGCTGCCGGAGAGCGTGATGGTGCCGTCGGACGCGATATGGCCGGCGGTGTCGACGGTGACGGTCTCGGAGGGGTCGGCGCCGGCCGGGCCGACGGCGGCACACAGCAGGGCGGCGGCGCCGAGGGCCGCGGCGAGGGCGGGGCGAACGGGCATGGGGAACCTCCCGGTTCCGTGGGGACGGGGGTCTCCACTCGTACCGGTCGGCCGTGTCACCGTACGTGATCGTCACTCCATCGGTGGCGCGTCATGGAACCGTTCGGGAGTTGTCCGGGAGTTGTCACGCTTCACGGCGCGCTGTTCCGGGGCGTTCACGACGGGAGCATGGTCTAAGCATGACGGGCGGCGGCCGCATCCGCCGGCCCCTCACATCCCGATGTGGAGGTGCGCCATGTGCTCCAACCAGTCCTCGTGCCCCGCGTCCGGCCCCGCCCTGCGGCACCCGGTGGCCGCCCACCCCGAGCAGGGCTGGACCTTGCTGTGCGACGGCTCGATCGTGTTCGACGACACGGGCGAACTGCACCCGGACGGCAGCGTGGTCCCGCCGTGCCGCGTCCCGGCGGAACGGCTCGCCACAGCGGCCTGACCCCGGCTGCCTACGGCAGCACCGCGAAACCGTCCAGCTCCACCATCGCCTGCTCGTCCCACAGCCGTACGACCTGTACGACGGCCATCGCCGGGTAGTCCCGGCCCGCCAAGTCCCGCCAGACGCGGCCCAGTCGGCCGGCGTGGGCGCGGTACGCGGCGACGTCCGTGGCGTAGACGGTGACCCGGGCGAGGTCGGCGGGGGTGCCGCCGGCCGCGCGCAGGGCCGCGAGGAGATTGCCGAGGGCCCGCTCGAACTGCTCGGGGAGCGTGTCCCCGGTGACCTTGCCGTCGGCGTCGAGGGCGGTCTGGCCCGCGAGGAACACCACGCGTGAGCCGGAGGCGACCACGGCGTGCGAGAACCCCGTGGGCGGGGACAGCTCGGGCGGGTTGACGCGCTCGGTCGTCACCGGGGGGCCTCCTCGGTCTTGGCGTACAACTCCTTGGCGATGATGCCCCGTTGGACCTCGCTCGCGCCCTCGTAGATGCGCGGGGCGCGCACCTCGCGGTAGAGGTGTTCCAGGAGGTGGCCGCGGCGCAGGGCGCGGGCGCCGTGCAGCTGGACGGCGGCGTCGACGACGTACTGCGCGGTCTCGGTGGCGAGCAGCTTGGCCATCGCGGCGCGCCCCGGCACATCCGCCGCGCCTTCGTCGTACGCCGTCGCCGCCGCGTACACCATCAGCCGGGCCGCCTCTGTGCGCAGGGCCATCTCGGCGACCTGGTGGGAGACGGTCTGCAGGTCCCTCAGCCGGCCGCCGAAGGCCTCGCGGCGGCGGGTGTGGCCGAGGGTGGCGTCGAGCGCGGCCTGGGCCATGCCGACCGCGAAGGCGCCGACGCTGGGCCGGAAGAGGTTGAGGGTGTCCATGGCGACGGCGAAGCCGCGGTCGCGCTCGCCGAGCATGTCGTCGGCGGAGACCGGCACGGCGTCGAAATCCACGGCGCCGATGGGGTGCGGCGAGAGCATGTCCAGCGGGGTGCCGGTGAGGCCGGGACGGTCCGCGGGGACGAGGAAGGCGGTCACGCCGCGGGCTCCGGCGCCCGGTGTGGTGCGGGCGAAGACGGTGTAGAAGTCGGCCTCGGGGGCGTTGGAGATCCAGCGCTTGGCGCCGGTGAGCCGCCAGCGGCCGTCGCCGTCGGGCTCGGCCGCGAGGGACAGCGCGGCCGCGTCCGAACCGGCCCCCGGCTCGCTCAGCGCGAAGGCGGCGACCGCGCTGCCGTCGGCGACCCGGGGCAGCCAGCGCTCTCGCTGGGCGGGGCCGCCGTGGGCGTGCACCGGACGGGCGCCCAGGCCCTGCAGGGCGAGCGCGGTCTCGGCCTCGGTGCAGGCTTGGGCGAGGGACTCCCGCATCAGGCACAGATCCAGCGCGCCGGAGGTGAACAGCCGGGCGAGCAGACCGAGTTGGCCGAGCTCGGCGAGGAGCGGGCGATTGACGTGTCCGGGCTCGCCCTTGTCGGCGAGCGGACGCAGCCGTTCGGCGGCCACCGTGCGCAGCTCGGCACACCAGGCCTTCTGCTGCGGTTCGAGCGAGAATGCGGGCACTGCCGGTCCTCCCTCCGGTCCGGGCCACCCTGGCCCTTCCCGTTCACCGTCCGGGACGGGACCACCGCGACCCGCCCCAGTGCCTTGCGGCGACGGGTCGGCAGGACCCCTCGCACCATGTCCGGGGTCGAGCCGCCGCGGCCTCCCCGTCGTGTCGCGGGGTCGGGCCACGGCAGCCCTTCCCGTCACCGCCGGGCGCCCTCCTGGCCTACCCCGGCTCCCCACCCACGTTATCGCGCAACCTTGACTGCCGTCACCAAGACGATACGCTCGTTCCGCGAGCCCACCAGGACGCCGGTGCCCACCACGACGCCCGTCTCGACGTCTGTCACGACAAGGGGGCGAACCGCCATGCACCGCTCGGCCCATGCCGACACCTTCGCGCGCGACCATCTGCCGCCGCCCGACGAGTGGCCCGAGCTGCGGTTCGACCTGCCGGAGCTGCGCTACCCCGAACGGCTGAACTGCGCCGCCGAACTCCTCGACCACGCCGAGGCGGACCGCCCGGTCTTCCACACCCCGGACGGGCCCAGCTGGACGTACGGCGAGCTGCGCGCGCGGGTCGACCGGATCGCGCACGTGCTCACCGGCGACCTCGGCGTGGTCCCCGGCAACCGGGTGCTGCTGCGCGGCCCCACCACGCCCTGGCTGGCCGCCTGCTGGCTGGCCGTGCTGAAGGCGGGCGCGATAGCCGTCACCGTGCTGGCCCAGCAGCGCCCGCACGAGCTGGCCACCATGTGCGAGATCGCCCTGGTGCGCCACGCGCTGTGCGACATCCGGTCGGTGGAGGACCTGGCGAAGGCCGACATACCCGGCCTGCGGATCACGACGTACGGCGGTGACGGCCGGGACGACCTCCTACACCGCCCGGCACCCGGCACGCCGTACCCGGCGGTCGGCACCGCGGCCGACGACGTGGCCCTGATCGCGTTCACCTCGGGCACCACGGGTCGCCCGAAAGGGTGCATGCACTTCCACCGGGACGTGCTGGCGATCGCGGACACCTTCTCCCGGCATGTGCTGCACCCCCGCGCGGACGACGTCTTCACCGGGAGCCCCCCGCTCGGCTTCACCTTCGGCCTGGGCGGTCTGGTGGTCTTCCCGATGCGGGCCGGCGCCAGCTCCCTGCTCCTGGAACAGGCCGGCCCCCGCCAGTTGCTCCCCGCGATCGCCGAGCACCGCGTCTCGGTCCTGTTCACCGCCCCGACCGCGTACCGCGCCATGCTGGAGCAGCTCGACGGGTACGACGTCTCGTCGCTGCGGCGCTGTGTGTCGGCCGGCGAGAACCTGCCCGCGGCCACCTGGCGGGCCTGGCACGAGGCCACGGGACTACGCGTCATCAACGGCATCGGCGCGACCGAGCTGCTGCACATCTTCGTCTCCGCGGCCGACGAACGGATCAGGCCGGGCACCACCGGCGTGCCGGTACCGGGCTGGCAGGCGCGGGTGCAGGACGCGCACGGCACGCCGGTGGTGGACGGCGAGCCCGGCCTGCTCGCCGTGCGCGGTCCGGTCGGCTGCCGCTACCTCGCCGACCCGCGCCAGCGCACGTATGTGCGCGGCGGCTGGAACATCACCGGTGACACCTACGTCCGCGAGCCCGACGGCTACTTCCGCTATGTGGCCCGCGCCGACGACATGATCATCTCCGCCGGGTACAACATAGCCGGGCCCGAGGTGGAGGACGCGCTGCTGCGGCACCCGGACGTGGTGGAGACGGCGGTCGTGGGCCGCCCGGACGAGGCCCGCGGACAGCTCGTGGTCGCCTACACCGTGCTGCGCGAGGGCGCCCGGCGGGACCCGGAGGCCCTGCGCACCTTCCTCAGGTCCGAACTGGCACCCTACAAATGCCCGCGCGAGTTCGTCTTCCTCGACGCCCTGCCCCGCACCGCCACCGGCAAGCTCCAGCGCTTCCGGCTGCGCAGCGAAGGTGACCGGCAGTGATGCCGACGACCTAAAATGATCAACGTGTCCGAGCAGCACGCCCCCAGGTCCCTCATCGTCACGCTCTACGGCGCGTACGGCCGCTTCATGCCCGGCCCGGTGCCCGTCGCCGAGCTGATCCGGCTCCTGGCCGCGGTCGGCGTGGACGCGCCCTCCGTCCGTTCCTCGGTGTCCCGGCTCAAACGGCGCGGCCTGCTGCTGCCGGCCCGCACCGAGCAGGGCGCGGCCGGCTATGAACTCTCGCCGGAGGCACGGCAGTTGCTGGAGGACGGCGACCGGCGCATCTACGCGACCACGCCCGTGGCGGACGCGGGCTGGGTGCTCGCGGTGTTCTCCGTGCCCGAGTCGGAGCGGCAGAAGCGGCATGTGCTGCGCTCCCGGCTGGCCGGCCTGGGCTTCGGCACGGCGGCCCCCGGGGTGTGGATCGCCCCGGCGAGGCTGTACGAGGAGACCCGGCACACCCTGCGCCGGCTGCACCTGGATCCGTACGTGGACCTCTTCCGCGGCGAGCACCTGGGCTTCGCCCCGACGGCCGAGTCGGTCGCCCGCTGGTGGGATCTGGCCGCGATCGCCAAGGAGCACGAGCGGTTCCTGGACGCGCACGCCCCGGTGCTGCGCGCCTGGGAGCGCCGCACGAGCACCCCGCCCGAGGAGGCCTACCGGGACTACCTCCTCGCCCTCGACTCCTGGCGCCATCTGCCGTACACCGACCCGGGGCTGCCCGCCCGGCTGCTGCCCGCCGGCTGGCCGGGCGTGCGCTCGGCGGAGGTGTTCCAGGGGCTGCACCGGCGACTGCGGGACGCGGGGGCGGAGTTCGCGGGGGTGTGAGGCGTCAGGCGCAGAACCGGCAGTACAACTGCGCCCCGGCCGCCCTGGCCCGGCGCGCCAGGCCGGCGAACATGCGCACGCATTCCGCCGCTTCCTCGTAGTCCCAGCGCATCTCCTCGATGTCGCACCACTGGAGCGAGAGCATCGGCACGGCGTCCTCCACGACCCCGGCGAGCGTGTCCCGCCAGCTCTCGGGTGTGCGCTCGAGGATCACCCCGCTGTCCCAGGCGGTGCCGGCCGAGGGACACGTGTCGTGGGGGTAGGGCACCTCGTCCGGGTCGGGCCGTACCAGCCGCGGTCCGGTCCGGCTGTCGAACGGCCTGCCCTCGGCGAATGCGACCAACTGGCCCAGCACGACGTGCGCATCGATCCGCTTCACGTCGAACCCGTCCACGCCCGTCTCCTCGCGTGGCCGCTCGCCGAGCCAGTCCCCGCCCGGCCCGATCGCCCACTCCACCGCCACGTCCCGGTCGGCCGCCCAGAAGTACTCGAAGATCACGCTCACGGGTCGAGTACAGCAGTCGGCACCGACAACTCACCCGCCGAGGGACAGCCGCGGCTTCGGGGCGTCCGTTCGACCGGTCTGCGGGCGCCGGCTGCCTGCCCGATAGGGCGCCGGCCAGACGACACCGGGCCCCTCGTACCCCTGCTCGGCCGCCGCGTGCAGGGTCCAGTGCGGGTCGTACAGATGCGGGCGTCCCAGCGCGCACAGGTCCGTACGCCCGGCGAGGATCAGGGAGTTGACGTCGTCCCAGGATGAGATCGCGCCGACCGCGATCACCGGGACACCCGCCTCGTGCCGGATCCGGTCGGCGAACGGCGTCTGGTACGACCGCCCGAACTCCGGCCGCTCCTCGGCCACCACCTGCCCGGTGGAGACGTCGATCGCGTCGGCCCCGTGCGCGGCGAAGGCGCGGGCGATCTCCACCGCGTCCTCGGCGGTCGTGCCGCCCCCGGCCCAGTCCGTGGCCGAGATGCGCACCGTCATGGGCCGCTCCGCCGGCCACACCGCGCGTACGGCGTCGAAGACCTCCAGCGGGAATCTGAGCCGTCGCTCCGGCGAGCCTCCGTAGGTGTCGGTGCGCCGGTTGGTGAGCGGGGAGAGGAAGCCGGAGAGCAGATAGCCGTGCGCGCAGTGCAGTTCGAGCAGGTCGAAGCCGGCCCGTGCGGCCCGCCAGGCCGCGGCGGTGAACTGCTCACGGACGTCGGTGAGTTGAGCGCGGGAGAGCTGCCGCGGGGTCTGGCTGCCCGGCTTGTACGGCAGCGGGGAGGCGGCGACGAGGGGCCAGTTGCCGTGGGGCAGCGGCTCGTCCATGCCCTCCCACATCAGCTTCGTGGAGCCCTTGCGGCCGGAGTGCCCGAGCTGCACGCCGATCGCGGTGCCGGGCGCCCGGGTGTGCACGAAGTCGGTGACCCGCCGCCACGCCTCGGCCTGCCGGCCGGTGTAGAGACCGGCGCAGCCCGGCGTGATGCGGCCCTCCTCGCTCACGCACACCATCTCGGTCATGACCAGCCCGGCCCCGCCGAGCGCGCGGGCGCCGAGGTGGACGAGGTGGAAGTCGCCGGGGACGCCGTCGGTGGCGGAGTACATGTCCATCGGCGACACCACGACCCGGTTGCGCAGGGTCAGGCCGCGCAGCCGGAACGGGGTGAACATCGGGGGTGTCCCGGGCGGACAGCCGAACTCGCGCTCGACCGCCCCGGTGAAGTGGGCGTCGCGCAGCCGCAGGTTGTCGTGGGTGACGCGGCGGCTGCGGGTGAGCAGGTTGAAGGCGAACTGGCGGGGCGGCTGGCCGAGGTGGCGGGAGAGGTCCTCGAACCATTCGAGGCTGGCCCGGGCGGCGCGCTGGGTGGAGGCGACGACGGGTTTGCGCTCCTCCTCATAGGCCGCCAGCGCCGTTGCGAGTGTGGGCTGTTCGCGCAGGCACGCCGCGAGGGCGAGCGCGTCCTCCACCGCGAGTTTGGTGCCGGAGCCGATGGAGAAGTGGGCGGTGTGGGCGGCGTCGCCGAGGAGGACGACGTTGCCGTGGGACCAGCGGTCGTTGACCACCGTACGGAAGGTGGTCCAGGCCGAGTTGTTGGAGTGCAGGGGGCGACCGCGAAGTGCGTCGGTGAAGATCTTGGCGCAGCGCTCGATGGATTCCCGCGGGGTGACGTCGTCGAATCCCGCCGCCTTCCAGACCTCCTCGCGCATCTCGACGATCACGGTGGAGGCGCCGAATTGATTCGTCGGCCCGGAGGGCCTCGTTGAGGGGTGGGGGTCGGGAGACGGGTGGGCGTAGGGGTAGCCGTGCAGTTGCATCACGCCGTGTTCGGTCTCGGCGATCTCGAAGCGGAAGGCGTCGAACGCGAAGTCCGCGGCGAGCCAGATGTAGCGGCAGCGGTGTGTCGTCACCTGCGGTCCGAACACATCGGCATGGGCGGCACGGGTCGTGCTGTTGACTCCGTCGGCGGCGATCACGAGGTCGTACTCGGCGGAGAGCGGGTCCGGGTGGGGCGCCTCGGTGGAGAACCTCAGGTCCACGCCGAGGGAGCGGCAGCGTTCGTGCAGGATCGCGAGGAGACGGCGCCGGCCGAGGGCGGCGAAGCCGTGGCCCCCGGAGCGGTGGGTGACACCCCGGTGGACGATGTCGATGTCGTCCCAGCGGACGAAGTCGCGTTGCAGGGCCTCGTAGACGACGGGGTCGGCGTGTTCGATCCCGCCGAGGGTCTCGTCGGAGAGGACGACTCCGAAGCCGAAGGTTTCGTCGGGGGCGTTGCGTTCCCAGACGGTGACCTCACGGGTGGGATCGAGCCGCTTGAGGAGCGCGGCGGCGTACAGGCCACCCGGGCCGCCACCGATGATGGCCACACGCATGAAAGCTCACCTCCCCCGCCACTTCGGCGGGCGCTTCTCCGAGAAGGCCGCGTGGAACTCGGCGTAGTCCTCGCCGTTCATCAGCAACGCCTGGGTCGAGGCGTCCAGCTCGATCGAGGCCGCCAGGGGCATGTCCAGCTCGGCCGTCAGCAGCGCCTTCGTCTGGGCGTGGGCCAGGGCCGGGCCGTCGGCCAGGCGGCGGGCCAGCGCTTGAGCCGCCTCGTCGGCCCGGCCGTCCTCCGTCAGCTCGCTGATCAGGCCGATGCGCTCGGCCTCGGGGGCCCGGACCGGTTCGCCCAGCATGAGCAGGCGGGTGGCGTGGCCGAGGCCGACGACGCGGGGCAGCAGGTAGGCCGCGCCCATGTCGCCGCCGGACAGGCCGACGCGGGTGAAGAGGAAGGCGAAGCGTGCGGTCGGGTCCGCGACGCGGAAGTCGGCCGCCAGCGCCAGGACCGCTCCGGCGCCGGCCGCCACGCCGTGGACGGCGGCGATCACGGGGAACGGGCACTCGCGGATCGCCCGTACGACCTGGCCGGTCATCCGGTTGAAGTCGAGCAGCTGGGCGGTGTCCATGCCGAGGGTGGCGCCGATGATCTCGTCGACGTCGCCGCCGGAGCAGAAGCCGCGTCCCTCACCGGCCAGCACCAGGGCGCGTACGGCACGCTCCCGGGACAGCTGGGCCAGCAGGTCGCGCAGGTCGGCGTAGGCGCCGAAGGTGAGCGCGTTGAGCTTCTCGGGACGGGCGAGGGTGACGGTGGCGACCCCGTCGGCGAGCCGGACCCGCAGATGCTCCCAGTCGGAGGTGCGGGCGGCGGAGCCGGTGAAGGGACTCATGACGTGCGGCCTCCTAGGGCGGCGGTGCCGTACGTTGCGCTGTCCCATGAAGTTATCACTTGTTTGTGACTGTCGTCACGAGTGCGCGACAAGCGCCGGTCGATCGGCCGGATCCGGTCACGTGCGTCACCGGTCGGCGACAGCGCCGTAACAAGGGGCGCGGGCGGGCGAGGCGGGGCGTTCGCCTGGGTAGGCCGCTCGTACCGGGGCCGAGGGTCCCGGGCGAAGCCCGCCGACGGTCCGAAGTGGCCGGGCCCGTACCATTCCCACAGTCGAAAGCAGGACAGCCTGCTCCATGAACGGACTCGCCTTGCACGAACGCCCCACCGAACCGGCCTCCTGGCGCATCGCACTGCCGCACACCGCAGCGGCGGTACCCGTGGCCCGTGCCCTGGTGCGTACGGCCCTCGCCGAGGTGGAGCACCCGGCCGACAGCGACACCGCTGAGCTGCTCACGGCGGAGCTGGTGGCCAACGCGGTGGAGCACACCGCCGGGCGCGGCCCGATAGAGCTGGTGGTGGAGCTGTTGCCGACCGGCTGCCAGGTCGAGGTGCACGACCCGGACCCGGCGCCGCCCGGCCGGCTGACCGCGCCGGCCATCGAGGAGCCCGACGTCTGGCAGGAGGGCGGGCGCGGCCTGCTGCTGATCCGCGCCCTCAGCTCGTCCTGCGGTCACCGCCCCACCCCGTCGGGCAAGGCGGTGTGGTTCAGACTGCCTGCGGTTCCCGCTCAGCGTCGGCGCTCGGCGTGACCTCGGGGGCGGCCGTCCGCGCCAGCGTGGAGTGCCGGCGGCCGTAGCCGGCGTAGATCGCCAGGCCCACCACGAGGAACACGGCGAACTGGACCCAGGTCTGCCAGCCGGTCTCGTACATCAGGTACAGGCAGAAGGCGACGCCGAGCAGCGGGCCCACCGGGTACAGCGGCACCCGGAAACTGCGGGTGAGGCCCGGTTCGCGGCGGCGCAGCGCGATCACCACGATGTTGACGACGGCCATGATGGCGAGCGTGCCGATGGTGCACAGGTTCATCACGGCGTCGAGCGAGGCGAAGGCCGCCGGGAGCGCGAAGACCACGGCGACGATCAGGGTGCCGGCGACCGGCGTGGAGGTCTTCGGGTTGACCTTCTCGAAGACGCGCGGGATCAAACCGTCGCGGGACATCGACATCAGGATGCGGGTCTGGCCGTACATCACCGCGAGGACGACCGAGGCGATGGCGACGACCGCGCCGAAGGCGATCACTCCGCCGCCGACGGCCGAGCCGGTGACCTCGTTGACGACGTAGGAGAGGGCGGCGGGCCGGCCGGCGACCTGCCTGCCGCCGATGGCGCCGATCGCGGCGAGCGCGACCGCGCAGTACAGCAGGGTCACGATGCCCATGCAGACCATGATCGCGACCGGGATGTCCCGGCGCGGGTTCTTGGCCTCCTCGCCGGCCGTGGTGATCGCGTCGAAGCCGATGTAGGAGAAGAACGCGGCCGTGGTGCCCGCGCCGATGCCGCCGAGACCGGCCGGGGAGAACGGGGTGAGGTTGCCGTGCTTGAAGGCGCTGTAGCCGACGGCGCAGAAGGCCAGCAGGATGACGAGCTTGACCGCGGCCATGGCGGCGGTCGCCCGGGCGCTCTCGCGCACGCCGCGCACCAGCAGGACGGAGGCCATGGCGATGACGATCACGGCGGGGAGGTTGATGATCCCGCCGTCGCCCGGGCCCGCGGACAGCGCGGACGGGAGCTGGACGCCGGTGAGGCTGTGCAGCAGTTCGTTGACGTACTGGCTCCAGCCGACGGCGACGGCCGAGATGGAGATGCCGTATTCCAGCAGCAGGCACCAGCCGACCAGGAAGGCGGTGGACTCGCCGAGTCCGGCGTAGGCGAAGGAGTACGAGGAGCCGGAGACCGGGATCGCGCCGCCCAGCTCCGCGAAGGAGAAGGCGGTGAAGACGCAGGTGATCGCGGCGAGGATGAACGAGACGACGACGGCCGGGCCGGCCTGGGCGACGGAGTCGGAGAGGCCGACGAAGATGCCGGTGCCGACGATGGCGCCGACGCCGAAGCAGATGAGCTGGAAGAGGCCCATCGTGCGCTTGAGGCCGTGGCCCTCGCGGTCGGCGCCGGATTCGGCGACGAGCAGGTGCGGGGACTTGATGCGGGGAGCGGGCATTGCGGGTGGTGCTCGTTTCTGGGTGGTGCGGGCGACCGGGTGAGGTCGCGGCGGCGGCTCGGGCTGGGGTGGTGCCGGGCCGCCGGTCAGGATAAGGGCTGGTCGGGGCGGTGGACCAGGGTCAGCGGGCGAGTGTGGCGACCAGCACCGCCTTGATGGTGTGCAGGCGGTTCTCGGCCTCGTCGAAGACGACCGAGTGGGCGGACTCGAAGACCTCGTCGGTGACCTCCAGCCAGTCGAGCCCGTAGGTCTCGTGGATCTCGCGGCCGACCTTGGTGCCGAGGTCGTGGAAGGCCGGCAGACAGTGCAGGAACTTCACGTCCGGGTTGCCGGTGGCGCGCAGGACGTCCATGGTCACGGCGTACGGCTTCAGCGCGGCGATGCGCTCCGCCCACACCTCCTTCGGCTCGCCCATGGAGACCCACACGTCGGTGACGACGAAGTCCGCCCCCGACACGCCCTCGCGGACATCCTCGGTGAGGGTGATCCGGGCGCCGCTCGCCTCGGCGAGCTTGCGGGCGTGGGTGACGACGTCCTCGGCGGGCCAGTAGGCCTTCGGGGCGACGATCCGCACGTCCATGCCGAGCAGGGCGCCGGTGACCAGGTAGGAGTTGCCCATGTTGAAGCGGGCGTCGCCGAGGTAGGCGAAGGCGATCTCCGTCAGCGGCCGGGCGCTGTGCTCGGTCATGGTGAGCACGTCGGCGAGCATCTGGGTGGGGTGCCAGTCGTCGGTGAGCCCGTTGTAGACGGGCACGCCGGCGTGCGCCGCCAGCTCCTCGACCTTGGCCTGGCTGTCCCCGCGGTACTCGATGCCGTCGTACATCCGGCCCAGCACCCGCGCGGTGTCCTTCACGGACTCCTTGTGGCCGATCTGCGAGCCGGACGGGTCCAGGTAGGTCGTGTGGGCGCCCTGGTCGGCGGCGGCGACCTCGAACGCGCAGCGGGTGCGCGTCGAGGTCTTCTCGAAGATCAGCGCGATGTTCCGGCCGCGCAGGTACTGCGTCTCGGTCCCCGCCTTCTTGGCCGCCTTCAGCTCGGCCGCCAGCTCGACCAGGCCGCGGAACTCCTCCTCGGTGAAGTCCAGCTCCTTGAGGAAGTGGCGGCCGGCGAGGGCGGTCGGGACAGTCGCCATGGGGCGCTCCAGGGACAGGGGGGACATGACGCTTGGAATTCTATACGACAAGCAGCATTTATATACGGCCGCAGCGAGTCGACTCGGCCACACCGCCCACACCGGCCATATCGACTACATCAGATATATAAGACATATCGGTCATACGGGGTCCCGCTCCACGGGGCAGCTCATGCACCTCGGGCCACCCCGGCCCCGGCCCAGCTCGCTGCCCGGGATCTCGATCACTTCGATGCCCTGCTTGCGCAGATGCGTGTTGGTGGTCGAGTTGCGCTCGTAGGCGACGACGACCCCGGGCTCGACGGCGAGCACATTGCAGCCGTCGTCCCACTGCTCGCGCTCGGCGGCGTGCACGTCCTGGGTGGCGGTCAGCACCCGGATCTCGCCGAGGCCGAGGGCGGCGGCGATGGCGCGGTGCATGTGCTCCGGCGGATGGTCCGTGACCTTCAGCTCCTTCTCGGAGACCCCCGGCTCGATGGTGTACGAGCGCAGCATGCCGAGCCCCGCGTACTGGGTGAAGGTGTCGCCGTCGACCATGGTCATCACCGTGTCGAGGTGCATGAAGGCGCGCCGCTTGGGCATGTCGAGCGCGACGATGGTGCGCGCCGAGCCGGCCGCGAACAGCTTGTACGCCAGCATCTCCACGGCCTGCGGGGTGGTGCGCTCGCTCATGCCCACCAGCACGGCGCCGTTGCCGATCACCAGGACGTCGCCGCCCTCGATGGTGGAGGGATGGTCGGCCTGCCCTTGGGACCAGACATGGAACATCTCGTCACGGAACAGCGGGTGATGCCGGTAGATCGCCTCGAAGTGGACGGTCTCCCGCTGCCGCGCGGGCAGCCGCATGGCGTTGATCGCGACCCCGTCGTAGACCCAGGCGGAGGTGTCGCGGGTGAAGAGGTGATTGGGGAGGGGGCCGAGGAGGAAGTCGTCGAGGTCCATCACATGGAAGCGGACGGAGGTCGGCTCCGCGTGCGCCTGGAGGAACTCGCGCTTGGTCATGCCGCCCACGAGCGCCTCGGCCAGCTCGCGTGCGGGCAGGGACTCGAAAGCGGCGCGCAGGTGGTCGGCGGCGAGGGGACCGTACTCCTTCTCGTGGAAGACCCGGTCCAGGACGAGGGCGCGGGCCTCGGGGAGCTCCAGGGTCTCGGTGAGCAGGTCGCCGAAGAGGTGGACGGCGACCCCGCGGTCACGCAGGACGTCGGCGAATCCGTCGTGCTCGGCGCGCGCCCGGCGCACCCACAGCACGTCGTCGAAGAGCAGGGCGTCCTTGTTGCTGGGGGTGAGCCTTTTGAGCTCCAGGTCGGGCCGGTGCAGGATCACGCGGCGCAACCGCCCGGCCTCGGAGTCGACGTGGTATGCCATGCCTCCATCCTGGCCGTCCCCGCCCGTCTTCACGCCCTTGTTGACCGTTTCCGACCCCTCCTGTTTTCGTCCCCTTGACGAGAAACGACACTGTCACTTATCGTCGTTATGACGAAAAACAGGGGTTCGCGGACGAGGGGGGATCCATGGCCGACATCACCCGGCGCCTGGGCTGGCGCCATCTGCGCGGCGCACCGACCGCGCACATCCGGCACCACCGCTCGGGCACGCTGGTGCACGACGGTCCCGGGCTCGGCTTCTGGTTCCGGCCGCTGAGCGCGGCGCCGTCCGAGGTGCCGGTCGACGACCGCGAACTGGCGATGACCTTCCACGCCCGCACGTCCGACTTCCAGGACGTGTCCGTCCAGGCGACGGTCTGGGGGCAGACGGTCCGGGTCGGGGTGTGCGGACAGCGGCTGCGGCCGGTCGGTTAGATCGCCGTGCAGGGCACCGGCCAGCGCCGGATGCGCGGGGGCAGCGCCACCGCCCAGCCTCCGGCGGCCAGCACCAGCCGCTCGGCGACGAGCAGGCCCACGGCCTCCCGGTCGACCGCGCCCACCGGTGTCGGCTCCTGGAGGCGGAGGAAAGCGGCGAGGAGCTCGGGGTGGTCGAGGGTGAGCCGTACGGCCGTGCCCAGCCCCGCCCGCCGGTCGAGGACGGCCACGAAGCCGGGCCCGCGCCGGTGGTAGAGGCTGCCGTGGACGTATCCGGCCCGCCAGACCGCCAACTCGCCTCCTGCGCCCGGCAGTTCGGTCGGGGGAGGCAGATGGCTCAGCAGCCCGGTGTCGTACGACGGTCTGCCGATGGCCCGCCAGGTCACCCGCAAGCCCTGGCTCTGGCACTCGCGCAGGAAGCACACCGCCTCCGCCGTCTCCCGCCCCGCGCCGCTCAGATCCAGCGGCCCGGTCACCTCGACCCGCCGTCCGGTGAGCCGGTACGGCACGGCGGCGGACAGTGCGCTCATACGGCGCCCTCGGGCAGGCGGACCGGCTCGCCCCAGGTCGGCAGGGACACATAGGTGGTCCCGTCGCGGAACAACAGGCCGAGCTCGAAGGCCTGTTGCACCCACTTGACCAGGGCGTCGACGGCCGGCCCGTGGCCGTCGGCGGTCAGCAGCCGGTGCAGCGCCGGTACGGTACGGCCGTCCGCCAGGCGGCGCAGGGCCTCCGCGCGCCAGCCGGAGAAGCGGTGGGTGACGGGTGCCCGGCCGTGCCGCCGGTCGTGCACCAGCAGCTCCTCGCCGTCCTCCTCCAACAGCAGCCGGGAATGCGCGTGCCCGGCCCGCCACGCGGCGACGGCGGCCAGAAGCCGTCGCTCGACCGGGCCCGCGATCCCCGCGTCCTCGGTGTCGAACAGGTAGACCAAGTCCGCGAGTTCACTCTCGGGCAGCTCGTAGACGTGCTGGTACATCCGGGCCGGGCGGCGCTTGCCGAAGCCGAGGTCCGGGTCGGTGAAGTGCGGGCTGAACCGCTCCAGCTGGATGCGATGGGCGCCGCTCGGCGGCTGGAGGTGGACCAGCGCGGGGAGCTGGTCGATCACCGGTGCGTAGTCCTCGGCCGTCTCGCCGGGGAAGCCGTAGAGGAGGTTCCAGGAGCAGGTCAGCGCGTGGTCCTCGCACTCGCGCAGGGTGCGGACGTTACGGGCGCCGGTGACGCCCTTGTCCATCAGGTCCAGCACCCTGCTGCCCAGGCTCTCGATGCCGGGCTGGACGTGCACGGTGCCGGATTCCCCGAGGAGCTTCAGCTGGGCCGGGGTGAGGTTGGACTTGACCTCGTAGTGCAGCCGCAGGTCCCAGCCGCTCCCGGCCACGCGGGGCAGGAAGTCCCGGAAGTAGGCCATGTCGATGATGTTGTCGACGGTGACCACGTCGAGGATGCGGTGCCGGCGCACCAGCCGGTCGATCTCCGCCCACAGCCGCTCCCCGGGTTTGGCGCGGAAGGCCATGGCGGAGCCGTTGAGCCCGCAGAAGGTGCAGTGGTGCTTCTCGCCCCACCAGCAGCCGCGCGCTCCCTCCACCACGAGCTTCGGATGGACGTACTCCCGCACCGGGGAGGCGTCCAGCGCTGCCTGCCACTGGTCGTAGTCGGGCGAAGGGATGTCGGCGGGGACCACGGTCCGCCGGGTCGCGGGGTTGGCGCGTGACACCGGGCCGTCCCACCAGCACAGGCCCGGCACGTCGACGGGTTCGGTGCCCTCGGCCAGGTGCCGTAACAGGGCCGGGAAGGCGTACTCGGCCTCGCCGCGCACCACATGGTCGACGAAGGGGTGGTTGCGGTGCAGGGCGTGGCCCATCGGCCCGTCGCAGTTGCTGCCACCGAAGACGACCGTCAACTCGGGCCGTCTTCGCTTCAGTTCGCGGGCGAGCGCGAGGGAGGAGATGTTCTGCATGAAGGTGGTGGTGAACCCGACGACGTCGGGCTCCGCCGTCAGCACCTCGTCGGCGCAGGCGGCGACGAAGGCGGTGGCGTACGGCCGCATGGCGACAGCCGTGTCGACGAAGACGTCCCGGTCGGCGGCGTAGTCCCGCAGCCGGGCCAGGCCCCAGTCCGGATCGTCGTACAGGACGCCGGAGAAGACCCAGTCGCCGAGGCCGTGGAAGATGGCGTCGCCGCCGACGGAGACGTAGTCACCCGGCCGCAGCCGGCCCCCGGAGCGCTCCATCAGGAACTCGGCCCAGCGCAGGGAGCCGTGGAACTCCGTCACCTGGGCCTCGGGGCGGGCCTGCCGGACCAGCCGGTTCAGCAGGCCGAGTTGCAGTGACGGAAGGTCGAGCGGATGCCAGGGCATCGTGACCAGGTGGACGCGCATGCTCAGCGGGTCGGCCGCTTCTCCAGGATCGCCGGCCGACGGCCGGTGCCCCGCTCCTCCTCACGGACCACGACCTTCTTGATCTCCACGTCCACCACCCCTCCCCGCGCGACGCGCGAACACCCTTGTGTCGCACCGGGTGTCCACCATATGGACAGATGTGTGTGCGACACAAGGGCTTCTGTGACGAGCGGATGCGGCCTGGCCCGGCGTGCCGGGCTACAGGCGCGGGTCCACCGGCTCCGACTCCAGGGCCAGCACCCCGAACACCGCCTCGTGCACCCGCCACAGCGGCTCCCCGTCCGCGAGGCGGTCCAGGGCCTCCAGGCCGAGAGCGTACTCACGCAGGGCGAGGGACCGCTTGTGGTTCAGGAAGCGCTGCCGGAGCCGCGCGAGGTTGTCCGGGCGGGTGTACTCGGGGCCGTAGATGATCCGCAGGTACTCCCGGCCACGGCACTTGACGCCGGGCTGGACCAGCCGTCCGTCCGTGTTCCGGACCAGAGCGCCGAGCGGCTTGACGACCATGCCCTCGCCGCCGCGGCCGGTCATCTCCAGCCACCAGTCGACACCCGTGCGCACCGACTCCGGGTCACCGGTGTCGACGTACAGCCGCCGGGTGGTCTGCAGCAGTCCGGTGCCGTCGTGCTCCACCAGCCGGTCGATCAGGGCCAGTTGCTCGTCGTGCGGCAGCGCGGCGAGGCTGCGGCCCTGGACGGCCAGCAGCTGGAAGGGCGCCAGGCGTACGCCGTCCAGGCCGTCCGTGGTCCAGCAGTAACGGCGGTAGGTGGCGGTGAACGCGGCCGCGTCGGCGGCCCGGTCCCGCTGCCGGTCCAGCAGTGCGGTGAGGTCGACGCCCCGGGCCGAGGCGGCTTCCAGGGCCGCGAGCGCGCCCGGGAACACCGCGCCGGACGCGGCGCCGACGGCCGCGTACTGACTGCGCAGCAGCCCCGAGGCCTTCAGCGACCACGGCATCAGCTCGGCGTCCAACAGCAGCCAGTCTGTGGCCAGTTCGTCCCAGAGGCCCGCGTCCGTGATCGCCGCGCGCAGTCGGCCGAGGATCTCCTCGGTCACCCGCTCGTCGTCGAGGAACGGCCGTCCGGTACGGGTGTACAGGGAGCCGGTGGGCCCGTCCACGCCGAACCGCTTGCGCGCCGCCTCCGCGTCCCGGCACACCAGGGCCACGGCCCGCGAGCCCATGTGCTTCTCCTCGCACACGACCCGCTCGACGCCGTCCGCCGCGTACTGCGCGAAGGCCTCCACCGGGTGCTCCAGGAAGTGTCCATCAGCGGCTCCGCCGCGGGCGTCCACCTGGGACGTCGGCGTCGGTGCCATGGTCGGTGGCAGATACGGCAGCAGGCGCGGGTCGGTCGCGAAGCGGCTCATCACCTCCAGGGCCGCGGCCGCGTTCTCCTCGCGGATCGCCACCCTGCCGGCGTGCCGGGTCTCCACGGCCCGGCGGCCGTACACGTCCGCCAGGTCCAGCGGCCGGCCGTCCTGCCCGCCGGGCGCCTCGGAGCGCAGCGGGCGCGCCGGCTCGTACCAGACCCGCTCGGCCGGTACGTCGACCAGCTCGCGCTCCGGCCAGCGCAGCGCGGTCAGCTTGCCGCCGAAGACCGCGCCGGTGTCCAGGCAGATGGTGTTGTTGAGCCAGGATGCCTCCGGCACCGGGGTGTGGCCGTAGACGACCGCCGCGCGGCCCCGGTAGTCCTCCGCCCACGGGTAGCGCACCGGCAGCCCGAACTCGTCGGTCTCGCCCGTGGTGTCGCCGTACAGGGCGTGCGAGCGGACCCGGCCGGAGGTGCGGCCGTGGTACTTCTCGGGCAGGCCGGCGTGGCAGACGACCAGCTTGCCGCCGTCGAGGACGTAGTGGCTGACCAGGCCCGCCAGGAACCGCCGTACCCGCTCCTTGAACTCCTCGCTCTCGCCCTCCATCTGCGCGATGGTCTCGGCGAGCCCATGGGTGTGCTGGACCTTGCGGCCCTTGAGGTAGCGGCCGTACTTGTTCTCGTGGTTGCCGGGCACGCACAGCGCGTTGCCCGACTCGACCATCGACATCACCCGGCGCAGCACGCCCGGGGTGTCCGGGCCGCGGTCGACCAGGTCGCCGACGAAGACGGCGGTACGGCCCTGCGGGTGGACGCCGTCGGCGTAGCCCAGCTCGGCGAGCAGTGCCTCCAGTTCGGCGGAGCAGCCATGGACGTCGCCGACGATGTCGAAGGGGCCGGTGAGATGGGTCAGGTCGTTGAAGCGCTTCTCGGTGACGACGGTGGCGTGCTCCACCTCCTCGACCCCGCGCAGGACGTGCACCTTGCGGAAGCCCTCCCGCTCCAGGTGCCGGAGAGAGCGGCGCAGTTCGCGGATGTGCCGCTGGATGACCCGGCGGGGCATGTCGGCGCGGTCGGTACGGGCCGCGTTGCGCTCGGCGCACACGTCTTCCGGCATGTCCAGCACGACGGCGATGGGCAGCACGTCGTACTTCCTGGCCAGCTCGATCAGCTGACGCCGGGCGTCCTGCTGCACGCTGGTGGCGTCCACGACGGTACGGCGGCCGGCGGCCAGCCGCTTGCCGGTGATGTAGTGCAGGACGTCGAAGGCGTCGCTGCTCGCGCTCTGGTCGTTCTCGTCGTCGGAGACGAGACCGCGGCAGAAGTCCGAGGAGATCACCTCGGTGGGCTTGAAGTGCCGGCGGGCGAAGGTGGACTTGCCGGAGCCGGAGGCACCGACGAGGACGACGAGGGAGAGGTCGGTGACGGGGAGGACCCGTCCCTTGTGCTCTGTCGACTCGGTCATGCTGCCTTCGCCTCCTTCTCGGTCCTGATCACGAACAGTGCCATCTGGGTGGGCGGGCCCACCTCGGGGTCTTCGGGGCCGATGGGCCCGAACTCCACCGTGTAGCCGTGCCGTTCGGCTACCTTGTGCGCCCAGGTGCGGAACTCCTCCCGGGTCCACTCGAAGCGGTGGTCGCCGTGCCGGGCGTGTCCGGCGGGCAGGGTCTCCCAGCGGACGTTGTACTCGACGTTCGGGGTGGTCACGAGGACCGTGCGCGGGCGGGCGTGCCCGAACACGGCATACTCCAGGGCGGGCAGCCGGGGCAGGTCGAGGTGCTCGATCACCTCGCTGAGAACGGCGGCGTCGTAGCCCTTGAGCCGGTTGTCGGTGTAGGCGAGCGAGCCCTGCACCAGCTTGACGCGGGCGGCCTGCCGCTCCCCCATGCGGTCCAGCTTCAGCCGGCGGGAGGCGATGGTGAGCGCCCGCACGGACACGTCGAGGCCGACGATCTCGGTGAACCGAACGTCCTTCAGCAGCTCCCGGACCAGCTCGCCCTGTCCGCAGCCGAGGTCGAGGACGCGAGCGGCGCCGGAGTCCCGCAGGGCGGCGAGGATCGCCTCCCTGCGCTGGACGGCGAGCGGGGTGGGCCGCTCTTCCGCCTCGGTCTCGGCCTCGACCGCGTTGTCGATCTCCTCGACCTCGCTGTCGTCGGCCTCGGCGAGGCGCACCAGCTCCAGCCGCTCCATCGCCTTCCGGGTCAGCGACCAGCGGCGGGAGAGGTACCGGCTGGTGATCAGCTTCTGCTCCGGGTGGGCGGGCAGCCAGCCCTCACCGGCCCGCAGCAGCTTGTCGACCTCGTCGGAGGAGACCCAGTAGTGCTTGGCGTCGTCGAGGACCGGCAGCAGCACGTACAGATGGCGCAGCGCCTCGGCGAGGGTCAGCGTCTCCGCCTCCAGGACCAGGCGGACGTACCGCGAGTCGCCCCACTCCGGGAACTCGGTGTCGAGCGGGACGGGCTCGGCGGTCACCGTCCAGCCCAATGGCTCGAACAGCCGTCGTACGAGGCCAGGGCCACCACGGGCGGGCAGGGCCGGTACCTCGATACGCAGGGGCAGCGGGGTGGCGGCCCGCTCGGGGCGGGCGGCGCACACGCCGCGCAGGGCGCTGGAGAACACGCCGCTCAGCGCGACCGCGAGCAGCGAGGAGGCCGCGTAGGGACGGTCGTTCACGTACTGCGCGAGCGCCGCGTCGGGGGCGCCGCCGCGGCCCTTGTCCTTGCCCCGCCGGACCAGTGCGAGCGTGTCGATCTCCAGCAGCAGCGCGGCCGTGCAGCGCCGGTCGTCCGCCTCGGGGTAGAAGACGTGCGCCGTGCCGTAGGACGTGGAGAACTTCTGCGCCTTGTCGGGGTGCTTGTGCAGCAGGTACCCGAGGTCGGTGGCCGGGTGGGCGGCGTCGCCGCGCGTGGAGATCGTCAGGAACACATGACCGAGTCTTCCGCTCGGAAAACCCGTTGCCCACCGGTTTTCTCCGTGTGCACCGGTCAGGACGCGTGGCTGATGATCGTCCGGGCGTTTCGCACCGCCCGTTCGTCGGCCGCCCGCAGATCCTCCAGTTTCTCCCTGTTCCTGCCGATGAAGGATTTCTGCGTGCGCACGTCGAGGGAGTGCACGGCGGGGACGTAACCGGTGTCGAGCTTGCACCGGGCGTCGGCGGACGCGGTCTCCTTCTCCTTCGCCGACGGCTTCTCGTGCCCGAACCAGTCGAAGTCCAGGGACGCCTCCTCCGGGTCCGGATAGTGGAAGCCCTTCTTCTTCATGCAGGCCGACCAGGCGCGGTCGGCCTTCTTCCAGGCCGGGTCCTTGCTCGCCTGCTCGTGGGCCTCGTTCCACAGGGCGAGGGCGAGCGAGTAATAGCCGGACAGCCTCGCGCCGTTGACCTTCACCGCCTTGGGCGGCGCGCCGTAGATCTTCCGTGTCGCCTGTCCCAGGCAGCCGCCCTCGGGGATGCGGTGCCCGTGCGAGACGTGGCTGTCCCCGGACTCGAAGGTGCCGGTGAGGGCGGTGTACTGGTCGGCGGGCCACTCCTGGGGCTGGGCGGAGGTGTCCGGTGTCCGGTTGTGGTAGCCGTGCTCGGCGGCCAGGTCGGGATCGACGACGCCGTACGGGCTGTCGTCCCCCGGCGTGCCCTCGCTGCTGAGCGTTCCCTGCCGGACCGGGTAGGTCGACTCGACGCCCTTGGGGTCGAGCGTCGCGAAGCCGGCGAAGCCGAGCCGGACCATGCACTGCTTGCCGAGGATCCACTGCGCCCGGGTGACGGCCTTGGCGCCGTCCGACGCGGGATCCGGGATGTAGGCGCGCAGCGGGAACGACGCCGTGGTGTTGAGGTGGCGGGCCTTGCCGGCGGGGTCGTCGTGACCGGCGAACTGGCATGCCGACAGGGCGAACAGGCCGGTGAGGGCGAGAGGGAGCACTTTGCGCACCCGGTCATCCGATCAGGCCCTGATCGGTAGCGCTGTGGTGGAGCCCACACTTCCGACACGGAACGTCCACAGTTACGGCATAGTGATCAACCGTCAACTGACCACTGACTCAGGGGGGAACCATGTCCCACGGCCACGGAGTCCGCGCCGGCAGAAGAGCCGTCGTCGCGGCACTGGCGGGTGCGGTCCTCGGTACGGGCATCCTCGCGGCCGCTCCCGCCCAGGCGGCCACGGCACCGCAGGTGTCGGCCCAGGGCGCGTACGCGTTCGACCCGGCCACGGGCAAGACGCTGTTCGGCAAGGCGCCGGACGGACGGCTGCGGACCGGGTCCACGACGAAGATCGTGACGGCGCTCGTGGTGCTGTCCCAGCCGCACCTGGACCTCGGCAGGAAGGTGAAGATCAAGAAGGAGTACACGGACTACGTCATCGACCCCACCACGCACACCCAGCGCTATTCGAGCGCCAACCTGATCCTCGGCGACTCGATGAAGGTGAGCGACCTGCTGTACGGGCTGCTGCTGCCCTCGGGCTGCGACGCGGCCTACGCACTCGCGGACACCTACGGCACCGGGTCGACGACGGCCCAGCGGACCAAGTCCTTCATCGCCAAGATGAACGGCAAGGCACGCGAACTGGGCCTGACCAACACCCACTTCGACTCCTTCGACGGGGTGTCCAACGGCAACAACTACGCCTCGCCGCGCGACCTGACGAAACTGGCCGCCGTCGCGCTGAAGAACGCGACGTTCAAGCGGGTCGTCGGCACCCCGGTGTACAAGGACATGCAGTCCTACCGGCCGGGCGGCGGAACGCACGCGATGGCGCCGTGGGAGAACACCAACAAGCTGCTCGGCTCCTACCGGGGCGCGATCGGCGTGAGGACCGGCTCCGGTCCGGAGGCACAGTTCTGCCTGGTGTTCGCGGCGACCCGGGGCGGCCGGACCGTCGTGGGCACGGTGCTCGCCGACACCTCGGTGGACCAGCGTTTCCAGGACGCGACGAAGATCCTCGACTACGGCTTCGCGCAGCGCGGCTGAGGCAGATGGGGGGCCGCCGCCGTGCTGCACGGCGGCGGCCTTTCGCCGGGGGGCGGCTCACGTGAAGTCGGCCTCGGCGAGACGGGTCCCGCAGGCGCGGCAGCGGAAGAGGTACGCGGTCGGCTGCCCATCCTTGTTGAGCGCCGCGAGGAACTCCTCGGTCGCCCCGGACTCCCAGCCCCACTCGGCGCACCGCAGGCGCAGATGATCGAGTGGGTCCGGGTGGGGCGCCAGTTCCTTCGCCCCGACCACGCCGAGGAACTCCGCTCCGTCGCCGCAGTGCGCGGGCCAGCCCCAGTCCTGCCAGGTCGCGAAGCCGGGGGTGCGCTCACGGATCAGCGCGGCCGCCTCCTCCGGCATCCGGCGCGCCTCGACCTCGTTGAAGAACGCGCCGTGCCGCTTGGCCGCGGTGCCGTACGCGATGCAGTACGGGCAGAGCCGTCCCTCCGGCACGTCCTCGCCGTGGACCGGTCCGGTGTAGATCCAGCCCTGGTCGTGCCCGCAGCACGCGCACGTCTCGTCGGCCGCCACGATCGATCCGGTGGTCATCAGGTCCGGGTGGTAGGGGAACGGCGGCAGCATCGGCCGTTGCCGGGGTTCCGGCCGCGGCCTGAGGACCTGTGCGATCGCCTGGCCGGTCAGGAGGGCGGGCGGCACGACGACAGCCCCCGCCCGCAGATCCTCCGACAGGTGCCGCAGCCCCTCCTCGCCGGTCACGATCGCCGTCGGCTCGCTCAGCAGCGGGATCGCGGCGCCGGTACGACTGGCCAGCTCGGCGATGATGTCCAGGACACCGGGGCCCGGCCGGTCGAGGTACACCCCGTGTCCCGTGTACACCTCCGCGTCACTGCCGTCGGCGGCCCGCACCCACTCGACCGGCTCGTCGTCGGACACGTCGTACGGGGCGTGGGGCTCCAGCACCTTCCGGACGACCGAGGCGTCCATCGGGACGACGTCGCCGTCACGGAACACGTGGGCGTAGATGCCGGAAGGTGCCGGCCGTCATCAGCGTGCCGAGGCGGATGCGCCTGGTCTCGCGGGCCAGTCCGGCGAGCGTGATCCAGGCGTCCGTGGGACTCGCCGGTACCCCCCGGCACGGCTGTCCCCGGCCGGGTGAAAATCGCCCGCCGGGCGTGCCTCGTCCTCAAACGCCGGACGGGCTGCTGCGGTTGCCGTTCAGGCTGTTCTGATCGCCGCTCTCCTGTACGGCCTCCTCCCGCGCCGCCAGCTTGCGCAGCATCTCCAGGACACGGTCACGGGACTCGTCGGCCGCGTCGATGGCCTCCATGCACTGCCAGTACGTCGTCTCGTCGTCAGCCCCGCTGGCCATGCCGACCAGGGCCATGCCGACCTCGCCGAGCAGACCCCCCAGGCAGAGCAGGGTCTCGCGGGCGTCGGCCAGCTCGGTGAGCTGGGCGGCGCGCAGGTCGCCCAGGTCGAGTTCGGGCGGGTCCAGGACCCCGCAGCCCCGGCCCGCCAGCTCGGTCAGGCCGAGCGCCTCGCCGCGCAGCTCGGGCGGGCCGGAGACCGCGAGCCTGCTGCCGATCGCCTGGGCCAGGGCCTGCGCCTGCCACACCTCCGCCATGATCTCGGCCGCGTCGGCGCCACACGCCAGCGCACGCCTGCTCGTGAGGATGAGCCCTATCGCATCCATGCGTCGCCCCCGTCCTTCCGCGTGCTTCCTCGCACGCCCGCTTGAACGCTCTTGGTCACTACCCAGAGTGAAACCGCTCGGGGTGAAAAGCCAGAGGTAGACGGAAATCTGTGGACAACAATTCGGATTCGACAGACGATTCAACTCCGGAGAGTCATAGCGGAGTTCAGCCCTCCGGCCGTTGGGGGCGCTCGGACGCGCCCTGCGCCCCCTGCACCGGGAAGCGCCGTTCGTTGCGGTCGATCTTGGCGGCCAGGGCGGCCAGCGGGTCGACGCCGAGGACGTCGCAGAACTGCAGCAGATAGGCGAGGACGTCGGCGACCTCGTCGGTGACCCGGTGCGCGGTGTCCGGGTCCGCCATCACACGGCCGGACTCCTCCGGCGTCAACCACTGGAAGATCTCGACCAGTTCGGAAGCCTCCACGCTAAGCGCGGCGACGAGGTTCTTGGGGGTGTGGTAGGGCTGCCAGTTGCGCGCGGCCGCGAACTCGGCGAGCCTGCGCTGGAGTCGGGCCAGGTCGAGGGGTTCCGTCACGCGTCCAGGTGTACCACTGTGACGCCCTCGGTCCCGGTGGCCCACGAGGCGTCGCTCACCGCGCCCACGCACCGGATGTGCCCGCGCTCGCCCATCCGGGCGGCCGTCCGCAGCAGTTCCCGCCGCTGGGCGGGGTCGAGGCCGCGGTCGAAGCCGTCGGCGAGGACGGAGAGGCTACGCAGGGCGTCGGGCACCTCGCCCGGGGTGTCCACGTCCAGGACGCCGGGACCGGTCAGCAGCACCAGCGTCAGCGCGAGATAGCGCAGTTCGCCGTCGCCGAGCCGGGCGAGTTCGGTGCGCAGGCCGTCGCCGCGGTCGAGCAACGCCCGTACCGTGCCGGCCGGCAGCGGCTCCGCGACGAGATCGGTCACCGGCCCCGCGCAGCCCGCGCGCAGGGCGTCGACCAGCAGTCCGTGCCGGCGGCCGCATTCCGCGCGGGTGCGCCACAGTACGTCGGCGAGGTTGTCGCAGCCGGACAGCAGCCGGCCGGTACCGGCGGGCACGGGGGCGCGCATGCGCTCGGGGCGGGGGTCGCAGGGGAAGACGGAGCGCAGGGCGACCACCATCTGCTCGGCGGCGGCGAGCACATGGCGCTGCCCGTCGGTCTTGCCCGCCACGCGCAGCGGCAGCAGAGCGGTGCCGAGACGGTCGTCGGGGAGCGGGGCGCGGGTCACCGGGGCGGAGCCGGCGGTGTGCCAGGCGGCCTGGACGGTACCGCGCCCGGGGTCGCGCAGCGCTGTCTCCAGCAGGACGACCCCGCCCGCGGTCAGCCGCTCCCCCACGATCCTGAGGTCCGGTTCGGCCTGTACGGCGACGTCGAGCCGGACCGGCCCCTCGGCGCCGTCGGCCGTACAGCCGATCCGGAAGCCGCGCCGCCCTCCGGCATCGGGGCGCGCCCGCTGCGGCACACAGGCCACCGGGTCCGGGAACACCTCGAAGAGCGAGGCTCCGCCCCCGAGCCGGGCCAGCGCCTCGTACGCCGTGAGCGCGGTCGTCTTCCCCGCGCCACTGGGCCCGGCGAACAAGGTGACGGCCCCCAGCGGAAACCCGGCCCGCCGGTGCCCGGCGAAGGCCGACAGCCGCAACTCGGTGATCCGGGCACGCACATCGAGGGACCGCCGGGACTGCGCGGGCACGGTCCCGGCGGGCGCGTCGGCGGCGGGGGGCTCAGCGGACACGGAAGGCACGGCCATGCCCGGACCGTAGAACTCCCGCCACCTGCCGAACCGTTTCGCGCCGGCACCTTCCTACGATCGGGCGGTCGAGCGGGAGCAAACGGGACGAGGGGCCACTCGGTCGGGTGACAACGAGCGACCGGCATCGGGGGCCACCGGCACGCGGCCTCCACGCAAGACCGGGTTCCGGGGCCACCCGGTACGGCCGGCGCGTCACCGACCCATCGGGTCACCCGCGCGGCCCTTGCTCCGCGCATCCGCCGAAGCATCCACTCAGCCCGCCGGAGAACGCCCCGCCCAACCGCCGAAGGCCACCGCCCAACCGCCGAAGGCCACCGCTCAGCCGCCGGAGGCCTCCTCAGCCCCTCGACACCCCCGCCCCCTCCATCAGCCCGCTCACCTCGGTGCCGGGTGGGGTGAGGAGGAACACGTTGCGGTCGACGCGGTGCATTCCGCTGCCCAGGCCGAAGACCACGCCCGTGCTGAAGTCGAGGACGCGCTTGGCGACCTCGGTCTCCGCGCCGGAGAGGTCGAGCAGGACCGGCGCGCCGGCCATCAGGGTCTCGGCGACTTCCCGGGCGTCGGCGAAGACGTTGACGCGCAGGACGACGAACCGGCGCCGCGTCTCGGTCTCGGCGTCCGGCAGCGAGCGGTGGTTCACCGCGGACGGCCAGGCGTCCCGGCCCCGCAGCGGCACGACCTGGGCGAGCCCTTCCCACTGTTCATCGGTGACGTCGTAGCGGCTCACCGGCTCCCCCTGACCTGACTCGCACTCCATGCCTGCACCGGCCAATTCTTACGCCAAGTCACCCGTTCGGCCCAACAACGACACACTGCGCGACCGCTCCGGCGCGCCACGGCCGGGAGCGACCCGCGTCACATGTACGTTTACGTCCGCTTCTTACCGCCCTCATACCGGACTCTTCACATGCCGCCACGCCGCGCTCACCGGCTGCCGTTAGCGTCCAATGCCGTGCACTTGGCAGAAACCCAGCAGGTGACAGCCAGCCGGCGGACGCAGTCGGCGGTGTCCGCCGTCCCGGTCGCCCGCGCGACGCTCCATGAGCCACCCGCGCAGTGGCATCGCGTGCTGACGCTGCTCGCCGACGTCAGCCTGTTCATCGGGACGCGCGCGGTGTGGACGCAGGCGGCCACCCACAACCTGGTCCTCGCGGCGGCCATCTCGGTCTGTTACGCCTCGATCCTCGTGACCGGCGTGCTCGCGCTCACGGTCCGCCGGGCGCGCTCGCTGGCCCGCCTGGACCTGGTGGTGCTGGTCACGGCGATCGTCCTGGCCCTGTGCGCCTGGGCGCTGAACCACGCCGGCGGCGACGAGGCGGTCCTGACCACGCAGGCCGCCAGGGAGCTGGTCAACGGGCACACGGTGTACGGACAGCCGTGGCCGTGGCTGTTCCACACCAAGGGTGTCGCCCTGACGCCGACGATAGACGGCGGCTACGACTTCACGTACGGCTATCCGCCGCTGACCCCGCTGCTCACCGTGCCGTTCCTGGCCCTGGGCCACGGCGGCGCCCCGGCGACCGCGGCGGTGACGGTCGTACTGATCGTGGGCGCGGTGATGCTGTGGCGGCTGCTGCCGACGCCGTGGCGGTCGGCGGCCACGATGGTCTGTCTGGGCTTCGGTTTCCTGCCGATGTACGCCCGTCAGGGCTACCCGGCGATCGTCGGCCTGGTCCTGCTGGTGCCGGTGGTGGTGCGCTGGCCGCGGTTCGGCGCCGGCGGCCGGCTGGGTCCCGCCGGGATCGCGCGGGCCGTGTGCATCGGGGCCGCGTGCGCGGCACAGCAACTCCCCTGGTTCGTCACGCCGTTCCTGCTGGCCGGGATCTATGCCCTGCGCCGCGGTGAAGTCGGCGGGCGGGCGGCCGCGCGGGTGGTGCTGCGGATCGCCGGGATCGCGGTCGTCACCTGGCTGCTGATCAACGCGTACTTCATCGTGAGCGAGCCGGGCCCGTGGCTTGAGGGCGTCGCCCTGCCGCTGACCCAGGGCGCGGTACTGCACGGCCAGGGTCTGGTCGACATCTCCCTGTACTTCACCCACGGCAGCGACCGGCTCGACTGGTACGGCCACGCGAGCGCGCTGCTCGCCGCGGCCCTGCTGGTGCTGTTCGTGCTGTTCGTACGGCGGCTGGGCCCGGCCGCGACCGTGCTGCCCTGGTGCGCCTTCTACCTGGCGACCCGGTCCCAGGACGGCTACTACCTGATGTACACGCCGCTGTGGCTGGCGGCGGCGATCACCGTGCCCCTGTCGGAGTTCAGGAACGCGTGGCAGCCGCGCCCCCGGTGGCTGACCGGTCCGCGCCGCAGGCCGGCCCTGGTCGCCGCGGTCGTCCTGCTGATCACGCCCGCGCTGGTGAGCGCGACCCTGGCGGTGACGGGCGGGCCGCCGCTGCGGATGGACATCACGGCGGCCCGGCACGGCTCGGCGCGCACCCTCTCGACGGTGACGGTGAAGGTCACCAACACCGGGAGCACCGCGCTGACCCCGCACTACATGCTGACGACGGGTCAGGGCATGAGCCGGTACTGGACGCTCGCGCACGGCCCGGCCACGATCCCCGCGCACACCACGGCGACCGTCGAGCTGCGGGCGCCCAAGGGCGGCTTCCCGTTGCCCACGAAGAAGTACACGCACATCCGGCTGCGCGCCTTCACGGCGACCCCGCAGACGCTCTCCACCGAGGACGTGCGCCGGCCCGAGCTGGGCCTCAAGGGCTGAGCGGGCTGCTCATCCCTCGACCCGTGCGAAACGCAGGCTCGCCGACACCGTGGTGAGTCCGCGCATCATGCCGAGCTGGTTCCAGCCCATGCCGAACTGCTCGCGATCCACGGTGAACTCGGCGTCCAGGGTGAGCGCTGCGGCGTCCGCGTCGGTCAGGCGCGCGGTGAAGGTCACGGGGCTGCTGATGCCCCGCACGGTCAGCTGACCGGTCACCCGTACGCCGTCGCCGTCGAGGCGGTCGGCGCCGCGCACCGCGAAGGTGATCTCGGGGTGGTTGTCTGCGTCGAGGAAGTCGGCCGAGCGCAGGTGGGTGTCCCGCTTGGCGTGCTTGGTGTCCAGGGAGGCCGCCTCCAGGGTCACGGTGCCGCTGGCCGAGCCGTCGGCGTGGACCTCGCCTCCGCCGGCGACGGCGGCGAACGTGCCCTTCACGGTCACGAGTCCCCACATGGTCTTGTGCCGCAGTCCCACGGTGGACGCGGCCGGGTCGAGCTGCCAGGTGCCTGTCTGCACGGCGACGGTCATGGTCGTACTCCGGAATCGAGTGGTTCAAATTTGGATGAATGACGGTCACGCTAGCGCGTCATCCAAATTTGAACAACCCACTCCTCCAAAACTGGACAACCTTCTGGTCCAAAATTGGACAACAGGTAGACTCGACCCATGTCCGCCTCCGACGCGCACCCCGCCCACCAGCTCGAATGTCCCGCCTCGGCGGGCAGCCTGCTGCCCGCCGAGCTGCGCGCCTGGATGATCCTGCTGGCCGCCACGGGCGCCGTGGAGCAGCGGCTGCGGTCGGTCGTGAAGGAGACGCTCGACGTCTCCCACGACGAGTTCCTGATCCTGTGCCTGCTGGCGGAGCAGCCCCGCACCGGACTGCGCATGACCCAGGTGGCCGACCTCCTCGGCCGCCCCAAGACCCGGCTCACCTACCAGATCGCCTGCCTCCAGCGGGCCGGACTGGTCGCCCGCACCTCCGTGTGTGGCGACAAGCGCGGCGTCCAGGTCGCCCTCACCGACAAGTCCCGCGACCTCCTGAGCGAGACCTCCACCCTGCTCGCCGGCACCGTCCGCCAGGCCCTCGCCGACTCCATGGGCCCCGACCAACGCGCGGCGATGTGCGCGCTCGTACCGGATCTGCCGGACCCGGACGAGGAGCCCTCCGACGGCTGAGCGGCGCAGGTCACAAGCGCAAGGAGGGAAACCTCACAGCCCCCGCTCTGCACTCACTTGAGCATGCTGCCCTAGCATCCGAGCCATGACGGTCCTGCCTGACGACGGGCTCTCACTGGCCGCCGAGTTCCCTGACGCGACACACGAGCAGTGGCAACGCCTGGTCGAGGGCGTGCTGCGCAAGTCGGGCAAGGAAGTCTCGGGCGCGGCAGCTGAGGACGCTCTGTCCACGACGCTGGAGGACGGGCTGCGCACCCGGCCCCTGTACACCGCGCGCGACACCGCGCCCGACCCCGGTCTGCCGGGCTTCGCGCCGTATGTGCGCGGCAGCCGCCCCGAGGGCAGCACCGCGGGCGGCTGGGACGTACGGCAGCGGCACACCGCCCTCGCGGAGCACGCCGTCCTGGCCGACCTGGAGAACGGCGGCACCTCGCTCTGGCTCGTGCTGGGCGAGGGCGGCATCCCGGTCGGCGAGCTGGGCCGGGCGCTGGAGGGCGTGTACCTCGACCTGGCGCCGGTCGTGCTAGACGCGGGCCGGGACACCGGGCGGGCCGCCGAGGCGCTGCTGCGGCTGTACGCGGACAAGGGCGTGGCCGCCGAGGCCGTACGCGGCAATCTGGGCGGCGACCCGCTCGGGTACGAGGCCCGCACCGGCACCGCGCTGGACTTCGCGCCGTACGCCGCCCTGGCCGCGCGCTGCGCCGAGCAGTACCCCGGGCTGCGCGCGCTGACCGTGGACGCGCTGCCGTACCACGAGGCGGGCGGCTCGGCCGCGCAGGAGCTGGGCGCCTCGCTCGCCACCGGGGTGGCCTGTCTGCGGGAACTCACCGAGGCGGGGCTGAGCGTCGAACAGGCCGCCGGGCAGCTGGAGTTCCGCTACGCGGCCACCGCCGACCAGTTCCTCACCATCGCCAAGCTGCGCGCCGCGCGCCGGCTGTGGGCCCGGGTCGCCGAGGTCTGCGGGGCCCCGGGCGCGCAGGTGCAGCACGTGGTGACCTCGCCGGTGATGATGGCCCGCCGCGACCCGTGGGTGAACATGCTCCGTACGACGGTCGCGACGCTCGCCGCCGGGGTCGGCGGCGCCGACTCCGTGACCGTGCTGCCGTTCGACCACGCGCTCGGTCTGCCCGACGCGTTCGCGCGCCGGATCGCCCGCAACACCTCCACGATCCTCATCGAGGAGTCCCACCTGGCCCGGGTCATCGACCCGGCGGGCGGCTCGTGGTACGTCGAGCAGCTGACCGACGAACTCGCCGCGGCCGCCTGGGAGTTCTTCCGGACGATCGAGCGCGACGGCGGCCAGGCGGCCGTGCTGCGCTCCGGCCGGCTGCGCACGGACCTGGCGACGACCTGGGCGGAGCGCTCCAAGAAGCTCGCCAAGCGGCGCGAACCCATCACCGGCGTCAGCGAGTTCCCGCTGCTGGCGGAGAAGCCGGTGGAGCGCGAGCCCGCGCCGGAGCAGCCGTCGGGCGGTCTGCCGCGGGTGCGCCGCGACGAGGCGTACGAGGACCTGCGCGCCCGTTCCGACGCCCACCTGGCCGCGACCGGCGCCCGCCCCCGGATCTTCCTGGCGACCATGGGCTCGGCCGCCGCCTACACCGCGCGCGCCACCTTCGCCGCCAACCTCTTCCAGGCCGGCGGCATCGAGCCGGTCACCGAGGGCGCCTTCGAGGACAGCGGCGCCACCGAGGCCGTGCTGTGCTCCAGCGACGCCCTGTACGCCGAACAGGCCGAGCAGACCGCCGAGTCGCTCAGGGCAGCCGGCGCCCGGCATGTGTTCCTCGCGGGCCGGGGCGAGTACGCCGGCATCGACTCGTACGTCTTCGCGGGCTGCGACGCCATCGACGTGCTGTCCGCGACCCTCGACCGCATGGGAGTGTCCTGATGGGAATCCCCGACTTCTCCGGCATCGAGCTGGGGACACCGGTCGCCGACGGCAGTGCCGATCAGTGGCGTGCGGCCGTCGCGCGGGCCACCGGGAGCGAAGAGCCGCTGTGGGAGACCCCGGAGGGCATCGGGGTCAAGCCGCTGTACACCGGCCGTGACCTGGAGGGCCTGGACTTCCTGGGCACCTACCCGGGCATCGCGCCGTATCTGCGCGGCCCCTACCCGACGATGTACGTCAACCAGCCCTGGACGATCCGCCAGTACGCGGGCTTCTCCACCGCCGAGGAGTCCAACGCCTTCTACCGGCGCAACCTGGCGGCCGGCCAGAAGGGCCTGTCGGTCGCCTTCGACCTGCCCACGCACCGGGGCTACGACAGCGACCACCCGCGCGTGACCGGTGACGTCGGCATGGCGGGCGTGGCGATCGACTCGATCTACGACATGCGGCAGCTGTTCGACGGGATCCCGCTGGACAAGATGACCGTGTCGATGACGATGAACGGCGCTGTGCTGCCGGTGCTCGCGCTGTACATCGTGGCGGCGGAGGAACAGGGCGTACCGCCCGAGAAGCTGGCCGGAACCATTCAGAACGACATTCTGAAGGAGTTCATGGTCCGCAACACCTACATCTATCCGCCGAAGCCGTCGATGCGGATCATCTCCGACATCTTCGCGTACACCTCGCAGCGGATGCCCCGCTACAACTCGATCTCCATCTCCGGCTACCACATCCAGGAGGCGGGCGCGACGGCCGACCTGGAGCTGGCGTACACGCTCGCGGACGGCGTGGAGTACCTCCGCGCGGGCCGGGAAGCGGGCCTGGACGTGGACGCGTTCGCACCGCGCCTGTCCTTCTTCTGGGCGATCGGCATGAACTTCTTCATGGAGATCGCCAAGATGCGCGCGGCCAGGCTCCTGTGGGCCAAGCTGGTCTCGCAGTTCGAGCCGGAGAACACCAAGTCCCTGTCCCTGCGCACGCATTCGCAGACCTCGGGCTGGTCGCTGACCGCGCAGGACGTGTTCAACAACGTCACGCGTACGGCCGTGGAGGCGATGGCGGCGACCCAGGGCCACACCCAGTCGCTGCACACCAACGCCCTCGACGAGGCGCTCGCCCTGCCGACCGACTTCTCCGCGCGCATCGCCCGCAACACCCAGCTGCTCATCCAGCAGGAGTCGGGCACCACCCGGGTCATCGACCCCTGGGGCGGCAGCGCGTACGTGGAGAAGCTGACGTACGACCTCGCGCGCAAGGCCTGGGCGCACATCCAGGAGGTCGAGCAGGCGGGTGGCATGGCGCAGGCCATCGACGCCGGCATCCCGAAGCTGCGTGTGGAGGAGGCGGCGGCCCGCACCCAGGCCCGCATCGACTCGGGCCGTCAGCCGGTGATCGGCGTGAACAAGTACCGCGTGGACAGCGACGAGGCGATCGAGGTCCTCAAGGTCGACAACTCCGCCGTACGCGCCCAGCAGATCGAGAAGCTGCGGCGGCTGCGCGCGGAGCGGGACGAGCAGGCCTGCCAGCACGCCCTGGACGCGCTCACCCGGGCCGCCGACGGCAAGGAGAACCTGCTGGAGCTGGCCGTCCGCGCGGCCCGCGCCAAGGCGACGGTCGGCGAGATCTCCGACGCCCTGGAGAAGGTGTACGGCCGGCACGCGAGCCAGATCCGTACGATCTCCGGCGTGTACCGCAACGAAGCAGGCCAGTCCCCGAACGTGGACCGCACCCGTGCCCTGGTGGACGCGTTCGAGGAGGCCGAGGGGCGCCGCCCGCGCATCCTGGTCGCCAAGATGGGCCAGGACGGCCACGACCGCGGCCAGAAGGTGGTCGCGACCGCGTTCGCCGACCTCGGCTTCGACGTCGACGTCGGCCCGCTGTTCCAGACGCCGGAGGAGGTCGCCCGGCAGGCGGTCGAGGCGGACGTGCACGTGGTCGGCGTGAACTCGCTGGCCGCCGGTCACCTCACCCTCGTCCCGGCGCTGCGTGAGAAGCTCGCCGAGGAGGGCCGCGAGGACATCATGATCGTGGTCGGCGGGGTGATCCCGCCGCAGGACGTGCCGACTCTGCGGGAGATGGGCGCGGCGGAGGTGTTCCTGCCCGGGACGGTGATCCCGGACGCGGCGTACGACCTGGTCAAGCGGCTGTCGGCCGACCTCGGCCACGAGCTGTAGCGGGGGCTCTCGGGGTGGCGGGGATCGATCTCGACACGTATGTGAAGGGCGTGCTGGACGGAAAGCGAGCGATCGTGGCCCGCGCGATCACGCTCGTGGAATCCACGCGCCCCGCGCACCGCTCGCTGGCGCAGGAGTTGCTGACCCAGCTGCTCCCGCACAGCGGCCGGGCGCGGCGGATCGGCGTGAGCGGGGTGCCGGGTGTCGGCAAGTCGACGTTCATCGACGCGTTCGGCACGATGCTGACCTCGCTGGGCCACCGGGTCGCGGTCCTCGCCGTGGACCCCTCCTCGACCCGCACCGGCGGCTCGATCCTGGGCGACAAGACGCGCATGGAACGCCTGGCGGTCGACCCCGCGGCCTTCGTCCGCCCCTCCCCCAGCGCGGGCACGCTGGGCGGGGTCGCCAAGGCCACCCGGGAGTCGATGGTGGTGATGGAGGCGGCGGGTTACGACGTGATCCTCGTCGAGACCGTAGGCGTGGGCCAGTCGGAGACGACGGTGGCCGACATGGTCGACTCCTTCCTCCTGCTGACCCTGGCCCGCACCGGCGACCAGCTGCAGGGCATCAAGAAGGGCGTCCTGGAACTGGCCGACGTGATCGCCGTCAACAAGGCGGACGGCCCGCACGAGCGCGACGCGAGGGCCGCCGCCCGCGAACTGGCGGGCGCGCTGCGCCTGATGCACGGCAAGGAGGCGTTCTGGACCCCGCCGGTGCTGAGTTGCAGCGCCCGGGAGGCGACGGGCCTGGACACGGTCTGGGAGCGCCTGGAACAGCACCGCACCCTGCTCGGCTCCACCGGCCGGCTGACCGCCAAGCGACGCGACCAGCAGGTCGGCTGGACCTGGGCGATGGTCCGCGACGAACTGCTCGGCCGCCTCCACTCCGACCCGGCGGTACGCGAGGCCGCGCCGGACCTCGAACGGCAGGTCAGGGAGGGCCGGTTGACGGCGACCCTGGCGGCGGAACGGATCCTGGAGGCCTTCGGGGGGAGTATGACCCCGCCGACGGGCAGCTGAGTCGTCACGGGGGCCTCCCTCCTCGGCCCGGCCCCGAGCTGCTTCGACCGGCGATGCCGGGCAGGACGAACGACGCCATAACGGGATCCCGCTCCCGCTTGATTTCCCACTCGGGGACTTTCTCCATGGCCGTTCCGCCTCGGAGAACCGTGTCCGGGGGAAGTTTTCCTCCCTCTCACAGCGCGCCTTCCCGGTGTCATGCCGGCAGCCGTACCCCGCGATTCCTGGGAGGAAGTGACCCGGCTGGCCATCGCGCAGCTGCGCATGGAGAGCCGCCGGCCAGAGCCTGTCCGCGCCGCAACCCACGCGACGCCGCTGACCGGCCCCTGGAACCGGCCGCCGGCAGCGTGCAGGACTCCTTGGTGGCCGGCTCCGGAATCGCCCACGCACTCCACGTGACACTGTTTCTCAGCCCTTCGGGCGGGCTGTCAGGCCTCAGAGCGTCAAATGAGCGTCACGACCACCGCATGCTGGACCGGCGCCACTGCCCGGCTCGGCCGGGCTACTCGTCGTGCCGCTCGTCTTGCTCCTCGGCACGCTGTGGCTCGCCACCACCGGCGGGGCTGCGGTGGCCGTGTACCGCGCCCTGTTCACCGGCTTCCTGGCATACCGGCTCTTCGGCCACGGAACGCGCCGCACCCCGGCGCAGGTGGCCACCACGCCGGCCCGGGCCGAGCTCGCCGTGGCAGCGGTCCTGGGTGTCACCGTCCTCGATGAACGGCTGTCGGCCGCCTCCTGATGCGGACCGGGTGTCCTCGCTCCGAGTCCGGGCCTGCTGACGGTCCCCACCGGCATCGGCACCCAGCGCCGGTCCTCGACGGCCTGACGTGCGCGGCGGGCAACCAGCTCAACCCCGACTTCGCCGCGCGCCCGGTGGCCCCGTGCCCTGCGGGGTGCCGGCCCTGCCAGGGCCCGCTCGTGCGGACGGTCGTCGCCGGTCACCGGCCGGCGCGGCCTGGTCCTGGTACGCCGCAAGCAGGCACGGACGCGGGACCGACCGCAAGGAGTCTTGCCGACTGGACAGAGAGTGACCGGAGAGCCGCCCGGGCAGAGGAGTGGCGCTACAGCGCGGCCTCGTCCGGTGACAGGTAGGAGCAGAAGACGCCGTCCGGGTCGTACCGCTCCCTCAGGCTGCGCAGGCGCTGCCAGTCGTCCGCGGTGAAGGAGCGGCGGGCACGGGACGAGGCCGCGGTGAGGTCCGCCTCGGCGATGTAGTGCCCCGTCCCGAGGGGTTCCACCCTCTGTATCGCTTCCCGCAGCCAGGCGATGTTGGCAGCGTCCTGGCGGGGGTCGTCCCAGACGGCGTAGGGAACGACATAGCTCTCCCCGAGCACCGAGAAGGCCATGTCCGGCGCCGGCCGGCCGGCCGGCGAGAACGGTGCGAGGACCAGCGATCTGTTCGAAGGGGCCGAGTCGACGACATCCGCGAGTTCGCTGAGCAGCGTGGGGAAGCCGGCGTCCGACCACAGGGTGTCCGCCGCATAGCGGAGTTGCGGAGGCCACATGGCGGCGGAGGAGTCGTACAGGGCCTTGAACGTCGTCGGCTCGTCCAGTTGGCGGGAGAGGGAGCTCTGGCGCAGGGGACAGTGGCGCAGCGGCAGGAGGAACTCGCCGGCTTCCTGTCGCGACGCGGCGAAGGCGGTACCGGTGACGGTCACCACTTTGGGGCCCGGGTTCGAACCGGGGTCAACCATGTCGAGGGAGAAGCTCAACTCGACGTTCGGGGACAGCCCTGCGGCCAGTTCGGTGGCCCAGTGCGTCACCTCGGTGACGTTCGCGAGGGGGAAGGTCCACCTGGTGCTCGTGATCGCGCCGGGGTGGGGATACAGCCTGAGGCGGAAGGCGGTGACCGCGGCGAAGAAGCCGGGACCCGCTCCCCGGGCCGCCCAGAACAGGTCCCTGTGCTCGCTCTCGCTGCAGGTGACCCGTTCCCCGTCCGCGGTCACGGCTTCTATCCGCTCGACACTGGCGCACGCCGGCCCGCGGACGCCGGAATTCCAGCCGAGCCCTCCGCTGAGGAGGTATCCGCCGACGGCGACGGACCCGCAGTGGCCTGTGGGGAAGGCAAGTCCGTGACGGCCGAGTTCCGCGGTGAGCTGCGAGCCCGTGACACCGGGCTGCACCGTCGCCGTCGCGGAGGCGGGGTCGACGTCACAGCTGCGGAGCCCGGACAGGTCGATGAGCATGCCCCCGTCGCGCAGAGGCGACCCGCACCAGCTGTGTCCCCCCGACCTTATGGCGACCTGGAGGCGCTGGGACCGGGCCAGGCGCACCGCTTCCACGACGTCACCGGCCGACGCCGCGCGGACCATGACGTCCGGGAACCGCGCCGGTGTCAGCGCGTTCCAGACGACGGCCCTGCGGATGTCTTCGTAACCGGCGTCATCCCGCCATACCGACAGTCCGCCGAGACCGCGAGTCTGCGTGTGGCGGCTCATCCTGCACTCCTTGCCCCGGCTACCGCGGTCCGCTGCACGTCCTCGGGCAGAGAAGTTGCGCAGACCGCTGCTGTACACGACGCTGAAAAGACGTCATTTACGCTATTCAGTGATGAGCCAGGATGGTTCGGGCCTTTACAGCCTACCTCGCGGCCCGCAGCGAAACGACTCGTGGCGGGCAGGGATTGCCGCGGACACCATGAAATCCTTCGTCATGAGGAAGGTCGGCGAGGTCGCCGTCCTCGACAAACGCATTCCGGAACCGGGACCGAATGAGGCCGTGGTGCGTACGACCACCGCGATGATCTGCAGTTCCGACGTCCATACGGTGAGGGGAGCGATCCAGGTCGCCCCCGATGTCACCCTGGGACACGAGGCCGTGGGAACGGTCCATGCGCTCGGCTCCGCGGTGGAAGGACTCACCGAAGGTGAACGCGTGGCGGTGGGTGGAGTCACGCCCTGCTTTCAGTGCGAATTCTGCCAGCGCGGTCTGTCCTCGCAGTGCGGAGGCAGAATGATGGGCGGAGCCAGATTCACCGTGCAGAGGGACGGCAGCCTGGCGGAGTACTTCCTCGTGAACAACGCACAGGCGAATCTCGCTCCGATTCCCGGGGACCTGTCCGACCACCAAGCTTTGTACGCGACGGACATGCTGTCGACCGGATTCGTCGCCGCCGAACACGCCGAGCTCGACTTCGGGCAGACCGTCGCCGTCTTCGCTCAGGGAGCAGTGGGCCTTTCTGCCACCATCGGGTGTCGGCTGCGCGGCGCCGGATTCATCATCGCCGTCGAATCGCGGCCCGAACGACAGGACCTGGCCCGCCACTTCGGCGCCGATGCGATCGTCGATCACACGCACTGCGATCCCGTCGAGCGAGTCCTTGAACTGACGGACGGGCAGGGTGTGGATGCGGCCGTCGAGGCGCTGGGCACACCGGGTACCTGGGAAGCGACGTTCCGCGTCACCAAGCCGGGCGGCCACATCTCCAATGTCGGCTATCACGGCGAAGTGCCTGAACCGCTGAGGATCCCGCTGGAGCCCTTCGGATACGGCATGTCCGACAAGCATGTCCACGGCGGGCTGAACCGAGGGGGCAGGGAGCGCCTGAGGCGGATCTTCCGGCTGATGCAGCACGGCAGGGTGGACCCCACCCCGATGACGACCCATGCGTTCGGCTTCGACGAGGTCGAACGGGCATTCCGGATGATGGAAGCCAGGGTCGACGGCATCATCAAGCCACTGATCCACTTTGGCGGTTGACGGCGGGTGACGCCCTCAGACGGTGAGACCGAAAACCGCGAGGAGCACCGCGTAACACACCGCCACGACGACCGCACCCGCCAGGTCGGTGCGGCGCGAACGCGGCCGGTCGGGTGCCAGCCAGAAGGCCAGGGTGCGGTTGACGACCAGCGGCATCAGAATCCAGGTCAGAATCGCAACACTCAGCACGTTTGAGATGAAAAGGCCGAGGTACCCCGGAACGCCGGCATACGTGAGGGCGCGCCCTGCGGTGAGGTTGAGCACCATGACGGTGGGATAGAGCGCGAGAAGAACGGACATGGCCTGCTTCCAGTTGGGCGGGACACCCGCCTGCTCCCCTTCGCCGAAGCCGAACCATCCGCTGAAGGCCGACGCGATCTCGCGCACGTCGTAGTCGGCGAAGGAGTCGCGCCCCTCGTCCAGCAGTTTCCTGCGAGCGTCCGACTGCAGCCACTGGTCGAGGTGTTCGCGGGTGTCGAACCGGAACACAACGACCCAGCGGTCCTGGACGCCCTCGACGGGCGCGAAGAGTTCGGACCCCATGAAACCCGGGTACTTCTGCTGGGCCTTCAGGACCTTGTCCTGCCAGCGCTCGAAGTCCTGCTCGCGACCCGGCCGCACCGTGTGGGAGACGACGGCCGTCACGGCTTCCTGAGCCGGTTGCCCTCCGTACAGAACCTCCTGGGAGGGCTCCTCCTCGAACAAGTCGCGGCCGTCGTCGAGGAGTTCTCGGCGGTTGGCCGACCCGAGCCAGGCGCTCAACCGGCCGACGTCCGAGAAACGGAACACCACGACCCACTGGTTGTCCTCGGCGGAGTCGGGCGGGTACAGCTCCGTTCCCTCGAAGCCGTCGAAGACCCGCACGGCCCGGTTCACCTGTTCCTGCCAGCGTTTGTAGTCCTCCTCGCGACCGGGGACGACCTTCTGCGAGGTCACCACGGTTGCTCCGGCCCCACCACGGCCGCGGTTTGCGCTGGCGCTCATGCGAGGTAGCCTAATCACAAAGGGACTTATGGGACAAATGGGGGAAAGGTAATCAAGTTATCGCAACTCGCCGATCGAATGCCTAGCTGGTGCGGAGCGGAGGGCGTCATGGATCACAAGGAGTTCCTGACGGAAGCGGTACGGCTGGCCACGGAGTCGGTGGAGCACGGCTGGGGCGGCCCGTTCGGCGCCGTGCTCACCCGGGACGGCGAGATCATCGCCCGTGGCCAGAACCGTGTCCTCCTGACCGGCGACCCGACCGCACATGCCGAGGTGGAGACCATCCGCAAGGCGTCCCAACTCCTCAACCCGCAGGCGCCCACCATCCCGGAAGAGCACCACAACGAGGGCACCCTGGAATACGTCCAGCGCCCCGAAGGCTCCCCCGACCCGGTCCCGGAGCGGGCCCGGATGCTACAGGGCTGTTCGATCTACATCAGTGGCGCACCGTGCCCCATGTGTATGAGCGCCATCTACTGGTCGCGCATCGACAACGTCTACTTCAGCTGCGACCTGGACGCCACGCGGAAGATCGGCTTCGACGACGCCTTCCAGTACGAGGACTTCCAGAAGCCGATGGACCGGCGCCGGATCCACATCGAGCAGATCCTCCCGGAGCTGGGCGCGACGGCATACGAAGCCTGGGAGACGAAGCCCGACCGGCACGCCTACTGATGAGGGGCCGTCAGGCGGCTTCGTGGGGCGCTCGGGACACCAGCGGGTAACCGCGGGTACGACCCCTGAACACGACTGGACCATGTCCTCCTTCAGCCGGCGGTCGCCCCAGGCACTGAGGTCGGCCGGGACGAGGCGCACCGCATCGGTTTGGTGCAGGAGGTCGCCGCGGACGGGCCAACGCTTCAGCGTGTTGCAGCACGCGTGCCGGATACCGATCTGGTGTGGGTCGGCCCCCGCGCGGGGTCGGCCTTTGCCGACCGCGGCCCTGCGGCTGCCGACTCCTGGCTGGCTGACTGCCGATCCCCGATCGGGGCTGTGCGCGCCCCTCAGTCCCGGTCGTGCCCCGGGAACTCCGCACGGACGGCGAGCCCGAGGCCGTGGCGGGGTGGGTCGCGGGCGATGCGGAGCGTGCGCGCCAGAACGGCTCGAAGCGGCGGTCGGTGGTGTCCGGGTCGAGCGGAGGTCCGGTGATCCCGACCTCCAGCACCAGGTCGCCGCGTGCGGTCTCATGGTGCACCGCGCCTCTCCCCGTCCTCCGTGCCCGCCGAACGCCGGCGAACGGACCTGTTGATCGACGACCTGACGCTCGCGTGTCCTCGGCTGTCGTGTCCTCCCGGATTACGTGCCGGTGGAACACCTCACCTGGAGTGGATCGGCACAGAGCCGCCTCACCCGGTCGCGCGGTGGCCGCCCAGCATGGCGGGCCCGTCCCAGGTGGGAGACCGGCCGTCGAACGCGGGTTGCTACAGGGGGCACCTCACCGGACACGACTGCGGGCGGCCGGTTTCCACCGCACGGCAACGCGTGCCCCCAAGCCACCTCCTGGGAAGCGGAACGGCCCGCCCGGTCGACTCCACCGGCCAAAGACCGGACTCGATCGAGAAACAGCAGGTCAGGCGCCCTTTTGTGCCGGCTCCAGAATCGCCACGCACTCCACATGGTGCGTCATCGGAAACAGATCGAACGCCCGAAGCGTGCGCACCCGGTACCCGCCCTCGCGGAAGTACGCCAGGTCGCGGGCCAGCGCAGCGGGATCGCAGGCGACGTAGGCGATGCGGCGGGCGTCGAGGGAGCAGAGGTGGGCGACCGTGGTGCGGCCGGCGCCGGCGCGGGGCGGGTCGAGGACGATCAGGTCGACCTCGGTGATGCCCGTGCGCGGCAGGACCGACTCGACCTTGCCCTGTTCGACGCGGACGCGCGGGAAGTCCGCGAGGTTGTGCCGCGCGTCCTCCACCGCCCGCTTGCCGGACTCGATGCCGAGGACCGCGCCCTTCTCGCCGAGCCGGTCGGCCAGTGCCCCCGCGAACAGCCCCACTCCGCAGTAGAGGTCCAGGGCCATCTCGCCCTTGCGGGGGAGCAGGCCCTGCATGACCGCCGTCACAAGGGTGTCCGCCGCCTTCGGGTGGACCTGCCAGAAGCCGCCGCCCGCAACCCGGTGCGTACGGCCGTCCGCGCGCTCGCGGACGAAGGGGCGGCCGTGGACGCGGTGGACGCCACCGGACTTCTCGTCGACCCTCAGGACCGACACCGGCTTGTCCAGTTCGACCAGGGGCAGCCGGGCGCCCGGACGCGGCGTGAGGATCACCTGGCGGTCCTGGGAGCCCGTGGCCGCGATCGCCTCGACCGACTCCATGCCGGTCCAGTCCCGCCGCTCGATGCCCAGCTCGCTGACGCCCTCTGCCGCGATCATGCAGTGGTCGATGCGCTCGATCTCGTGCGAGCGGTGGCGGCGCAGGCCCGCGTGACCCTCGGCGTCGACAGCGTACTGGACGCGGGTGCGCCACTGCGGGACCTGGCCGGCCGGCAGCTTGTCGCCCTCGGCCGGCACCACCGTGCCGTCCCAGCCGGCCTCCTCGGGCGTGAGGCCCGCGAGCCGCTTGAGCTGTTCGGCGATCACCTCACCCTTGAGGCGGCGCTGGGCACCCGGCTTGGCGTGCTGCCAGTCGCAGCCGCCGCAGCGGCCCGGCCCGGCGAAGGGGCAGGGGGCGTCGACGCGGTCCTTGGAAGCCTCCAGGATCCGTACGGCGTCCGCGCGGAGGAAGCGGGCGCCCTCCTCGCCCTCGGTCACCCTCGCCACCACTCGCTCACCGGGCAGCGCGTGCCGGACGAACAGCACCTGGCCCTCGGCCGTGCGGGCGATGCAGTGGCCGCCGTGGGCGACGGGGCCGATCTCGACCTCGTACTCCTCCCCGACCAGCGACTTCTTCTCTTCTGCCTGCATGGCGGGGTGACTCCAGATCGGGAACGGGAAACGGCCGGACAACAGCCCACCAGTCTACGTGGCTGTCGTCCGGCCGTTCACCACAGACCGAGGCCCCAGCTCCGTCCGGGCTCAGTCCTTGGCCGCCGACGCCTCCTTCGGCCGCTCCGCCGCCGGACCCCGCCGCACCGCACCCGGTGCGTTCCACTCCTGCCGCTTGCGGGCCCGCACCTTCGCCGCCTCGGAGGACGCCAGCTGGTAGGGCACGGAGGTGACCATCACGCCGGGGGTGAACAGCAGGCGGCCCTTCAGGCGCAGGGCGCTCTGGTTGTGCAGCAGATGCTCGTACCAGTGGCCGACCACGTACTCGGGGATGATCACGGAGACCGCGTCGCGCGGCGACTCCTTGCGCAGGCTCTTGACGTACTCGATCACCGGGCGGGTGATCTCGCGGTACGGCGAGTCCAGGACCTTCAGCGGTACGTCGATGCCGCGCCGCTCCCACTCCTCGCGCAGCGCCTTGGTCTCCGCCGGGTCGACGTTGACCGTCAGCGCCTCCAGGGTGTCCGAGCGCATCAGCTTGGCGTAGGCCAGGGCTCGCAGGGTGGGGCGGTGGATCTTCGAGATCAGCACGACCGAGTGCACGCGGGACGGGCGGACCATGTCGTCGGCCGGGCCCTCGGGGGCCGCGATCTCCTCGGCGACGCGGTCGTAGTGCTTACGGATCACGGTCATCGTCGCGTAGAAGATGCACATGCCCAAGAGCGCCACCCAGGCGCCGTGCGTGAACTTCGTGACCAGGACGACGACGAGCACCAGGCCGGTGAAGAAGGCGCCGAAGGCGTTGATCGCGCGGGAGCGCATCATGTGGCGGCGCTTGGCCTGGTCCTGCTCGACCGCGAGGTGGCGGTTCCAGTGCCGCACCATGCCGGTCTGGCTGAGCGTGAAGGACACGAACACGCCGACGATGTACAGCTGGATCAGACGTGTGGAGTCCGCACCGTAGATGACGGTCAGCAGAGCCGCGGCGCCCGCGAGCAGCACGATGCCGTTGGAGAAGGCGAGGCGGTCGCCGCGGGTGTGCAGCTGGCGCGGGAGGTAGCGGTCCTGGGCGAGGATCGAGCCGAGCAGCGGGAAGCCGTTGTACGCCGTGTTCGCCGCGAGGAACAGGACCAGGGCCGTGGCGGCGGCGAGGACGACGAACAGGAAGCTGCCCTTGCCGAAGACCGCCTCGGCGACCTGGGAGATCACCGGGTTCTGGACATAGCCGGAGCCGAGCGGGTGACCGTTGTGGATCAGGTCGGTGGCCGGGTTCTCCGCCATGCGGACCTTGGTCGACATGGCGAGGGCGATGATGCCGCAGAACATGGTGACGGCCAGCAGACCCATCATCGCGAGCGTGGTCGCCGCGTTCTTCGACTTGGGCTTGCGGAAGGCCGGGACGCCGTTGGAGATGGCCTCCACACCGGTGAGCGCGGCACAGCCGGAGGAGAAGGCCCGCAGCAGGAGGAAGACGAGCGCGAAGCCCGCGAGGCCCTGGTGCTCGGCCTTGATGTGGAAGGCCGCGGTCGGCGCGCGCATGGTGTCGCCGAGGGCAAGGCCGCGTACGGCGCCCCACACGATCATGATGAAGACGCCGCCGACGAACACGTACGTCGGGATCGCGAAGAGCTTGCCGGACTCCTTCACACCGCGCAGGTTCATGAGCGTCAGCAGCACGATCACGGCGGTCGCGCACAGCACCTTGTGCTCGACCACGAACGGGACCGCGGAGCCGAGGTTCTCGATGCCGGAGGCGATGGAGACGGCGACGGTGAGGACGTAGTCCACGAGCAGGGCGCTGGCCACGGTCAGGCCCGCCCTGGGGCCCAGGTTGGTGGTGGCGACCTCGTAGTCACCGCCGCCGCTCGGGTAGGCGTGGACGTTCTGCCGGTAGGAGGCGACGACCGTGAACATCAGCACCACGACCGCGACGGCGATCCACGGGCTGAAGTGGTACGCCGACACGCCCGCGATGGACAGGACCAGCAGGACCTCCCCCGGCGCGTAGGCGACGGAGGACAGCGGGTCGGAGGCGAAGACGGGGAGTGCGATGCGCTTCGGCAGGAGCGTTTCACCCAGCCGGTCACTGCGCAGTGCGCGCCCGATCAGAATCCGTTTGGGCACGTCGGTCAGTTTGGACACGAGAGAGGATCGTAGGCCTTCGAACAGGCAGCCGCCCACCCGGTCTCAGGGATCTGCCTCACGAGTGAAATCAGGGGCGCATGGAATTGCGGATTCCGAAGTCCGCGCGCTCTCCGTGCCTAGATGGCAAACCCCGCTTGTCATCGCACCTCGGAGGACCCATGCCCGCCACCGCAGAGCTGATCGGGGCGACGCTCGCCCTCCTCGGCCTCGGAATCCTGACCCTGTGCAGCGTGCGCAGCATCACGCGCCGGCGCCCGGCCCCGGCGGCCGCCGACGCGGATGGCTGACGCTGCTCACGCGCATGATCGCGGACCGTGATCACGGGAACCCGCGCAGGTGGGTGCCAACCCCCCTGCGCCCGTGTGTAGCTTTGGGCCTCGGTCTGAGAACCTGTTAAGGCCAAGTCATGACTCTTGACCTCGGAAGGACGGTCGTGCACATCGTCATCATGGGCTGCGGGAGAGTGGGTTCCGCTCTCGCCCAGACCCTGGAGCAACAGGGCCATACGGTCGCCGTGATCGACCAGGACCCGACCGCCTTCCGTCGGCTGGGCCCGGGCTTCGGGGGCCGCCGGGTCACCGGTGTCGGCTTCGACCAGGACACCCTGCGCGAAGCGGGCATCGAGGAGGCCGGCGCCTTCGCCGCCGTCTCCAGCGGTGACAACTCCAACATCATCTCCGCGCGCGTGGCCCGCGAGATGTTCGGGGTGGAGAACGTGGCCGCCCGGATCTACGACCCACGCCGCGCCGAGGTCTACCAGCGCCTGGGCATCCCCACCGTGGCGACTGTCCGCTGGACCGCCGACCAGATGCTGCGCCGGCTGCTGCCCTCCGGTGCCGAGCCGCTGTGGCGCGACCCCACCGGCGGGGTGCAGCTCGCCGAGGTGCACGCCTCCCCGAAGTGGGTCGGGCACAAGATCAGCAAGCTGCAGGAGGAGACGGGCGTCCGCGTGGCGTTCCTGACCCGCCTCGGCGAAGCGATCCTGCCGACCTCGCAGACGGTGCTGCAGGAGGGCGACCTCGTGCATGTGATGATGCGGTCGGACGACGTCGAGAAGGTCGAGGCGGCGTTCACCCAGGGCCCGGAAGAGGAGAGCGGTCACTGATGAGGGTCGCCATTGCCGGAGCCGGCGCCGTCGGCCGCTCGATCGCGGGCGAGCTGCTGGAGAACGGTCACGAGGTCCTGCTGATCGACAAGGCCCCGACCGCCATCTCGGTGGAGCGGGTGCCGCAGGCGGAGTGGCTGCTGGCCGACGCCTGTGAGATCACGTCCCTGGACGAGGCGGCGCTGCAGCGCTGCAACGTCGTCATCGCCGCGACCGGCGACGACAAGGTCAACCTGGTCGTCTCGCTGCTCGCCAAGACGGAGTACGGCGTCCCGCGCGTCGTCGCCCGCGTCAACAACCCGAAGAACGAGTGGCTGTTCAACGAGGCCTGGGGTGTGGACGTGGCCGTCTCCACCCCGCGTCTGATGTCCGCCCTGGTCGAGGAGGCGGTGAGCGTCGGCGACCTGGTCCGTCTGCTCCGCTTCAGCCACGGCGACGCCAACCTCGTCGAGCTGACCCTGCCCGAGGAGTCGGCCCTGGCCGGCACCCAGGTGGGCGACGTCCAGTGGCCCGAGGACACCTCCCTGGTCACGATCATCCGCGGCACCCGCGTCCTGACCCCGTCCAAGGAGGACTCCCTGGAGCCGGGCGACGAACTCCTCTTCGTGGCCGCCCAGGCCCGCGAGGAGCAGCTGGAGGAGCTGCTGTCGGTACGGCGCGAGGACACGCAGAGCTAGCCGGCGCAAGGACACGCAGAGGGCCCGGGGATCATCCGATCCACCGGGCCCTTCCCGTGCACAGGCTCAGGTACGCCGCCCCCGACCACCGGCCGCACGCCGCTCACGCCGGTGCCGCGGCACCACCCGCCACCGTCGCCACAAGGGTGTCGAGGCCATGCGAACGGCCCGGGACCTCCGCAGGTCACGGGCCGTTGCGAAGCCGCGGTGCCGCCGTCGGTCAGGCCTCCCGGCGGTGCCGTCCCCCGGTCGACTCGCCGCTCTCGGTGGCCAGTGCCGCCTTGCGCTCCTGCTCGGCCTTCTCCTCGGCCTCCATCTCGGCGAAGACGTCGATGGGCGCGGGGGCCTTCGCGAGGAAGATCCAGGTGAGCCAGACCGCCAGCAGGAACGGCGGGATCTTCAGGGCGACCAGGACCCAGCCGAGCTTGGTGGTGTCGGACCACCAGTAGAGCGGGAAGAGGATCGCGCACTTGGCGAGCAGGATCAGGCCCCAGGCCCAACTCGCCTTCGCATACGCCTTCTTGCGGCCGGGGTTGCGGGTGCGCCAGGAGAGGTTCTCCTTGAAGACCGGGCCGAGTATGAGGCCGATCAGGGGCACACCGGCCAGGGTCGTGACGATGTACGCCAGCGCCAGGCCCAGTGTGTAGAGCATGCCCGGGAGGTAGAAGTCCTTGGCGTTTCCGGTGAACATCGCGAAGACGACACCGAAGGCCACGCCGAAGACGCCGCTGAAGGCGTGCTTGACGGTGTCCTTCATCGCCAGCCGGACCACGACCAGGACCAGGGACACGGCCAGCGCGGCGAGCGCCGACACGTGCAGGTCCTTGTTCACCGTGAAGATCGCGACGAACAGCAGGCCCGGCACGACCGTCTCGACCATGCCGCGGACACCGCCGAACGCCTCGAACAGGGCGGCCTCGGTCACCGCACGGGCATCGCCGGTTCCGTCGGGCGGACTCTGGTCGGTGCCTTCGGTCGGCTTGTCGAGGGACGTCACCGGCTACTCCCGTCCGAGGGGTCGCAGTTCGTATTTCGGGTTGAACAGCACCCGGCGGCCCCGGCTCATGGAGATCCGGCCCGATGCGATCAGCTTGCGCCCCGGTTCTATGCCCACGATGGAACGCCTGCCGAGCCACACCACGTCCAGCGCGGCGGAGCCGTCGAACAGCTCGGCCTCCAGGGCGGGGACCCCGGCGCGGGGACGCAAGGTGACCGTGCGCAAGGTACCAGTTACGGTGACGATCTGCCGGTCGTGGCAGTCACCGATCTTCGTACAGCCCGCGGCGTCCGCGTCCTCACGCAGCTCCTCGGACTCCAGGTCCTCCTGCGACGAGGAGAGCCGGTCGAGCATGCGCCGGAACCGGCCGGCCGGCTTTTCCGAACGAGGAACAGCACTCATACCTGAAGCGTACCGGGGCACACCGACAGCGCCGTAGCCCAGCTCACTGCGCGGCCCGCTCACTTCTCGAACCGGTAGCCCATACCCGGCTCCGTGATGAAGTGCTTCGGGTGCGAGGGATCCGTCTCCAGTTTCCGCCGCAGCTGGGCCATGTACACGCGCAGGTAGTTGGTCTCGGTGCCGTACGACGGCCCCCACACCTCCTGCAGCAGCTGCTTCTGGCTGACCAGGCGGCCGGTGTTGCGGACCAGGACCTCCAGCAGATGCCACTCGGTCGGGGTGAGGCGGACGTCCTTGCCCGCGCGGTTGACCTTCTTGGCGGCCAGGTCGACGGTGAAGCCCTCGGTCTCCACGGTCGTCAGGTCGTCCTCGCCGGGCCCGCTCGGCTCGGCCCGGCGTACGGCGGCCCGCAGCCGGGCCAGCAGCTCGTCCATGCCGAAGGGCTTGGTGACGTAGTCGTCGGCGCCCGCGTCCAGCGCCTCGACCTTCTCGTCCGAGGAGTGCCGGGCGGACAGGACCAGGATGGGCACGCGGGTCCAGCCGCGCAGGCCCCTGATCACCTCGACGCCGTCCATGTCCGGCAGGCCCAGGTCGAGCACGACCACGTCGGGGTGCCGGGAGGCGGCGAGTTCGAGGGCGGTACGGCCGTCGGGCGCGGCGTCGACCTCGTACTTGCGCGCCTTGAGGTTGATCACGAGGGCGCGCACGATCTGCGGCTCGTCGTCGACCACGAGCACCCGGGTCATGAGGCCTGCCTTTCTGGTTCTGCGATGTCCCGGCCCGCAACGAGGGCCTCGGGACGCGATCCTGCCGCGCGGAGGCTGAGGACCATGGTGAGTCCGCCGCCCGGCGTGTCCTCGGCGTCGAGGGTGCCGCCCATGGCCTCCGCGAATCCGCGGGCGACCGCGAGGCCGAGCCCGACCCCGGCGCCGCGCGGGGCGTCACCGTACCGCTGGAACGGCTCGAAGATCCGGTCCTTGGCCTCGTCCGGCACGCCCGGCCCGCGGTCCACGACGCGGACCTCGACCCGGTCGGCTATGGCGCTGGCGGACACCAGCACGGGACACTCCTTCGGGCTGTACTTGACGGCGTTCTCCACCAGGTTGGCCACGGACCGCTCCAGCAGCCCGGGATCGACCTCGACCATCGGCAGGCTCTCGGGCACGTCCAGCTCGACACTGCCCTCCGGGACGCCCCCGAGCGCCATCGGCACGACCTCGTCCACGTCGATCTCGCGGATCAGCGGGGTGACCGTACCGGTCTGCAGGCGGGACATGTCGAGGAGGTTGCCGACGAGGTGGTCCAGCCGGTCGGCACCCTCCTCGATCGCGGCCAGCAGCTCCGCCCTGTCCTCCGCGGACCATTCGACGTCGTCGGAGCGCAGCGAGGACACCGACGCCTTGATGCCGGCCAGCGGGGTGCGCAGGTCGTGGCTGACGGCGGCGAGCAGGGCGGTGCGGATGCGGTTGCCCTCGGCGAGCGCACGGGCCTGGTCGGCCTCCTCCTGCAGGCGCCGGCGGTCCAGGGCGACGGCGGCCTGCGCGGCGAAGGCGGCGAGCACGCGGCGGTCCTCGGCGGGCAGCACCCGCCCGGTGAGCGCGAGCGCCATGTGGTCGCCGACCGGCATGTCGACGTCGGCGTCCTCGGGCCGCTCCAGCGGGCGCCCGAATCCGGCGCGCCCGGCGCAGGTCCACGGCTCGGTGTCGCTCGCCCGTTCCAGCAGCGCGGCCGACTCCATCGCGAAGGTCTCCCGGACCCGCTCCAGCAGCTCCTCCAGGCTGGTCTCGCCGCGCAGCACGTTCCCGGCGAGGAAGGAGAGTATCTCCGACTCGGCGCGCAGCCGGGCTGCCTGGTGGGTGCGCCGGGCGGCGAGGTCGACCACCGAGGCGACCGACATGCCGACACCGAAGAAGATCGCGATGGCGACGATGTTCTTGGGGTCGGCGATGGTCAGCCGGTGCAGGGGCGGGGTGTAGAAGTAGTTCAGCAGCAGCGAGCCGAAGGCCGCCGAGGCCAGCGCCGGGAAGAGCCCGCCCAGCAGGGCCGCCGCGACCGTCAGGGTCAGGAACAGCAGCATGTCGTTGGCGAGGCCGAGGGCGACGCTGTTCAGCAGTACCGCGAGGACCGCGGGGCCCACCAGGCCCACCGCCCAGCCCCAGATGATCCGGGCCCGCCCGAGCCGTGCGCCCCTGGCCACGGGCAGTCCGCGGCCCTTGGCGACCTCCTCGTGGGTGACGATGTGGACGTCGAGGTCCGGACCGGACTCTCGGGCGACCGTGGCGCCGACGCCCGGCCCGAAGACGTACTGCCAGGCCTTGCGGCGCGAGGAGCCCAGCACGATCTGGGTCGCGTTCACGCCCCGCGCGAAGTCGAGCAGGGCGGCCGGTATGTCATCGCCGACCACGTGGTGGAAGGTGCCGCCCAGGTCCTCCACCAGGGTGCGCTGGATGGCCAGCTCCTTCGGGGAGGCCGAGGTCAGCCCGTCGCTGCGGGCTATGTACACGGCGAGCACCTCGCCGCCGGCGCCCTTCTCCGCGAGCCGCGCGGCACGCCGTATCAGGGTGCGCCCCTCGGGGCCGCCGGTCAGCCCGACCACGATCCGCTCGCGGGAGCCCCAGATCTTGGAGACCCGGTGTTCGCTGCGGTAGGCGTTCAGGTACTCGTCGACCCGGTCCGCCACCCACAGCAGCGCCAACTCGCGCAGCGCGGTGAGGTTTCCGGG
>NZ_JBFAWG010000031.1:0-82304 GCF_040680215.1 Streptomyces sp. NPDC052107
CCGAGACACTTCGCAGCCTTGGACAACCGCAGCAACTCCATGCACAGAACTATACGAGCACAACACCCGGGATAGCTAACGAAGTTGTTGAGCCTTACGCCTCCGCGGAGGTGGTCGGTCGTGTCGCGTATCGATGGCGCATGGCGTCGCTGGCTGCGGGACCTGCGGTGAAGACGTAGGTGTCGCTGTCGTCGAGCCGGCGGCCCGTCTTGGCGTCGACGACGACGGGCTCGACTTCCTCGCCGCTGCGCGCGTCGACGAGGATCATGCTGCGTTCGGCCGGTGTGAGGCGGGAGTTGCCCCACGCGGCCAGGGCGACGACCACCGGTCGGAGGGAGCGCCCGAGTTCGGTGAGGACGTACTCGTGGCGTACGGGGTTGGTCTGGTAGGGCTGGCGCTCCAGCAGTCCGTCTGCGACGAGGGTCTTCAGCCGGGTGGTGAGCATGCTGGAGGAGATGCCCAGACTCTCCTGGAACTGGTCGAAGCGCGTGTAGCCGTCGAACGCGTCGTGGAGGATCAGCAGCGTCCACCACTCACCTACGTGTTCCACCGTCGTGGACAGTGGGCACTCCCTGTCCTCCAGCCTGATCCGCCTTGCCATGGTGGCCATCCCCTCGGTTACTGCTAAAGTCGAAGTTATTAGCTTCCATTTTAGCAGTAACGACGGGAGCGGTGCCTTCTGCGCCCGCACCCGGGAACGGAGCACGCCGTGACCACATCCATCAGCGAATCCCTCGAAGGCCGACGCGCTCTGGTCACCGGCGGCACCAAGGGCACCGGAGCCGCCATCGCCCGACGTCTCGCCGAGGCCGGCGCGACCGTGCTGGTCACGGCCCGCAGCCGCCCCGACGACGTCGAGGAGAAGGCGTTCATCACCGCCGACCTGTCCACCGCCCAGGGCGCAGCCCACGTGGCCGCCGAGGTGGACGCCCGCGTGGGAGGCGTCGACATCCTGGTCAACACCCTCGGCGGGTCCGAGGCGCCGGCCGGAGGGTTCGCCGCGCTCGGCGAGGACGACTGGACCAGGGAGCTGAACACGAACCTGCTGGCCGCCGTCCGCCTGGACCGCGCGCTCCTGCCGCACATGATCGCCACGGGTAAGGGCGTGATCGTGCATGTCACCTCGATCCAGCGCCGCATGCCGCTGTGGAACGGAACCCTGGCCTACGCCGCCGCCAAGGCCGCCCTGACCACCTACAGCAAGGGCCTGGCCAACGAGGTCGCCCCGCACGGCGTCCGCGTCAACACCGTCTCGCCCGGTTTCGTGCAGACCTCGGCCGCCGACAACCTCGTCGCCCGGATCGCCCACGACGCAGACATCACGCAGGAAGCGGCGCTGGGCCGGCTCATGGACTCCCTGGGCGGCATCCCGCTGGGCCGTCCCAACCGGCCCGAGGAAGTCGCCGAGCTCGTCGCCTTCCTCGTCTCCGACCGCGCCTCGGCCATCGTCGGCGCCGAACACGTCATCGACGGCGGCACCACCCCCACCGTCTGAACCCGCCACCACCCCAAGGAGCGACATGCACGACAACCAGCCCCGAACCAGCACCCCGGACACCCTGCCCGAGGTGATCACCCGCTACCTGACAGCGCACCGCGCCCACGACACCGCCACCGCGATCACGGCGTTCACCCGCGAAGCCACAGTGATCGACGACGGCAACACCTACGAGGGCACCCAGGCGATCGGGAAGTGGCTCGACCGATCGGCCACCGAATTCACCTACACCATCCACCTCACCGGCGCCCAGCAGACCGACGCGACCCGCTACATCGCCACCCACCACCTCGAAGGCAACTTCCCCGGCGGGACCATCGATCTGCGTTACCAGTTCACACTCCGCGACGGCCTCATCGAACGCCTCGTCATCGAACCCTGAGTCCCTGTCGGCGCCACCAGTTGCCGCCTCAGGCGAAAAGCCCCGCTCGCCCCGCAATCTCGGTGACTCACCTTCCTGCCAGGTCAGGCCGCCAATCGCTGGGGCCGTCCGCCCCAGCGGATGCCCTACTTTCTTGATCGTGGTTCGAACTGGTCACTCGTAAGATCAGCGGGACCCAGGGACTCCGGGTATGGCTGTCAGCGGTTCGCCATGAGGTGGCTGGAAAGGCTTGGCCGCCCGAGCCCCGCGACGACTCGACCGCCAATTGGGAGATGCGACTCGATCGCACCGCGTGGGTGCTGCCACGCCGCACAATCTGCTGCAGCTTCTGCCCTTCCTGGTCGGTCGGTCTGCGCATACGGACAGGCTCGGCCACTGCGCCTCCGGTTGCGTCCACGGAAGTGGTGTACGGGTTCGACCTGATCCGGGGGTTTGCTCCGGCATCGGTGTGACAGGAATCCGGACTGGGGGCGCGTGGAGGAGGCGCTCCACTCGTGGGAGGGCGCCGCCGGGGACCGGAGCCCGGTGGTGCGGCGCGGGGCGGAACTGCGGAAGCGGGCCTTGGAGGACCTCGCGACGGCCGTGAGCCGCACACCCCTGGAACGGGACGTCGGCTCTGCTCGCGAGGAGCAGCGGGTGCGGACGACCCTGGCTGCGGAAGGTAACGGATCAGGGCCCGCGCACCGAGGTGGGTGACGAAGTCGGCGACGGAGAGCGCCGCGCCTCCTGGAGCGGGAAATAGTCTCCCGGCCGCGTGGAGCGCCGCCACACGTACGCCGCTGTCGCCATCACGAGGATCAGACCCGCCAGGATCAGCAGTTCGATCCCCTCGACGTTCCACCGGAAGGACTGCTCCGCCTCGGCCGTCACGATGAGCACCTTGCGGATGCCGGCAATCAGGCCGACGACGAGGAAAGGCTCCGCATCGAGGGTCTGGTTCCTGATGGTGAGGCGGACGGTGTGGAGCAGCTCGGCCACGATGAACAGCACAAGGCCGTTGTCCAGGGCGGAGAGAACGACCGTCTCCTCGCGGTACGGCCCCTGGACCGACCTGATGACGTCGTGGACGACCCCAACGCTCAGGAGCCCCGCGAGCAGTACGAGGAGCGCCGCGACGACGAGGTGGATGCCGTCCTCGATGAGCTGCAGGAGGCCCTGTACCCGGCCGCCCTCGATCTTCGGGAGAATGGGTCGCACAGTCAGCATGCTAGGGGTGCCCCGGCCCGCAGGCGCGGCGTGCTGCCGAACGGGTGGACCAGCGGACCCTTCTCTGTGGTAGGAGGGGCCTGCCCTCCGAGATGGCCCGGATCCTCACTCACCGCCTGCCGGAGGATCTGCGCTCCCTCGTCTTGAAGCGACGCGGTGACACGTGGCCTCCTGTGCCAGAGAGGGCGCGGCACGCCCGGTCACGCCGCGCTTGAGGCGCGCACGTCAACAACGGCCTATGGGTGGAGGAAATCCTTCATCCATTCTGCGACCGTGCTTTGGCACGACGGCCGGCGGTCGGTATTCACGGGCAATGCACGTCATGGTCGGCGCGGTACCGCCTCCCGTCGGCACGGTGTCCGATACCTCGGCGAGCTACGCCGGAACCCAGGCGCTGCCACCCGAAAGCCCTGGCGCTGAGTCGCGCTGCGAACGACGTGGCCGCGGCGGCCGTCGCCCGACACCCCGCCCGTTTTCGCTCGCTGTCCACCCTGCCCATGTCCTCACTGAAGGGCGTTCCGGCCGAGCTCGAACGAGCCGCGGGTATGGGGCACGTGGGAACCATGGTGTACGGCCGACCAGAGGACCTGTTTCTCGACGATCCCGTCTACGACGATTTTTTCGGCGCGGCATCGGAAATCGGGCAGCCCGTGTTCATTCACCCTCAACTGCCGTCGAGAGCTGTCCGTGATGCCTCGTACCGAGGATTCGACCCCATGACGGAACTCGCCCTGGCCACTTTCGGCTGGGGATGGCACATGGATACCGCGACAGCAGCACTGCGGCTGATCCTCCGAGGTGCTCTCGACCGTCATCCCGACCTACAGGTCGTGCTCGGCCATCGGGGAGAAACGTTGCTGATCTGGCTGGATCGGGCCGACAGCATCTCCCGGAGCACACGCCCTCGACGGGGTGAGCTCGGGAGCACAGGACGGTCTTGCCCGTTCCCAACCGCCACTTCCACGGGACACAAATCGGGCGGTGGGAACAAGCACCGTCCGGCGAGCCGGGGACACAACCAGTCGTTCCGGCCGCTCTACCTGACCGGACCTTCGTCTTCTCCTCTCTGTTCGTCAGGCATGTCCAGGATGGCCTCTCGGGTGTAGTGAGGGCTCCCTCGGGGTGGGGCCGCCCCGGGGGCCATGAGTTCGGCGAGGAGTCCGCTCAGGTCATCAGTGGACAGCGCCAGGCCCAGGGTCTGCACGATGCGCAGAGCGCAGTCCCGGATGGACTGGGCGCTCTTCTCGGTCGCCGCCGTGCTCCTGATCTCGTCACACACTCGGCTGAACTGCTCGGCGCTGATCGTCGGCCTACTTACCGGTTGCGCCATGGTGCGCTCCTCCTGGAAGAACGGGCCGTTCCACCCGCTCTTCCAGAAAGCGCTGAGCACACCCCGATGGCAACTGGAGAGAGCCGGCGCGCAGGCGATCGGCCAGAGGCGCTCAGACTTCGCCGGCCAGTGCCTGGCCTTGCAGTTCGACCGCTTCGGAACCGGTTCCTGACCGCGACCACCACCGTTTTCCTGCGCCTTCAGCGAGACAAGGTCGAGATGACCCGGTTCGCCGTCGCTCTGCTGCTCGGATGCGCCCCGACGATGTCGGCTACTGCGCTCGCTGCCAGGGGCTGACGCGCCGTTACGGACGCAAGGCCCAGCTCGTGTGCCGGGCCTGCCGTGCGGCCAAGGCCGCCGAGGATTGCTCCGGCTTATCGGCTGAGGCCACCCGGCCATCGGCACAGCTCCCTGTGCGAACGCGGCGACGTCTTCGAGCTCCATGTCCTCACGGACTCGCACGAATCGGGCGGGATGCCTCCGGACCCCTCGGTCCCGGGCGGTGTCCACGTCGATCTCGGCGACCGGCTCGGGCTCGACGAGGACGACGCCCAGCGGGGTTCGTGATCCCGATGGCGTGGTGAACGGCGTCGTGGACCGTGTGCCCTCTCAGTGGTGTCCCGATGCGGCCGGGCTGAGCTGGTCTGGCGATGTACCGGACGTGGTCGGGATCGGACTGCGTGCTGCGCGCCACGGCCCGCAAGGCCCCCTCCCGGTCGTACCGGACCAGCAGGAGGTTCTGGGGGGGCGGCGCAGGGCGCCGGCGACCGCGCCGATGACGTCCGGATCTTGATGAGAGCTCGGGCGACGGGCAAGTACCGCTGCTGGCTCCCACGGATGATCAGCCCCCGATACCCGGCGCCTCGGTCCAGGCGGTGAACCACTCCTTGGCGAGGGCGACGTCGGTCGTCTCGGGGCACAGGCCCCACGGGTCGGTCAGGTCGCGCTCGGCGAACAGCGCCTCCAAGCGGGCACGGCTTCACGGCACGGCGCCCGCAACAGCTCCTGGCCCTCGACAGCTCCTGCCCGTCGATCTGGAGGGCATCGAACGCGACGAAGTGGGCCGACATCTCGGCGTGGAGCCGGATGGCAGGTCGCCCCCGCCTGCGAGTGTGGTGGTGGGGTGGGGGCGGATACGTCAGCGCCTCGCCGGGTCGCGCGACCAGACGGCGGCTCCCCCAGGCGGGCGCCGAGGCCGATTCATCTCCGTGTAGGCACAGCTTGACCACCGGCCGTGATCACGCACGGATTGACGCCTGCTGTGACGGTTCCCAAGCTGGGAAGGGGCTGGTGGAAGGGGCCGTGGTCGTGAGCACTAGGCAGAGTGGACTTCCCCGGCTGCTGACCGCAGCGGAGAGGGCGGCGCCGGTGGACGCCGTCGCGGTGGTCGCCGAGGACCTGCGGCGGCGTTTCGGGGCCACGAAAGTGTCATTCCTCATCGTGGACCTGACGGGCAAGGCGGTGGCGCGGCTGGCCACTGCCGTCGGTGCGGAGGGTGAGCAGGAAGCGCAGCGGATCCCCATGTTCGGCAGCGTCTACGAGCAGGTGATCCGTACCCAGCGGCTGTATCAGGAGGCGACCGGCCAGGGACAGCGGGTGATCGTGCCGGTCACCAACCGGGGGGACGCCATCGGACTGCTGGAACTGTTCCTGCCTGCCGACCCCGGCGACGATGTCCTTGACGAGGTCGGGGAAGCCGCCCACATCCTGGCCTACGTCGTGATCGCCGACGGACGCTTCACGGACCTCTACACCTGGGGCAAACGCTCCAGGCCCCCCACGTTGGCTGCTGAAATCCAGTACCAGCTGCTGCCCCCGTCACTGTCCTGCGAGGCTGCGCAGTTCACTTTGTGCGGGCACCTGGAGCCCTCCGAAGACCTCAGCGGCGACACCTTCGACTACGCGCTGGACCGCGACACCCTGCACGTGTCGGTGACCGACCCCATGGGCCACGACATCGATTCCGCCCTGGCCGCCACGGTGCTGGTGAGCGCCCTGCGCGGCGCCCGTCGCGCAGGAGCCGGCCTGGCCGAGCAGGCCCACCGGGCCGACCAGGCCCTGGCCGATCACGGCCACGGTCACGCCACCGGGCAACTGCTGCGGATCAACCTCCACACCGGTCGCGCCCGGCTCGTCAACGCCGGCCACCCCTGGCCACTGCGCATGCGCGAGGGGGCTGCGGAAGCGATCACCTGCGAGGTGGACCATCCCTTCGGGCTGCCTGTCTCCGTGCCCCACCCCTACCGTGTCCAGGACATCGACCTGCGCCCGGGTGACCGTCTGCTCATGGTGACCGATGGCATGCTCGAACGTCATGGGGAGAAGGTCGACCTGCTCGCCCTGCTGGAGCGCACCCGGGATCTGCACCCACGGGAAACGGCGCTGACGCTGACGTCCGCGGTCCGGGATGCCGCCGGGGGCCGGCTCGCAGATGATGCCACCGTGATGTGCCTGGACTGGCACGGCCCCCAGCAGACCCTGCGGCACGTCAGCTCCGGCGCGGACACTCAGCAGGCTTCAGCCGGCCGCACGAAGCAGCAGCGGTGACCAGGGCGCTCTCCCGGCCGGTGCGGGCCCTGCTGGTACGCCTCGGCGAGCGCGGTGGTGAAGGCGGTGACGAACTAGGTGGGGCAGAAGTCGTTGAAGTACACGCCCCAGACGGGCGGGCCGGAAGGGGTCAGGCAGCTGAGGCGGACCTTGTGGTCGGGCGCGGTCAGGTAGTCGTTACCCATGATGTGGAATCAAGTCTGTCAACGCTTTGAGCCTGTTCCTGTGCCTCGCGTGGCAAATCCCCACGGTGAGATGCGGCCCTCGCAGGGTGGCCCGTATCACGGGATCGATGGAGATGGAAACAGCCACACGGCGAGCAGACGGGCCCGCTCCCTTGCCTCACGCCGCGGTATCGCTGCGGTTCCTTGCCGTTCGCGGATCACGCCTACCGGACGCACGAATCCAGGCGCTCTCATGAACAGCATCTACGCGTTGATCCGAATCGACGGCGGCATCCAGTTCCGCGACGGCATCCCGGACCAGGGCACCGGCGCTGCCTTCGCCATCCAGCGGGCCGCATGGGGTGGTCACGGCCTCCACGGCGACATCCGAGGTCCCGTCGCACCCACCTGCTCAACCGTATCGCCACCCTTGTTGTGTACGCGCTCGGAGGCCCGAACCGGTGCGTCTTCGGGGACCTGACCATCGGCGGCGACCGTTTTGAGTCCGGCTCCGGAAAAACCATGCCCTGCGGCCTTACAGAGGCACAACAGCACCTCATCCGCGACGTCCATGACGCGATCTGTGGGAACGCCGACGCGGCCGAGGGCGGGGACGCAGATCCTTCGGCGGCCTCCGGCGAGAGGGATGATTGGCATTCCTGGGCCTGACTGGCCTGTCGCATCCGTTCTTTCTGGGTCGGTCAGTTGCGTTTTTGCTGTTCAGGCTCGGACGGCGGCAGAGACGAGGTGCTGGGTCGTCTGTCTTTCATGGGAGTGTCAGCTCTCGTCGTCACAGGGGGAGGAGCGGGCACGAGCGATGCTGGATTTTCCGAGTGCGCCCTGGCCTTCGGACTCCGCGTCCTCACCGGACCCAAGGCGGCGACGCGATGACCAAGCAGCAGTGCCGGCTTCGTGAGGCCAGCCGGTATCCCGCACGGATGGATGGTCCGTGAGCGTCTTTGCGCCGTCGCAACCGCCCGTGCTCGCGCCCGGGGTGGTGTCGGCGGCGGCGGTGTCGGGGGACGATGTCCTTCGTGGGCTCGGTGTCGTCGCCGGGGAGGGACTGGGACGCGACGAGGCCGCGCGACGGCAGGCGCGGTTCGGCCCCACGCGGTCGCTACGCACCGTGCCCGAGTGTTTCCCGTGTTGTGGCACCATCTGCGCTCGCCGCTGCTCGCACTGCCTGTGGCAGCCGCTGTGGCGTCTTTCTTGGTGGGAGAGCGCAGCGATGCGGTGATCATCGGGGTGATCGTGAGTGCGTCCGTGGGGCTGGGATTCGTCAACGAGTACCGGGCCGAGAAAGCTGCCGAGGCGCTGCACTCCCAGATCCGCCATCAGACGGTGGTGCTGCGAGACGGCCGGGCAACACTGGTGGACGTCACGGCGCTGGTGCCCGGTGATGTGGTGGAACTGCGTCTGGGTGACATCGTGCCGGCCGACCTGCGGCTGCTGGAGGTCACCGGTCTGGAGTGCGACGAGTCGGTGCTGACCGGCGAGTCGCCCCTGAGGTGACAGGGGCACTCACCTGGTCTCGGGCGCCCCGTTCGGTGCCGGCACGCGAGCGGAGTCGGGCAGGTCGAGGGCCGGTACGGGTTTGGGGGGAGACGGTGGCGCCGTGGTGGCGGCCGCGTTCGCCTCGCGGGCCAGGAAGGCGCCGAGGTCTCCGATGGTGCTCATCGGCGGTGCCGGGAAGACGACGGTGGTGTTCTTGTCCACGCCGATCTCGACCAGGCTCTGCAGGTTGCGCAGCTGCACGGCGAGCGGGTGGGCCATCATCGTGTCGGAAGCGTCGCCCAGAGCGGCAGCGGCCAGGGACTCACCCTCGGCGTTGATGATCTTGGATCGCTTTTCCCGCTCGGCCTCGGCCTGCCGGGCCATCGCGCGCTTCAAGGACTCGGGCAGCTGACTGTCCTTGGTGCTGCGGCCGGTGGACCCGGACCGGCTGCCGTCCCAAAGGCGCGCGTCCGGCGCCGTTCGGTCTCTGTACGAGCTTGGCTGGACCGAACTGTCCCTGCGTGGAGACTGGGCGGGCGAGGGGTGGTGCGATCACAGACAGGGGGCCTGCGCGAGGGATCTGGCACGGGAGGGGCGGGAGCGGATCAGGCGTCCAGGCGGCGTTTGGCGAGCCAGGTGACGATCTCGGGGTCGTGGTGGTCGAAGAACAGGGAGCGGCCAGTGTCGAGGGTGGCGATCTGGGCCATCTGTTGGTCGGTGAGCTGGAAGTCGAAGACGTCGATGTTCTCGGCCATGCGCTCGGCGCGCACCGACTTGGGGATGGCGACGACGCCGCGCTGGGTCAGCCAGCGCAGCACGACCTGCGCGACCGACTTGCCGTACTCCTTGCCGATCTCGGCCAGCAGCGGGTTGGTGAACAGGTCGTTCCGGCCTTCGGCGAAGCCGCCCCAGGACTGGATCTGCACCCCGTGCTGCCGCATGAGGTCCTGGTAGTCGGCGCGCTGGAAGAACGGGTGGGTCTCGATCTGGTTGACCGCCGGCACGATCTCGTTGTTCACGATCAGGTCGATCAGCCGGTCCGGGTAGAAGTTGGCGACACCGATCGCCTTGACCACGCCATCGCGGTTCAGTCCCTCCATGGCGCCCCACTGGCCGTACACGTCGCCGAAGGGCTGGTGCATCAGGTAAAGGTCGAGGTGGTCCAGGCCCAGCTTGTTCAGGGACGTCTCGAACGCGCGGCGGGTGTTCTCCTGGGCGGGGGCGTCCTGGACCCACAGCTTGGTGGTGACGAACAGCTCCTCGCGCGGGATGCCGCTGGACTTGATGGCGCGGCCGACGGCTTCTTCGTTGCCGTAGGCGGCGGCGGTGTCCAGCAGGCGGTAGCCGGCGGCCAGGGCCTCGGACACGGCGCGCTCGGTGTCCTCGGCGGGGATCTGGTAGACGCCGAAGCCGAGGATCGGCATTTCTACGCCGTTGTTGAGGGTGACGGTCTGCATGAGCGCAATGTCCTTCACTGTGCGGGATGGGGGCGGTGGTCAGGGGCGGATGAGGGCCTTGAGGACCTGGCGGTCGGCCATGGACCGGTAGGCGTCCGGCGCCTGGTCGAGGGTGAAGGTCTGGTCGAAGACGCGGCCGGGGGTGATGGCGCCGTCCAGGACGTCGGGCAGCAGCTGCTCGATGTAGGCGCGGGCGGGGCTCGCGCCGCCGGTCAGGGTGATGTTGCGCATGAACTCGGCCGGACCGATCGGCCCCTGCTCGTACTGCGGGACGCCCAAGCGGCTGATGGTGCCGCCATCCAGGGCCGCGCCCAGAGCGGTGTCGAGGGCCTGGCGGGTGCCGACGGCCTCGATCACCTTCTCCACGCCACCGGTCAACTCGCGGATGCGGGTGATGCCCTCCTCGCCGCGCTCGGCGACCACGTCGGTGGCACCGAACTCACGTCCCAGGTTGGTGCGCGCCTCGTGGCGGCCGGCGAGCACGATCCGCTCGGCGCCCAGCCGCTTCACGGCGATCACCGCGCACAGACCGACCGCGCCGTCGCCGACCACGAGCACCGCGTCGCCGCGTGCGACGCCGGCGGTGACGGCACCGTGGTGACCGGTGGTCATCACGTCCGACAGCGCCAGCAGCGACGGCAGCAGCGCGGAGTCGGGGGCCACCGGCAGCTTCACCAGGGTGCCGTCCGCGTACGGGACGCGGACGGCCTCGCCCTGCCCGCCGTCCACGCCGTCGAAGCCGTACCGACCTCCGTTGCGGCACGAGATGTGCAGGTCCTTGGCACAGTAGTCGCAGGTGTTGTCGCTGTACGTGAATGGCGCGACGACCAGGTCACCCGGCTTGAGACCGGTCACGTCCGCGCCGATCTCCTCGACGACGCCGAGGAACTCGTGCCCCATGGGGCGGCCGGCGTCAGTGGCGGGCATCGACTGGTAGGGCCACAGGTCACTGCCGCACACGCACGCGGCCAGCGTGCGCACCACGGTGTCGGTCGGCTGGACGATCTTCGGGTCGGGCCGGTCCTCGACGCGGACGTCGCCGGCTCCGTACATCACTGCTGCACGCATGAAAGGTGTTACTCCAAACGAGGGGCGGGATGGCGCCACGAGAAGCGCGGCGTGCCGGGGCGGGATCAGCGTTCGAGCATCTGCGCCTGGGCCGCGGTGTGGGTGTCGCCGGCGGCGGGCGGCAGACTGCTCAGCCGGTGGAGCTGCTCGCTGGTCAGCGTGACCGTGTCGGCGGCGGTGTTCTCCTCGACCCGGCTGACGCGCTTGGTGCCGGGGATCGGGGCGATGTCGTCGCCCTGGGCGAGCAGCCAGGCCAGCGCCACCTGCGCGGGCGTGGCACCGACCTCGACGGCCAGGGCCTGCACCTCGTCGGCGAGCGCGAGGTTGCGCTGGAAGTTCTCGCCGGTGAAGCGTGGGTTGCCGCGCCGGAAGTCGTCCTCGTCGAACTGATCGGTGGAACGCACGGTGCCCGTCAGGAAACCGCGTCCCAGCGGGGAGAACGGCACCAGCCCGATGTGCAGCTCGCGCAGGACCGGCAGGATGCGCTCCTCGATGCCGCGCGTCCACAGTGAGTACTCGGACTGCACCGCGGTGACCGGCTGGACGGCGTGGGCGCGGCGGATCGTGTCCGGGCCTGCCTCGGAGAGCCCGAAGCCGCGGACCTTGCCCTCGGTGATCAGCTCGCCGACGGCACCGGCGGTCTCCTCGATCGGCGTGTTCGGGTCCACCCGGTGCTGGTAGTACAGGTCGATGTGGTCGGTGCCCAGCCGCTTCAGGGAGCCCTCGACGGCCGTGCGGATGTTGGCCGGGCCGGAGTCCAGGTTCCACGCGCCGTCGCCCCCGTGGGAGACCAGGCCGAACTTGGTGGCCAGCACCACCTTGTCCCGGCGGCCCTTCAGTGCCCGGCCCAGCAGTTCCTCGTTGGTGTAGGGGCCGTAGATCTCGGCGGTGTCGATGAGCGTGACGCCCAGCTCCAGCGCCCGGTGCACGGTCCTGATCGACTCCGCGTCGTCGGTGCCCGAGCCGGTGTAGCCGTGGGACATGCCCATCGCGCCCAGGCCGATCCGGGAAACCTCCAGGTCACGCAGCTTGATGAGCCGCATCTCACTCCCTCCGGTTCATGTCGTGGCCCGGCCCCTCACTCTCGCCCGGCCCGGCAGGTCGTGCCTGCTGTGGTTCGGGCGGCGGGGCGGCGGGGGTGCCGGCGTCTTGTTCATTCACCTTCGCCCGGATGGCGCCGGTGTGGCAGGGCGGGCTCTTCAGGGGTAATGACAGGACCCCCCTCACCCCCGCGCGGCAGGTACTCATCGGGTGAGACTGGAAACATGGCATCCGAGAGCGCGAACAGCGAGGGAGCCGAGCTGGGCCGCTACCTGCGCGCCCGCCGCACCCAGACCAGCCCCCAACACGTCGGCCTCACCATCGGCGCCGGCATCCGCCGCACCCCCGGGCTGCGCCGCGAGGAACTGGCCACCCTCGCCGGCATCAGCATCGACTACTACGTACGCCTCGAGCGCGGCAAGGAGACCCGCCCCAGCACCGCCGTCCTCGACTCCCTCGCCCGCGCCCTGCACATGGACGACCAGGAGCACCAGCACCTGCGCGAGCTCGCCGCCCGCGCCGCCCGCTACACCCCCGAACCGGCGCCCGCCCCGAGCCGGACCGTGCACCCCCACCTGAAACTGCTGCTCGAATCACTCCGCCCCAACCCGGCCTACGTCATCAGCCGCAGCATGGACATGCTCGCCTGGAACCCCGGCGGCCTCGCCCTCTACACGGGCCTGGACGACTGGCCCGCCAAACAGCGCAACCTCGCCCGCTACCTGTTCCTCCACCCCGCGGCCCGCGGCCTCTTCACCGACTGGGACCGGCAGATCACCGCATGCGTCGCCCGCCTGCGCGCCATCGCCGGCACCGCACCCGACGCCCCCGACCTGACCAACCTCGTCGGCGAACTCCTCCTCAAGAGCCCCGATTTCGCCGGCCTCTGGGAACGCTACGAAGTGACCGGACGCAGACCCGCCCACAAGACCTTCCACCACCCCCAGGTCGGCACGGTCACCCTCACCTCGCAGTCCCTGCACGTGGAAGGCACACCCGGCCAGCGCATCGGCGTCTACATCGCCGAACCCGGCACCCCCGACCACGACGCCCTCCTCCTGCTCGACATGACCGCACCGCGACCGCCGCAACGCCCCGCGCCCACACCGAGAGCCACCGGTCAACAGCCGTAAGCCGCCGTACCCACGCCAGACGTTGCACCGCATCGCGCACAGGGCCGCGCCGGAAGAAGCCTCGCCCGCAGCCGGCCGATGTCCACCCCATCACCGCTCAGCGTCAGGGCACCATGGCCCATCCCTTCGTCCCCCGTAACCGGTCGGCGCCGGACCCTTGTTGTCCGGTCTCAAGAGCACACTGAGGACACGGATTCATCGGTGGGGGTGGTGCGAGGTGCGCGCGGCCCTTGCCGACTCGCGGTCGGACGCTCCTGAGTTGGCCGCCCCGTGAGCCGTTGCGCGTGCGCATGCGAAGCAATGTGGGGGCGGCTCAACCAGGCCACACCGGTTGTCGCCGCGCAGCCCGGCGGCGACAACCGAGCGGAGCGGGCCGGGCCGAACCTGCCTCGTGCGGCTTGCGGTTCACTGCCGAACCGCCTGCCCCTTCGGGACGCGGTTCGCGCGTCCGGTCCGCCACCAACCGAGCACATCCTCGTCGGGTGTGCCTGCCTGTGCCGCCGGACGGGCCGGACCCACGCACTCAGCTTGCAAAGTGACCCTGCTCCGGCGTCAGTCCCACTGCGGACATGAGCGAATCTGCGGACTGCTCGGTGGCCTCCGGTGGCACGACCAGCAGATCCCGGCGCCCATGGGCGGGAGCCATCAGAACGATGGTGCTCGGAGTGCGGGCAGTGGTGGTCCTGCGCAGCCGGACGACCTGGTTGCAGACAAGCATGCGGCCCGGGGCCCCGGCCCACCCTGTGCCGTTCACCAGGACACTGACGATCTGGCCCCAGCCGCTGGGCAGACCGGAGAGAAGTGACGGGAGTTCCACCATGAGGTCGAAGGTTCGCGGCCACCAGGCCCCGTCGATACGGCGTGGCACGGTGCTCTCGGGCGCGACGTACAGGCGGAGGAGGGGCGGGGCCGGTGGCGGGCGCCGTAGCTGGTTGCTCATGAGGTGTCCTGTCGGGTGGTTCGGCGCGGCACGTCGTCCTCGGCCGGGCGGTGCGCCCCGGCGGCCTGGAGCAAGCTCGCGGTGAGGTGGGGTGTCGTCGGCCGTTCGCCCCTCCCAGGCGTCCTGTGCGTTCGCGTAGGCGGGGAAGCGGTCGAGCAGGCCGGTGTGGCGGACGACCAGATCGGTCGTGTGGTTGTCGTACACAATGCGCATCCAGCCACCCCGGGCGCAGCAGTCGGACCACGCCTCGCACAGGGGCGGCAGGATGCTGGAGTCGCTGAAGGTCACCTCGCTCAGGTCCACGATCAGGAGGAGGCGTCCGGGCCGGGCCGCGCGGGCCTCGGCCAGGGCGCGGACCAGTGGGGCCACGGTCCGCGTGTCCAGTTCGCCGTGCGCGCGGACGATGCGGCACTCCTCGAAGAGCGCAGATGCTTCATCCTGAGTGGGCAACGGCTCGCGCGAGGATGGTGGTCGAGGCCGGCCGGTCGTCCCTGCAGTGGGCTCCCAGGGGGCCCCGTGCCTCATTCCGCCTCCCCGGCCGCGCCCACCGGGCGACCCTCTTCGGCGAGCCTCAGCATGCGCGCGGCGGTCAGCGGGTTCTCGGGGTCGGCGGCGGCCAGCAGCCGAGCGGCGGTTCCGGCGGGCTCCTCGGGCGGGACGACCAGGAGCACCCAGCGTCCCACGGTGCCGCAGTCCAGGGTGATCACGGGCGCGTCGCTCCCGGGTCCGGCCGGCTCCACGGCGATCACCCGGCCGGGCGCCATGACCGTGTGCGGGTAGTCAGGCCATTCGGCGGGGTCCACGGTGACCCGTATCGCGGCTCCCGGCTCCGGCTCCAACAAGTCGACGAGCGAGGGAAGTTCGAGCTCCGGCGCGTCGCAGCGCGGCCACCAGGCCCCGTCCAGCGGGCCGTGGCTGACGTCCGGGGTGAGGGTCAGGCGGGGTAGGGGCATGCGGTACGTGTGCGCGTCGGCACCGGACGCGCCTTCGGCCGGCGTTCTGGTGGGTTCCATCGTGCGGTCCCGTCCCGGGAGCCGTAGGACGACTGCCCGTTTCGTCCCTCGCCGGGAACGGCACCGCCGGAAGCGCTGCGCGAAAAGCTCTCGGTACGGTCAGGCTACTCCTGGGCCGAGGAGAAGCGGACGGGTCAGTCGCCCGGCTCCGCCTCCTTCTCCGCCATCTCCTCTTGTTCCTCCTCCAGCCCCTCCATCAGGCAGATGCCCTCATGTGTCAGCGAGACGGAAGCGGGGGTCCGGTGCGAGGTCCAGTCCACGATGATCAGGCCCTCGTCAGCCAGATAGGCGAAGGCGGCGGAGAGGTCCTCGTCGGGCAGGCCCAGCTCGGCGCGGAGTACCGATCCGCTCACCTCGAGGCGATTGCGTTCGACGGCCCCGTACAGGGATCGCAGGACCGCCTCCCAGTTGTTCTTGCGTTCGCGGAGTCTTGTCATGGCTGTCGTTCCCCGGGGTGACGGCCGCGGGGGACGGACACGCCGGCGGATCCTCGTGGCCTCGTGGATCCGGGTCATACCTCGTCGGCGTGAGCGTGCGCTTGCTCTGTCGATCTACTGGTCGCGCGCCGGACCGTGCGGGTTACGCTGCGGGGCTACGGGAGAGGGGGCCTGTGGCCGCTGTCGGCCGTCGGCGCGTCAGAGGGCGCCGGCTGTGGACGGCAGGTCTTGTTCGGCCCAGACGACCTTGCCGTCTGCTGCGGAGCGGGAACCCCATCTGCGCGACAGCCGAGCGACGAGGTAAAGGCCGCGGCCGTGCTCGTCGAGAGTGCCGGGACGGCGGGGGCGTGGCTGACCGGTGTTGGTGTCGGAGACTTCGCAGGTGAGCACCTGGTGCTGGATGAGCCGTAGGCGGATCGGGCCGTTGCCGTGGCAGATCGCGTTGGAGACCAGTTCACTGACGACCGACTCCACGGCCGTCACCAGCGGCTCCAGACCCCATTCACGGAGTTGGCGGGCGGCCAGATGCCGGGCCATCGGGACGGTGACGAGTTCGTTCGGTAGGTCCCAGGAGGCGACCTGGGCGGGTTGCAGTGCACGGGTCCGCGCAAGAAGCAAGGTGACATCGTCGGCCGGCGTCTGAGCCGACAAGGTCTCCATCGCCCGCGAGCACAAGTCCTCCAGGGAGACTTCGGGCTGTGCCAGGGCGGCACCCAGACGCTGCAGGCCGACGTCGATGTCCTCGTCGCGGGACTCGACCAGCCCGTCGGAGTAGAAGGCGAGCACACTTCCTTCGGGCAGTTCCAGTTCCACGGACTCGAAAGGCACCAGGCCGAGACCGAGGCCGAGCGGGGCTCCGGCGGGCAGGTCGGGGACGGTGACCCCGCCCTGTGCGTCGACGACCAGGGGCGGGGGATGCCCGGCCCGCGCCATCGTGCACCGCCGGGTGACCGGGTCGTAGACGGCGTACAGACAGGTGGCACCGACCACCGGGGGGACCTGGTCGGAGTCGTCGGCGTCCTCGTCGTTCAGTCGACGGACCGTGTCGTCGAGGTGCGCCAGCAGTTCGTCCGGGGGCAGGTCGAGGTCCGCGAGCGTGCGCACGGCGGTGCGCAGCCTGCCCATGGTCGCCGCGGCATTGATGCCGTGTCCCACCACATCGCCGACGACCAGGGCCACCCGGGCGCCGGACAACTCGATCACGTCGAACCAGTCACCCCCCACACCGTGGTCCAGGTCGGCCGGCACATAGCGCGAGGCGACCTCGACGGCGGCACCGCCCCCCACACGATGGGGAAGCAGGTCGCGTTGCAGGGTCAGGGCGGCGGTGCGCTCACGCGCGTACTGGAGCGCGTTGTCCAGGCTGAGCGCGGCCCGGGTGACCAGCTCCTCGGCGAGGAGCAGGTCGTCCTCCTGGAACGGCGTCTGTTCCACGGAGCGGCCGAACAGCGCCAGTCCCAGCACGCAGCGCCGCGCGCGAATGGGTATGACCATCAAGGAGTGGACGCCGCTGTCGCGTACCTTCTGCGCCCGCACCGGGTCGCGGTCGACCCAGGGGCCGGCATGGGCGTCCAGCACCGGCTCCAGGTACGACCGACCCGTGCGCATGGCGGCGGAGAACGGCGAGGCCGGGTGGGGGTGGACCACTTCTTCACGCACCCACGGCAACTCGACGACGCCAAGGTCGATGGAGGCCAGACCGGCACGGCGCATCGGCCGCGAGCGGCCACTCGTTGTGCCGGTCCGTGCCGACGGCTCGACGCCGAACGGTACGGTCTCCACGAGATCGACAAGGGCGTGGTCGGCCAGCAGGGGCACGGTGAGCTCTGCCAGTTCCTGCGCGGTCTGCATCACGTCGAGGGTGCTCCCGATGTGCGTGCCGGCCTCGCTGAGGATGGCGAGGCGCTCACGCGCCCGCCGGTTCCCGGTGACGTCCACGGTCATGGAGCACACGCCCAGCGGCGTGCCGGCCGCGCCCTGCAGGCAGAAGAACGAGGCCGAGAACGCGTGCTCACGGCGCCGGTCCGCAGGCGGCCACGCACGGTACTCGTGCACCGTCGTCGTGCCGCTCTCCAGCACCTGCCGCATCACCACCTTGAGCGCTTCGGCCTCGACGGCGGGTAGGGAGTCCTTCAGACCGCGCCCGAAGCGTCGGTGACGAGGAAGGCCGTCGTACCGCTCCATGGCGTCGTTCACCCAGACACAGCGCAGCTGGGAGTCATATACGACGATGCCGATCGGGGCGCGGGCAAGGAGCGATTCCCGCACCGGTCCTCCGGTCGCCCCCGGTGACAGGGAGCCTATGTCCGTCACTGACACCAGCCAGCGGGTGTCGGCGTCCTGCCCCCGCAGCAGCGAGACCCGCAGCGTCATCCTGAGCGTGTGACCGTCGCGGTGGCGTATCGCCGCGGTGCCGGACCAGCCACCCTGCGCACGGCACTGCTCGGAGAACGCCGAAGCCCTCCGGGCGTCCTGGGGAGGCGGCAGCACGTGTACGGCGGACCGGCCCACCACCTCACCGGCCGAATAGCCGACGAGCTGCTGAGCGGCGTGCGTCCACCCCACCACGATGCCCTCGGCATCGATCATCGCTATTGCGGCATCGGGCATATCACGGGGGCCCACCGGCTCGGCGAGGAGGAAGTGGTCGGTGTTGGTCATAGCGGTCCGTCCCATCGGTGCGGAAGTAAGAGCGCCAGCGCTTGGTCCGGCGGCCCTGTGTGCAGCCGTGGTGAACGGCGTTGTCCCGGTGAGCGGCACACGGTGCGGTTTGAATCAGAGTGGAGCTTATGTCCATTTCTGATGAAATAGTCAGATGTAATGCCTCAGACGTCAAGACCCTCCTGCTTGATCGGAATCAGACACGCGCTGTGCAGCTCATCGTTCGGCGCCCTCGTCCTGCCGCAGCGGGGGCGAGGGCGCCGTGGCTACGCGGCTTCACAGTTGGATGGGCAGGTGGCGGGGTTCGCGGAGCATGGCGTTCTGCCGGTACGGGGGCGGGTCTTCGACCAGGCGGGCGCTGCCGAGGCGGGGAAGCAGCGCGCCGAGCGCGGCGTACGCCTCGACGCGGGCAAGGGGGCTGCAGTAGCACACATGGATACCACTGCCGAAGCCGAGGTGCTGGTTGTCCGGGGTCGAACCGGTCGGGCTCGAGGAACCGCATGGGATCGCGGTTGCCCGAGGCCAGCACCAGAATGACGGACGCGTGCTGCGGGATCTTGGTGCCGGCGACGTCCATGCCGGCGCGCGGGACGCGCTCGCGCATGTGGACCGGGGGCTCGTAGCGCAGCAGCTCCTCCACCGCTCGCGGCAGCAGGTCCGGTTCGCGGCGCAGGAGGTCCAGCTGCTCGGGCCGACGCAGGAGGGTGAGCGCCCCGTTGGTGATCAGGTTGACCGTCGTCTCGTGCCCGGCGATGAGCAACAGCGCGGCGGTTTCCGCGAGTTCCTCCTGGGTGAGTCGCAGGGCCGGGTCCGGTTCGTGACGAAGGCGGAGAGCATGCCGTCGCCCGGATCACCGCGACGCCGCTCGGCGAGGTGCACCAGGTACCCACCCATCTCCATCCGTGCCTGATCGCCGGCTTTGTCCGTCTCGGTGGAGTCGTCGCCGGGCCTGACGTCGGCGGCCGCGACCAGCGCGTCGGACCACGCCCGGAACAGCGGCTCGTCCTCGCGCGGTACGCCGAGCAGCCGGCAGATCACCGTGACGGGCAGCGGGTAGGCGAAGTCGTCGACGATGTCGATCTGCCGGCCGGCCTCGAAGGACGCCATCAGTTCGCTGGTGATCCGTTCGATCTCGCCGCGCATGGAGTCGACCCGGTCGGGGCTGTGCGGCGGTCCGAAGGGCCACATGGCCAGGGTGCGCAGCCTGTGGTGTTCGGGGTCGTCGAGCCGGAGGAACGGAGGCTTGTGGGTCACTTCCCCCGGGCGCGGGGGTCGGTACTCATCCGCGGGTCGTGGAGCAGAGCGGCGATCTCGTGGTAGGTGCCGATCAGGTAACTGCCGTCTGTCTGCTGTACCACGGGACCAGCCGCGGAGTTCCGCGTACAGCGAGTAAGGGCTGGCAGGCGATCCCGCGCGGGCCTGCTGCAAGGCCGGAGTCCGCCAGCTATTCGACGTTGCGGATCGCACCCAGCGCGACGACGCACACGTCCGCGTCCACGCGGCTGCCGTCGGACAGCTCCGCGCTGGTGAAGCTGCCGTTCCCGCGCAGGCCCGTGCCCGTCACCCCGGTGCGCAGGTCCACCACTTTCCTCCGCTGTCTCACCCCTCGCTTTCAGCAGGGGCCGGGAATCGCAGGCCCGCACGTCGCGGCTGCGGGACGCATACTCCCGAGCGCCGATGAGGCGGGCATTGCAACTCTCTTGAGAAAAGCCTCCGTTGTCGCCCTGGTCAGCTCCGGCCATCTCCGTGACCCACGCCACTTCGACCATTCCATACAACGTATGGTATTAATGGAGAGAAGGTTCCATACACCGTATGGAAAATCTGACTCGGACCGCGCCAGGCGTCACATCGCCTGCCTGTACAACCGGTCGGCGCACCTCACGCCAACCAGGAAGGAAAGATCATGAAGAAGCTCACGAAGCGCATCGCTGTCACTGCTTCCTCTGTGGCGGTCGCGGGTGTCGCCGTTCTGGGTGCCGGGGGCACCGCTTCGGCCGCGACTTCTGCGCCCGCACACGCCCACCGGCCGCCCGTCAGCGTCAAGGCCGCCGACTACCAGTGGGACCGCGGAGTCGGTTACCTGCTCGAACAGGGCTACTCCTGCGACGTGATCCGCGGCTGGCACCAGGACCACCACGGCACCGATTCGACCCGGCACGACTGCGATGGTCTCTTCTACCGCGGTGGTCACTTCTACCGCTGGCCGGGCGACGGACATGGCTGGAAGTCCGGCCGGTCGTACCGCCACGACTGGAACCGCTCAGAGCACATCGGCTGGAACGGGGAACACCACAACCGGAACCACGGTGACTGGTGAGGCAGGATCCGCTTGAGGCCAGGGGCCCAGGCCGTTTCCCCCGCCTTGAAGTCCGTCGGCGGCAGGGACGCACTCGCTGGTCAGGGATCAGCGGTCCCTGAGCGCCGTCCAGGCCGCCCGACTGAGAGCCCTGCCTCCTCACCACTGCCTGCGGATACCCATCAGGTGTCGCGGGCTCACGTCGCCCAGCTGTCGCGATGGCACACGAAGTGTGCGGTCCGGCGCCCGGGCTCCGCTGCAACACCCCTCCCTCCACCGCCGCTTCGTCGCCAGCCGGGCGGCGGGGTGCGGCCGAGGGAGAGGCGCCTTGGAGTGAATGTCGATGAAGTCCTTGAAGACCGTCGTGCGGGATGTGGCCGCGCAGCTTGTCGTCTCACGCGACTACTCCCTGCCCATGTGCATGCGCCTGTGCTACGAACCCGCCGACCCCTATGTCGTCCGTGCCGTCTTCTTCGTCCACGGTGATGAGCCGGTCGAATGGGTCCTGGGTCGCGACCTTCTGAGTGAGGGCCTGAAGGCTTCCGCAGGCGATGGAGATGTCCGGGTCTGTCCGGCCGTTGGTCCTGGTGACGAGGCGATGTACATCACCCTCGGATCTTCCGCAGGCACCGCCTTGCTCGAGGTTCCCGTGCAGGTCATCAAGTCCTTCCTGGAAAACACGGAGACGCTGGTGCCACGGGGTACCGAGTCCGGACGTATCGACTGGGACACCGAACTGGCGTCACTCCTCTCGCAAGACTGACCGCCACCCATCCACGCCCAGAAGAAAAGGAACGAAAGTTCATGTCCCAGTACCAGCTTCGCGTCTACACCTTGCGCAGCCCTGAGTCGCTCGACGCCTACGAGAACATCTGGGCCAAGCACATTCCCGGTATGGCAAAGCACCGGATCACCACACACGGCGTCTGGACGGCGCCCGCAGCGCCCGCAAGCGAGGCTCCCCAGCTGTACGCCCTCGTTTCCTACAGGGACGCCGACGACATGCAGGAGCGGCTGGAGGCGTATTTGTCGAGTCCTGAATTCCGCGCGGACATGGAAGGCTTCGACATCACCCAGATCGTCGGCATCGCCGAGTCCGTGCTGACGCCCACCGCCGACTCGCCCCTGCGATGACGGTTGACCTTCGTCAGCTGACGCAGCCAGAAGGGTGAACGTCCCCATGGCTCTTCCGGACCTGGACGATCTCATCGCGGAAGTCGACCGGAGATGCGACACCGCGCACCTCCCCGCAAGGCAAGAACAGTTCGACTGGCTCGCCCTGTTGACCGTCGCCGCCGAACTTGCCGGCCAACTGCACGCGCTGGCTGACGACTTGGTCGAGGCATACGTCGAGCACCTGCCGGACGCACGGCTCCTCGTGAGGTCCACCGGTCCGTCGGCACCCGACTGAGCACGGGTGCCTCCCAGGCAACCGAGCGCATCGCCTGGACGCCCTACTCCCGCAAAGCCATCGCCATCGCCGAGAGGCGGTCCGAACACAACGGCTCCGACCGCATCGACTGCGACGACCTGCTGATCGGTCTTGCCCAGCTCGGCCGCGGAGTGGCCGCCGACGTCCTGACCGAGGCCGGGTTCGGCCCGGCCGCCCTCGACGCCACGCTCACGGACGCCCCCTCATCACTGCACGACTGACCACGACGCACTGCACTGATTCCCAGGGGGGCGCCGACCTCGCGGTCGGCGGCCCCTCACATACTCGAATTCCCCACACCCCCTCAAGGCCGTGCCCCGCATGGCCAGTTGGCGGTAGTGCCGGCTATGGGGAGTGGACGGTGGGGACGGATCGTTCGTAGGGTCTGCGGGAGACCGCGAGGCCGCCACCGACACGGGTGCGTTCGCAGTGCGGCGGGGTCGCGAACATCGTTGATGAGGCAGTCTTCGCGGCGATCAGCTACGTGCCGGTCACCGGCTGCGCCTGGCGGCCCCTGCCGCCATGCCTCGGGGTGCCGAAGTCAACAGTGCGCCGCCGGTTCCTGATCTGGCCCCGGGCCGGCGTCTGGGGACGGCTGCACCAGACGGCTGCACCAGAAGATCCTCGGGATGCCCGCCCGGCCAGGGCCCGCTCGCCCCCTCCCGACGAGGGCCGCCCGGATATCCGGACTGCGGCCCTGTCAGTGGCGGCTCCCAGGCAGCCACGCCTCAGAAGCATGGACTCAACGGCCGGCGCCCTGGCTGTCACGTTCGGCGGCAAGCCGGCTTTCCAGGCCCGCGATGAGCGTGTCCATCACCAGGCGGAATCTGCGGTCCTGGACAGGCCCTGACGGGTCTGCGTCGGTGGACTCGTCTTCGCCGGCAGCGAGACCGGGGGGCTTGAGGCTCGCCCACTGGTGAAGCGAGCCGTTGAGTTCGGCGGTGAGGACACCGACGACGACGGCGAGCACCAGAGCAGCGGCCTCCGAGACCTTCGACTCCGGCACTCCCGCGGCGGCCACGATCGCGGTGAGCGCGGTCCAGAACGGATCGTCGGGCTGGATGAAATCCGGCTGGTGGCTGAACGAGTAGGCCATCAGCTCGGGGTGACGATGCGCCAGCGTACGGAAGTCCGTGGCGAGCAGGCGGATGCGCTCCTGCCAGGGAGCGTCCTCCAGCGTCACGGTGCGGAACTGGGCGCCGACCATTCTCGTCACGCCGCGCAGCACCGCTTCCTTGTTCGGCACGTGGTGGTACAGCGACATCGGGTTGGCATCGAGCTCGGTGGCGAGTTTGCGCATGGTGAGCGCCTCGACCCCGTCCTCGTCGATGAGCCGCAGGGCGGCGGCATAGATCCCGGCCTCGGTCAGAGGCACGTCTCTCTTCCTCGTTCCCCGCGGGGGACGCCTCGCCTTCTTTTCCATACCTCGCACGGTATCAGTTTCGTACATCGTATGGAAATGACCTTGATCACAGCGGCCGGCCGCACCGCCGGGGGTTGCGTCGAGTTTCCATACGGCGTACGGTACCAATTCCATACGGCGTATGTTTCCGTGAGGCGCCACGGCATCGACCAGCGCACCGCGCCCTTGCCCGTCTCCCTCCCACACAGGAGCAAGCCATGACCACGAACTCCGCGAACGACCTTCGCCCCATCCGGTCCCCGCGCGGGATCCCCCTCCTCGGCCACACGCCGCAGATCCCTGACACCAACCCGGTGGAGTACTTCAACGAGCTGTCCAAGCAGTTCCCCGAGGGGATCTACGGCATGGACATCGCCGGCATCGAGCAGGTCTTCGTCTTTGACCCGGACCTGGTGGCCGAGGTCTGCGACGAGACGCGGTTCTTCAAGCAGATCGAGAAGACGCCGCTGACCCATGTGCGGGACTACACCGGGGCGGGGCTGTTCACGGCCCACCAGCACGAAGAGGAATGGGCCATGGCCCACCGGATCCTCCTGCCGGCCTTTAGTCAGCGAGCCATGAAGACCTACTACGGACAGATGCTGGAGATCGCCCAGAACCTGGTCGGCAAATGGGAGAGCCGGGAGGGTCAGCCGGTCGCCATCACCGACGACTACACCCGGCTCACCCTCGACACCATCGCCCTGTCCGGGTTCGGCTACCGCTTCCAGTCTTTCGACAAGGAGGAGCTGCACCCCTTCCTCAACGCGCTGCTGGAGGCGCTGATCGAGTCGATGCGGCGCTCCCAGGAGCTGCCGATGATGACCAAGCTCCGTAAGGCGGACGACCGGAAGTACCGCGAGAACATCCAGCTGATGCGCGACCTGGTCGAGAGCGTGATCAAGGAGCGCCGTGAGGGGAAGGGCAGCGGCGAGGAGGACCTGCTCGGCCTCATGCTGGAGGCCACCGACCCGGAGACCGGCGAGCTGCTGGCGGACGACAACGTCCGCGACCAGGTGGTGACCTTCCTGATCGCCGGTCACGAGACCACCAGCGGCCTGCTGTCGTTCGCCACGTACTCGCTGATGCGCAACCCGCACGTTCTGGCGCAGGCGTACGCCGAGGTGGACCGCCTGCTGCCCGGTGACACGGTCCCGGACTACGACACGATCATGCAGCTGGACGTCATCCCGCGGATCCTGGAGGAGACCCTGCGCCTGTGGGCTCCCATCCCGATGATCGCCAAGGCGCCCATCGACGGCACCGTCATCGGTGACCGGTACGAGCTGAAGAAGGGGACCAGGGCCAACATCCTCATGGGCGCACTGCACTCCCACCCCAAGGCGTGGGACCGCCCGGAGGAGTTCGACATCGACCGGTGGCTGCCGGAGAACCGCGCCGAGCAGCACCCCCACGCCTACAAGCCGTTCGGCAACGGTGTACGTGCCTGCATCGGCCGGCAGTTCGCGCTCACCGAGGCCCGCCTGGCCCTGGCGCTGGTACTGCAGAAGTTCCGGTTCTCCGACACCACCGACTACCAGATGGACGTCCGCGAGGCGCTGACGCGCAAGCCCGGCGACTTCCAGCTGGTCGTCCGCAGGCGTCAGGAGCACCAGCGGACCGTCTTCGGCGCCGCCGACCTGCAGGCCGGCGACACCCAGGCGCAGACAGCGGTCAGCGGTGTCGGGGTGAACCTGACCGTCGCCTACGGCTCCAGCCTCGGTTCCTGCGAGGACCTTGCGCGCACCCTCGCCGACCGCGGTGAGCGCTCCGGCTTCGGCACCACGCTGACGAGCCTGGACGACCTCGGCGACAACCTGCCCACCGAGGGCCTGCTCGTCGTCGTCGCCGCCAGCTACAACGGCAAGGCGCCCGACAACGCCCAGCGCTTCGACGACCTGCTCGCCGCCGGCCTGCCCGAGGGTTCACTGTCCGACGTGCGGTTCGCGCTGCTGGGTGCCGGCAACACCCAGTGGGTGGCCACCTTCCAGGCATTCCCCAAGCGGATCGAGGAAGGTCTGCTGGCCGCCGGCGCCACCCCCGTCGTCGAGCGCGGCATCGCGGACGCCGCCGGTGACTTCGACGGCATGGCGAGTCGCTGGATGGATGCCCTGTGGGCCACCCTGGCCGAGGAGTACGCCGCCGACACCTCCGCGGCGAGCGGCCCGCGTTACCAGGTCCAGTTGCTCACCGAGTCCGACGTGCGCCCCGCCATCGTCTCCGAGCAGGCATACCCGCTCACGGTGGTGGCCAACGAGGAGCTCGTGGAGGACGCGACCGGCCTGTGGGACTTCAGCATCGAGCCGCCGCGCCCGTCCGCGAAGTCCATCACCGTCGAGCTGCCCGAGGGTGTCACCTACGACACCGGCAACCATCTGGCCGTCTTCGCCAAGAACGAAGCCGCCCTCGTGGAGCGCGCACTGAGGCGACTCGGTGTCGAGTACGGTCAAGTACTCCGGCTCGACCAGCCCGGCGGCGGCCGCACGCACCTGCCGGTCGGCGTGCCCGTCACCGCCGGCATCCTGCTCACCGAGTTCCTGGAGCTGCAGGACGTGGCCACCCGCTCCCAGATCCAGACCCTGGCCGAGTACACCCAGTGCCCGTGGACGCGGCCGCAGCTCCAGGCGTACGCGGCCGACACGGAAGAGGCCGAGGAGCACTACCAGAAGGAGATCCTCGGCAGGCGGGTCTCGGTGCTGGGCCTGCTGGAGCGCTTCCCCGCGGTCGAGCTGCCGCTGGCGGTGTTCCTGGAGATGATGGGGCCGATCCGTCCGCGCTTCTACTCCATCTCCTCCGCCCCGTCGGCCAACCCGCGCCATGTGCGCCTCACCGTCGGCCTGCTGGAGGGTCCGGCCCTGTCCGGCGACGGCCAGTACCGCGGCACCTGCTCCTCCTACATCGCGGGCCTCGAGCCCGGGGACGTCGTCTACGGCTATGTCCGCGTGCCCTCCCCGACGTTCGCCCCGCCGGCCGACCCCGCCACTCCGCTGATCCTGATCGGCCCGGGCACCGGCATCGCGCCGCTGCGCGGCTTTCTTGAGGAGCGGGCCTGGCAGCACGAGAACGGCACGCAGGTCGGCCTGTCGCAGGTCTTCGTCGGCTGCCGCCACCCGGAGCACGACTACTTCTACCGGCAGGAGATGCAGGGCTGGGAGCAGGCCGGGATCGCGCAGGTCCACACCGCCTTCTCGGCGGTGACCGGCCACCCCGCCCGATTCGTGCAGAACGCCATCGCGGGCGCCGCCGACACGGTGTGGCAGGCCATCGAAGACGGCGCGTACATCTACGTCTGCGGTGACGGCCGCCGCATGGCACCCGCGGTCCGCGAGGCACTGGCCGCCATCTACCGCCGGCGGACCGGCTGCGACGACGAGACCGCCCAGCAGTGGCTCGCCCGGCTCGAAGCCGACGAGCGCTACCAGCAGGACGTCTTCGCCTGACCGTCGCACGCCGTCAAGGCCTGTGCCCCCCAGCCGCCGGGAGGCGTGCGGCATCCGCCGCTGCCGGCCGTACGCCTCCCGGCCACCACAAGCCCCTCGGACACCGCATGGCACCCATCGGCCCGAACCGCCGAGTGCCGCTCACAGAAAGCAGATCCTCATGGACACCATGCTCGCCGGACGCTTCCACCTGGACAGCAAGAAGTTCGCCGTGGAGGAGGTCCCCATCCCCGTGCCCGGCCCGGGCGAGGTACTCATCGAGGTCAAGGCCGCAGGCGTCTGCCTCTCCGACGTCCACCTCCTCGACGGCTCCCTCGTCCCGCTGTTCGCCACCTCCGACACGGTCACCGTCGGCCACGAGGTCTCCGGTGTGATCCACACCCTCGGCCCCGACCTCAAGCGCGGCCTGACCGTCGGCACCCGCGTCACCCTGGAGGCCGGCAAGACCTGCGGCCGGTGCGCCGGCTGCGTGCGCCGCCGCCCCTGCACACAGATGCTCACCGCCGGCATCGACTACGACGGCGGCTGGGCCGAGTACGTGATCGCCCGCGAGGACACCCTCATCCCTATCCCCGACAGCCTCCCCTTCGACCAGGCCGCGATCATCCCCGACGCGGTGTCCACCCCCTACGCCGCCGTCGTCGCCACCGCGGGCGTCCGTGCCGCCCAGTCCGTCGGCATCTGGGGCGTGGGCGGAGTCGGCGCGCACAACGTGCGCCTCGCACGCCTGGTCGGCGCCGCACCCATCATCGCCGTCGACCCGCTGCCCAGCGCCCGCGAACGCGCCCTGGCCTTCGGCGCGGACCACGCCCTGGACCCGGCCGCCCCCGACTTCGCCGACCAGGTCCGCGCGGCCACCGACGGACGGGGCCTGGACTTCGCCTTCGACTGCGCCGGCGTACCCGCCGTCCGCGAGCAGGCCGCCTCCGTGCTCGGCCTGGGCGGCTCCCTGATCCTGGTGGGCATCACGCCCAAGCCGCTCACCATCACCGAGGGCCTGACCTTCAACTACCTGCAGAAGCAGGTGCGCGGTCACTACGGCGGCTTCCCGGAGTCGGTCTCCGAGCTGGTGCGACTGGCCGCAGCCGGGCGCCTGGACCTGGCCCCCTCCATCACGGACCACATCCCGCTCGTCGACGCGGCCGACGCGGTCAGACGCCTGGAGAACAAGATCGGCGACCCGATCCGCCTCATCCTCGTCCCCTGACGCCCGTCAGCAGGACACCAAGCCACCCTGGGCAGGGGTGAGTGGGCGCCGGTGCGTGAGGGAGCACCGGCGCCCACGGTTTTCCAGCAGCAGAACCGTGCAGGGACGGAGCCATGCAGACGATCGACACCCCGGGCGGTACTCCGCAGCGCAGGGATGCTCACGGGAACCGCAGACGAATCCTCGCGGCCGCTCGCCAGAAACTGCGGGACGACCCCAACGCGAGTCTCGACGGCATCGCTCAGACGGCCGGCGTCGCCCGACGTACCCTCTACGGACACTTCTCCAGCCGGCAGGCGCTGGTCGCCGAGCTGGCACGGGAAGCGGGACGGGCGCTGAAGCAGGCGTTCGGCGCAGCCCCTGCCACGGATGCCGATCCGCTCGAGGCGATGACGCGGATGGTGCTGGCGGCATGGGCGGTGGGCGACCAGTACCGCATGCTCATCTCTCTGGGGCGACGCCACCTGGGAGAGGAGGCGATCCGCGCCACCCTGGCACAGGCCCGTGAGGAGGCCGTCGCGACCATACGGCGCGGTCAACACCAAGGCGTGTTCGCAGACCATGTCCCGGCACCTGTCCTCGCCCAGGCGCTGGAAGCACTGATGCTGACCCTCGCCGAGGAGAACGCCGCGGGCACGTGGGCGGACCCGACGGGTGAGGCCGCCGCCACCGCATTCCTCGTCGCCGCCGGCGTGGCACCGCAGGCGGCTGCGCTCCAGGTGCGGGACGTTGTCAGGCGGGGTCCGGCAGCGGGCGTCGGGTGACCTCATGGGCGTCGTCCGGAGGGACGCCGAGCATGCGCAGGACCATCTCGGCCAGGTCGGAGGCGGCCTCGTCCCCGTCGATGTCGGGGCGGGCCAGTCGTAGCGCCACCAGGGACATCAGGGTGCCGCCCACGGCGGACAGGGCGGTTGTCGCGTTGCCGCAGGTGAAACGGCCCGACGCGATGCCGATCTCCAGGTCGCGCAAGGCGCGCGGGGAGAGACCGCTGTCCGAGTGGATGTGAGACAGACCGCGGTCGCGCAGGATCCGCAGGAGTTCCGGGTGGGAGTCGGCCATCCGGGCGGTGAGCCGGAAACCGGCGGCGACCAGCTCGGCCGGGTCGTCGATGCCTTCCACGCGCTCGTCGATGACCTGCCCGAACTCCTCCAGGGCGTCCGTCACCGCGGCGTCGAACAGCTCCGTCTTGGACTCGAAGTGGTTGTAGAAGGATCCGAAACCGACATCGGCGCGCTCGGCAATGGCCTGGATGCTGGCGCTGGTGTCCCCGGTCTCCGCGAGGATCTGCCGGGCCGCACGCACGAGCGCCTGACGGGTCTCGGCGCGGCGCCGCTCGAAGCGGTTCTTGGGTGGGGCTGACGTCGGCATACGGCTCAGTGTAACCGCCGCGACGATGACCCTGCCATTACTGATGAAATCCTCAATTATTTGGGCTTCACCTATTGACGATGAGAAACAGCAGAGTTGATGATTCCCTCATTACAGCAGTGTTGCTTGGAGGACACCATGTCCCACATCCCCGTTAACAAGGGCGGTCCTCTGACGCCCCACCAAGACCTCCACAGCGAGCAGGGCGCCCTGCGCGGAGAGCACCCCGGACGAGCCCGCAATCCCGTGATCAAGGTGGCGGACCTGGCCTGGCTGGAGTTCGAGAAGCCGGACCTGGACCGGGCCGAGGTGTTCGCCCGTGACTTCGGTTTCGCGATCGCCGCCCGCACCGACCACGAACTGTGGCTGCGCGGCACGTTCGAGGGCTCACCCTGCATGGTCATCCGGCGTGGGCGCGCCTCCCGCTTCCTCGGGCCGGCGTTCCGAGCGGCCGAGCGGGCCGATGTGGACCGGCTTGCCGCGGCCGTCGGGCACACCGTCCGGGACATCGATGTACCGGGTGGCGGCCGGTCGGTAGCCCTGTTCGATCCATCGGGCCTGCCGGTCCGGGTGGTGCACTGTGCCGAGCCGCTGCCCGCGCTGCCCGGGCAGGAGCCGCTGATCCTCAACTTCGGTTCCGATCACCGTCGTACGAACGCCACCCAGCGTCCGCCCCGCGAGCCGTCCCGCATCCAGCGTCTCGGCCATGTGGTGCTGGAGACACGGTCGTTCGCCCGCACCCTGGAGTGGTATCTGGACACCCTCGGCATGATCGTGTCGGACTTCCTGTTCCTGGACGGGCAGCGCGAGCGCGGTCCCACCATGGCGTTCATCCGCTGCGACCAGGGCAGCACGCCCGTGGACCACCACACTCTCGCCCTGCACCTCGGGCCCGGGACCGGCTACGTCCACTCCGCCTACCAGGTCACCGACCTCGACTCGATCGCCGCCGGCGGGGAGTACCTGGCCGAGCGCGGCTACCGGCGCAGCTGGGGCATCGGCCGGCACATCCAGGGCAGTCAGCTCTTCGACTACTGGCGCGACCCCGACCGCTTCATGCTGGAGCACTTCGCCGACGGCGACCTGTTCTCCTGCGACCTCGAACCCGGCTGGGCGCCGATGTCGGCGAGCGGCCTGGCCCAGTGGGGCCCGCCCGCCACCCGCGACTTCCTGGGCACCACCCCCTCCCCCGCCAAGCTCCGCGAGGTCATGACGGCCCTGCGCGACGACAACGAACTCGACCCCGCACGCCTGCTGGGCCTGATGAAAGCGATGAGCTCATGAGCACCAACGTTCTGCGCACCAGCGACGGCTGGTGGGTCGTCCGCGACGAGCGCGCCGTCCGCATCGAGACCAAGGCGGTTACCACCGCCGACCTGCTCGCCGACCGCGCCGCCGTGCGGGAGGCCGCCGCCTCCGGCGAGAGCGGCACGCCCGTCGCCGACCTGGTGGCGCTGCCTCCGGTCACCACCCCGTGCCGGGTGGTCGCCCAGATGGTCAACTACCGCAGTCACGCCAAGGATTCCGGCTTCACCGGCGACATCCCGCCCACCTTCTTCCGCAAGGCGTCCGGCTCGGTCAGCGGCCCGCACGAGACGATCGTCCGCCCCGCACACGTGAAGTTCCTCGACTACGAGGTCGAACTCGGCCTCGTCATGGGTGCGACGCTGCCGGTGGGCACCGTCGTCGAGGAGGCGGACCTGCCGCGCTACGTCGCCGGGCTCGTCCTCACCAACGACGTCAGCGCCCGCGACGTGCAGCTGACCAAGACCCAGTTCTACGAGAGCAAGTCGTACCCGACCTTCACACCGACCGGCCCGTACCTGGCCCTGCTGGAGCCCGAGGACTTCGCCCGGCTGATCGACCTGCGGTTGCGGCTGTCGGTCAACGGCGTGCCGCGCCAGGACCGCACCCTCGCCGACATGATCGTACGGCCCGCGCAGGCGCTCACCCTGCTCGCCCGCTTCCAGACCCTCGACCCGGGTGACCTGCTGCTGACCGGAACCCCTGGCGGCACCGCCCTCAAGGCGCCGCCCAAGCCGGTCGAGAAGATCGCCGCCCTGCTGCCGCCCGCGCTGAAGTGGAAGGCGTTCTTCAACGGCCAGGCCAAGAACCCCCGATACCTGCGCAACGGCGACCTCGTCACAGCCACGATCTCCACCCCCGACGGGCACATCGACCTGGGCGAGCAGCGCAACGCCGTGGCGGACGCGACGTGAGCGACACAGCCCGGAGACCCGTGGTGATCATCGGCGCGGGGCCCGTCGGCGTCACGGCCGCGCTCCTGCTCGCCGGGCACGGAGTGGGCAGCCTCGTCCTGGAACGCCATCAGGACGTCTACCCCCTGCCGCGCGCCGTCGTCGCCGACGACGAGGTGCGCCGGATCCTGCAGAGTGCCGGGATCCACGAGGAGTTCGCCGCCCTCGCCCGACCGGCCCGCGGGCTGCGGCTGCTGGACTCCCGGCACCGCGTGATCGCCGAATTCGCGCGGTCGCCGCACGGTCACCACGGCTTCCCCCAGACGAGCATGTTCGACCAGCCGGACCTGGAGCGCCTGCTGCGCGCCGCTCTCGCGCGCCGCCCGGAGTGCGAGCTGTGGGGCGGGGTGGAGGTCTTGTCCGTCACCCAGGAAACCGACGGTACGGCTCCGGTCCGGGTGACCTTCCGACGGGAGGGCGGCACCGACGAGGAGCACGTATGGGCCGACGCCGTCCTCGGCTGTGACGGCGCGGGCAGTCTCACCCGTGACGCCATCGGCGCCGTGTGGGAGGACCTGCACTTCGAGGAGAGCTGGCGGGTCATCGACGTGCGCACCAGCCGCCCGGTGCGCACATGGGAAGGCGTCGACCAGATCTGCTGCCCCACCCAGCCCGCCACTTTCATGCGCCTCGGCGAGGACCGCTACCGCTGGGAGTTCCGGCTGCCCGCCGACGTACACCTGGACGGCCCGGACGGCCGGGTACTCCTGCGAGAGCTGATCGCCCCCTGGGTGGACGTGCCGTCCGACGCCTCGGGCGGCGACGACTTCGAGGTGATCCGGCAGGCGCAGTACACCTTCCGGGCCCGCCTCGCGGACCGGTGGCGCCGGGGACGCGTCTTCCTGCTCGGCGACGCCGCCCACCTCACCCCGCCCTTCATCGGGCAGGGCCTGTGCGCGGGCCTGCGCGACGCCCGCAACCTGACCTGGAAACTCGCCCGCGTTCTCCAACAGGGCGCAGACGACAGGCTGCTGGACACCTACGAGCGCGAGCGCAAACCGCACGCCCGCCATGTGATCCGGCTCGCGGTGGCCATGGGCTGGGCCATGACGGGTGGACAGGACCACGCAGCGGCGCTCCGCCGGGCCGCCGTGGGCATGGCCTGCCGCGTGCCCGGGGTGACCTCTGCGGTGAGCCGTGACCTCAGCCCCGCGCTGACCGCCGGCCCGCTCGTACGACGCCGCCCCGGGCTCATCAAACGCGGGCTGGCCGGCACCTTCTGCCCACAGCCCTGGGTGACCACCGACGGCAGGCGAGTCCGCCTGGATGACGTACTGGGAGACTCCTTCGCCGTCCTGACCGCTGTCCCGCCCACCCCACAGATGACGGCCGTGGTCACGGCGCTGGACGCACCCACGATCCACGTCGACGACCTTGACGACGACGGCACCCTGGCCGACTGGCTGGTACAGGGTCGGGCGGACGCGGTTCTGCTGCGGCCCGACCGCGTCGTGATGAGCACCGTGCCTGCCGGCACCGGTGCCTTCCCGGACTCCACCGCCTGGGCCTCCCTGCTGCACACGGCCCGTCCTACCGCCGAAGCCCGGTCCGTCCCCCTGCCGAGGAGCACCGCGCCATGACCCCCCAGCGCCCCACGCCGTATCCGGAACCGTTCCTGTCGCCCGACCCGAAGACGGTCGCCGGCAGCCGCATCGCGGACTTCGCCCGCTGGGCCGCCAGGCAACAGCGTGCCGAAGCGATCCAGGACCCCACCGACTACCAGGCTCTGCACCATTGGTCCGTCACCGACCTGGAGGGCTTCTGGGCAGCGGTGTGGGAGTACTTCGACATCGACGCGACCACCCCGTACGAGCGGGTGCTGGCCGAGGAGACCATGCCTGGCGCGCGCTGGTTCCCCGGCGCCACCCTCAACTACGCCCACCACGCGCTGCGCAACCTGCACCCGGACGCTCCCGCGATCACCGCGCTGGACGAGACGGGAGCCGGCTACGAGATCACGGGCCGGCAGCTGCGCGCCCAGGTCGCCTCCGTCGCGGCCACCCTGCGGGACCTGGGCGTCGGCCAAGGCGACCGGGTGGTCGGCTACCTGCCCAACACCCCCCACGCCCTCATCTCCTTCCTCGCCACCGCCAGCCTGGGCGCCGTGTGGTCGGTATGCGGCCAGGACTACGCACCCAAGGCCGCCGCCGACCGCTTCGCCCAGCTCGAACCCACGGTGCTCATCACCGCGGACGGCTACCTCTTCAACGGCACCACGCACGACCGCCGCGCCGCCTCCCTCGAACTGGCCGACGCCCTGCCCAACCTGAAGGCCACGGTGCTCGTGGATCACCTGGGCACTGCCTGGCCCGAGAACCGGCACACGGGCCTCACGGTCCCCTGGGACGACGCCGCCACCCGCACCGAGTACCTCACCATCACCTCGGTGCCGTTCGACCACCCTCTGTGGATCGTCTTCTCCTCCGGCACCACCGGCTTGCCGAAGGGCATCGTCCACGGGCACGGCGGCGTCCTGCTCGAACACCTCAAGATCCTCGGCCTGCACTGCGACCTGGGCGTCGGGGACCGCCTGCTGTGGTACACCACCACCCACTGGATGATGTGGAACCTGGTCGTCTCCACCCTCCTGACCGGCGCCACCACCTGCACCTACGACGGCAGCCCCGCCCCGGTGGCGCGCCCCGACGTCCTGTGGGATCTGGCGGCCCGCCACAAGGTCACCGTCTTCGGCACCAGCCCCCAGTACCTGCTGGCCATGGCCAAACTGGGCATCGAACCCTCCGCACACGACCTGTCGGCCATCCGCGCCGTCGGCAGCACCGGCTCCGCCCTGCCCGCCTCCGCCTACCCCTGGGTCCGCGACCACGTGGGCGCAGGAATCCAGCTGGCCTCCACCAGTGGCGGCACCGACGTCGTCTCCGCCTTCGCCGGCAGCGCCCCCACGACCCCCGTCTGGGCCGGCGAGCTGTCCGCCCCCCACCTCGGCGTCGCACTCGCGGCCTACGACGACGCAGGACGGCCGGTCGTCGACCAGGTAGGCGAACTGGTCGTCACCCGTCCCATGCCCTCCATGCCGCTGCACCTCTGGAACGACCCCGACGGCAGCCGCTACCGCGACGCCTACTTCGGCGCCTACCCGGGCGTGTGGCGGCACGGCGACTGGATCACCCTCTCCTCCCACGGCTCGGTGATCGTCCACGGCCGCTCCGACGCCACCCTCAACCGCAACGGCGTGCGCCTGGGCAGTGCCGACATCCACGACATCGTCGAACGCCTCCCCGAGATCACCGAGGCACTCGTCATCGGCGTGGAGGAACCCGACGGCGGCTACTGGATGCCCCTGTTCGTCGTACCCGCGCCCGGCGTCGCCCTGGACGACGTCCTGCGCGAGAAGATCCGCGCCGCCATCCGCGCCTGCGCCTCGCCCCGCCACGTCCCCGACGAGATCCTCGCCGTACCGGCCATCCCGCACACCAGGACCGGCAAGAAACTCGAAGTCCCGGTCAAACGCCTCCTCCAGGGCGCCCCCGCCGAACAGGTCCTCAACCCCGCGGCGGTCGACAACCCGGACCTCGTCGCCTACTTCGCCCGCCTGGGAACAGAACGCCGCCAGGCCCGTCACCCGCACACCGTCAAGGACGCCTCATGACCCTCTCCGCCGCCCTGGCCTGTCTCATCGTGCTGATCTTCAACCTGCTCGGCGTGGCCAAGATCATGGCGCTCGGCCCGATGCCCGAGCTGGCCGCCCACGCCGGCTTCACCCCCGCGGCCTACCGAGTGATCGGTGCGCTGGAGTTGGCAGGCGCCATCGGCGTGGCCCTCGGACCGGTCCTGCCGCTGTTCGGAGGTCTGGCCGGCGTCGGGCTCCTGATACTTCTCGCCAGTGCTGTGACCACGCACGTGCGCAAGGGAGACAGGTTGCCGAAACTCGTCCCGGCGGTGGTGTGCGCCGCTCTGGTCGCGTGGTATCTCGTGCTCCTTGTCGGTATCGACTCATGACATGAACCCGCGGCGGAGGTCCCTGAGTCCTGTTAGCCAGCCCACTCCAGGCCTGGCACACTGAATCTGTGGTTCCGCTGATGACCGCGGCCGATCAGGCCGCGTCCTCATCACTCACAGGCGCCGGCGTGGTGTCGGCCTGCGCACTGCTCTTCACCGTCGCGTCGTTCTGGTGGCTCAACGCCAGACAAGGGCGCCTGAAGACATGGGAGCCTCATGCCTTCGCAGCGATTGTCCACTCATCCACGGCCCGCCTGCGGCTCCCGCTCGTCCTTCACAACACCGGCCCCAAGCCGATAGTCGTCCAGGACCTCATCCTGACCTTCCCCGACGAACCCGCTTCTCACCTGCCGCTTCTGTGGGTGTCCTCACCGTCTCGCCTCCAGCCGGGGCCGGACGAGGACGCGAAGCTGCCGGCGGGCTTCGTCGTGCCCGGCAGAGAAGCGCAACAGCTCTTCATCGAGTTCGAGGCACCGTTCTCCGGGTTCATGCCGGAGGCCCGTGACTACACGGTCCAGCTGCAAGCGCGGGTCGGTCACCGCAAGGGGTGGCGCCGCCTGCTGACGTTCACCCTGCGGGCCGCCAACATCGTCGATCCGAGTCGCTACACCGTCTACAACAATGCGCCGGTCGAGCTGACGAAGGAAGATCAGAAGAGGGCGGACGCCGCGCTCCTCGAACTGTTGGAAGACAAGGGGGACGACTCCGCTCCGGGCGGCAGGAGACACCGGAATTCTCCACATGACGATGGCGATACCGGAGCGAGCCGCTGATGCAACACCCGCCGGCCGAGCTCGTACATGCGGGCGAGCAGGCCATCACGGCTCCGCCCGGCCCGAGGAGACGTATCGGGGGCTTCCGCTTCGGCCCAGGGGCAGGGCAGGCGGCGACGAGGGAGTTCCCCACACCCGAATGCTGCTCCACTTCCGGGAAGTCGAAAAACCGCAGGTCCTTCGATGCCCTACCGGCTTCTTCAGGTCCGACGCTGGGCACCGGCGCGGGCGTCGGCTCGACGGGCATCGGCCTCCCGCCCGACCCGGTGCCTCGTCGACGGCATAGGCAACGAATGCGAGGAGTGCCGTCCGGCAGGTATCGCGCATCCGGTCCCGCTCGGTCGGAGCCTCGGTGCGGAGGCCGGGAAGTGGCACTGCCGCTCTGTCGTCGCGGTCGAGGGGGATCCTCGCGCACCGCGCGGCACACTTCCGCCACCAGGTCGCCGGAGCGCACCACGAGCTGGCCGCCGCGTTTCGCGCAGAGAGGTGTCGAGGTCGGCCAGGCAGGCGCCGAGAAAGGCCACGCGGTTGGGCGCGGCGAATCCGGCCGCATCCACGGCGCGGTCACGGACGAAGGAGCGGAACGACCGCGCCGGCGGTCTCCACCGCCGCACGGAACTGCGGATGGTCGTGCAGGCACAGGTAGGAGGCGAAAAGAACCACCAAGACACGCATAGTGGTCAGCTTCGTTCCGGCGGGCGGCGTCGGCCGGTGTGGACGGCACTGTCTTCCGGCGGCGTGGCGGGTCCGGATGCGAGGCGGCCGTTCGTTGCCGGTTCAGCGCCGTCGGAGGCAGCACGTTGGACGCGGGCGGCGGCACGGACGATGTTGCGGGCCATCCCGCCGAAGACGACCGCATGAAAGGGCGAGACGCTCCACCAGTACACCTGGCCGAGCAGCCCCCGCGGATGGAACACCGCCCGCTGCCGGTACCGCACAGGCCCGCCGTCGTCTCCGTCGACGCGCATCTCCAGCCAGGCCAGACCCGGCAGTCGCATTTCGGCGCGCAGCCGCAGCAGCCGCCCGCGCTCGATCTCCTCCACCCTCCAGAAGTCCAGCGAGTCGCCCACCCGGAGCCGCCCGGCGTCCCGCCGACCGCGGCGCAGGCCCACACCGCCCACCAGACGGTCGAGCCAGCCGCGCACCGCCCAGGCCAGCGGGAAGGAGTACCAACCGTTCTCGCCGCCGATCCCCTCGATCACCTGCCACAGGGCGTCGGGCGCCACGTCCGCCTCACGTTCCCGGACGTCGGTGTACAAACTGCCGCCGGCCCAGTCCGGGTCGGTCGGCAGCGGGTCGCTGGGCGCGCCGGGCACGGAGGCGGACGACCAGCGAGTGCTCACCTGCGCGTCACGTACCCGCTGCAACGCCAGGGCGACGGCCCGGTCGAAGCCGAGCGGGTGTCCCGGAGGGCTGGGCACGTACCGCTCGATGTCCCGCTCCCTGCAGACCACTTCGTGGCGCAGGGACTCTGTCAGCGGGCGGGCGATCGAAGCCGGCACCGGGGTCACCAGGCCGACCCAGTGACTGGACAGGCCGGGCGTGAGCACAGGAACGGGCACGATGAGCCGCCGCGGCAGGCCGGCGACGGCGGCGTACCGCTGCATCATCTCCAGGTAGGTGAGCACCTCCGGGCCGCCGATGTCGAAGGCGCGGCTGACGCCAGCCGGCAGGCCGGCGCAGCCCACCAGGACGCGCAGCGCGTCCCGCACCGCGATCGGCTGGATGCGGGTCTGCACCCAGCGCGGGGTCACCATGACCGGCAGCCGCTCGGTCAGATACCGCAGCATCTCGAAGCTGGCCGAGCCGGAACCGATGATGACGGCGGCGCGCAGAACGGCGGTCGGCACACCCGAGGCCAACAGGACGCGGCCGACCTCGGCGCGGGAGCGCAGATGCGGGGAGAGCCGCGATGCGTCGACGCCGGCGGGCGTGAGACCACCTAGGTAAACAAGGCGGCGGACGCCTGCCTGGTGTGCCTGCGCGCCGAAGACGTGCGCGGCGTCGCGGTCGGTCCGCTCGAAATCGCGGCCGCTGCCGAGCGCGTGCACCAGGTAGTAGGCGACGTCCACACCTTCCATGGCGCGCGCCACGGACTCGGCATCGGTCACGTCGCCCCGGACGATCTCCACCCGGTCCGCCCACGGATGGTCGCGCAGCTTGCGCGGCGTGCGGACCATACAGCGCACCCGGTGACCGGCGTCCAGCAGCTCCGGCACCAGTCGGCCGCCTATGTATCCGCTCGCGCCGGTCACCAGACAGGTCAGCGCTTCGCGGGCCGTCGCTTCGTCCTCGGTCATCATCATGGCTGCCTCATGCGCAAGGTCACCGTTCCTGCGCTCCCTCGTGCACCGGTGCACCGCACCGGACTTCTCCACTGTCTCTACCGTGCCGCCGGTCAGGCCGGATGCACTCCGTGCGCGCGGCAATCGGGTGACGTGCGCGTCGGGGGGAAGGACGCGTCAGCGGGGCTCCGCACAGACGCCCGGCGGTCCCGTCGTTCCGTAGTCCGCCAGCGAGGATCTCTCGCCCCGGCGCGTCGTTCGCATGGGTACGAGGAGGGACTACGCCTCTTCTCGTGTCCATCCATCCGTTCAAGGTGCTCGCGGAGGGTGCTGCTCGTGCGACGGGACGCGTGAGCCCCCGGACCGTGACGGCACGTCCGGAGGCTCACGCCGGGATCTGCTCCGAACCCTGCGACGCTCGAGCAACCCCCAGCCGTTCGCGTATGCGCGGTCCGTTGGGCGTGAAGCCGTAGGTACGCGCGCCGGGGCCGGCCGAGGCCGCGTACCAGCACCGGGCGGCAGGCCGGGCCGAACAGCCGCTCAGTACGCCTGGGACGCTGTGCGCTGGAAATCCTCCAGGGCGTCCAGGATGACGGTGCGTCGGTGCCATGCCGGCCCGGCCCACCACGTCAGCGGTTTCGTGCGGGGCCGCGAGCTGGCTGCGGGTGAATCCGGCGATCGACCGGGCGTGATGCGACGGGATCACTCCCAGCAAGGCACCACGCTCGCCGAGCAGCGGAACGCTGTGACAAGCGCGGCTGCCGGCGCGCAGGATCACGTGCCGGGAATCCTCGTCGAAGGCGGTGGCAGTGGCGACGTCGCGAATGGTCACCTGCCGGCGGTCCCGGGCGGCCCGCGCGCATGCGGTGCCGGAGTGGTCGACGAAGGCGAAGAAGTCCGTGGACTGCCGACCGAGCCCGGAGTGCTTCTCCAGGCGCAGCAGTCCGCCCTCGGCTAGCTGCACATTGCCCATGGCGGCCTCGGTGATCTCCAGTACCCGGCGCAGCCCCGCGCCGAGGACCGCGCCCTGCGGAGCCGTCGAGCTTGTGCCGCCGGACAGCCGGAGCCCGGGAAGCGGGGGAGCGCCGGCCCGGGCGCGGTGGGGAAGCCAGGCGCCGGTCCGCTCGTCCGGCCCGGCAATGCGGATGACCGCGTCCGCAAAAGTATGGAGCTTGACGTTGTGCCGCTGAGAAGTACGGCGCAGCAGCTCGGACCCCTCCTCCAGGGAGGCGAGACGGTATCGCTCCTTGAGGATCCCCTGAGCGGCGGCCACGGCCGCGTGCGCGAGCATCCGATTGCGCAGGGCGACATTCTCCCGCCGAAGCCGCTCGACCGGATCCGGCTGGGCGGAGGGACTCGGATGCGTGCTGACGTGGATGTCGATCTCCTGGCCCACGAGTCCTCGCCCTCCTCGCTGCTCGGCAGGCCGGCCCAGGTCGTCCACGGCTCCTGCAGTGTCTCCTTTCCAGCGCACACCTAGGCGTCATGATCGCAAGCCTTGCCTGCATCGCGTACGGCCTGCAGCCGACTTGGCCTCAAGGGGAAGCGCCATCGTCCGACCGTGGCAGTCGCAGGGCGAGCAGGGCGATGTCGTCGTGGGCCCCTGCCACGAGTCCGTTCATCAGCTCGTCACTTAGCTCGTCGAGGTCCTGGTCGACCAAGGCGGCAGCGTGCTGCCGGAGCCGGGTCATACCGTGATCCATGGATTCGCCGCGCCGTTCGATCAAACCGTCCGTGTACAACAGCAGGGTGCTGCCCTCGGGCAGGGACAGGCAGGCACTGGGCCGTTCGGCGTGCGGGTCGACGCCCAGCAGCAGGCCATGTGCTTCGTGCAGGTAGGCGGTGTCGCCGTCCGCGGTGACCAGCAGGGGCGGTGGATGTCCGGCACTCGCCCATTCCAGCTGGTAGGGCCCTCCTTCCTGGCCCTTGAGCAGCGCGTACACGCAGGTGGCGGTCCGGTGTCTGTAGAGGGCGTCGACTGCGAGGTCCAAGCGGCGCAGGATCATGCCGGGGGGCTCCCGGCGGTCGCAGGCGATGCCACGCAGCATGTTCCGCACCTGGCTCATGGTCACGGCGGCATGCAGATCGTGGCCGGTCACGTCGCCGATGATCAAAGTGGTGTCACCGCTTTCCGGCAGGACGAAGCTGTCATACCAGTCACCGCCGATCTGCGCAGTGGCGAGCGCCGGGGAGTAGCGGGCGGTGATGCGCAGACCCGGCAAGACGGGCAGGACCGGCAGCAGGGAGCGCTGGAGGCGCTCGGCGACGGCCTGGGTCTCGGCGTAGAGCCTGGCGTTGTCGAGAGCCAGCGCGATGCGGTGGGTCAGGTCCTCGACCAGCGCCAGGTCCCCCTCGCCCCATGGCGGGTGCCCCTCGCCCCTGACCAGGGTCAGCGCACCCAGCACTCTCCGGCGTGCCCGCAAGGGTGCCATGATCACGGAGTCTCCACCCAGTCGGGCGAACGGTTGCATGGATGCGGCGTGCAACGGATCGGACGCCTCCTGCCCGGTCGCCAGCCGCCCGGCCGACAGCAGCAGCGGGCCGGCACCGCGAAGCACCCGGGACAACGGGCCTGCCGCCGTCTCCGGCGCCGTCGGCAACGGTCCCGTCAGGCCGGTCAGGGCGGCATTGGGGTCACGGTGCGAGACACAGACCCGCTCGACGGCGCCGTCCTCGTCCATCAGGTCGGCCGCGGCCCAGTCGGCCAGACCCGGCACCAGCACCCGGCACACCCGCCTGAGTCCCTCGACCGCGTCCAGCGTGCTCGACAGCGCCGCCGCGCTCCGGGTGGCGAACGCCAGCTGGTCGAGCGCCGCTCGCAGCGCCGCGTCCCCGTCATCCTCGTCCATGGCGACCACTTACCCGCCTGGCGGCCCTACGGCCGCTTCCGCCCTGGGAAACCACTCCTCGGGTAGGGCATTGAAGCCGTGCACGGCACAAGGGCCCAGGCATGTACTTACGGTCTCACCGGGCCGCGTTGCTTCCTTACGGCGTGTGGCTGAGCGCTCCGTCTGGCCGGTCCGGCCGACCGCATGCGGACTGCCGACAGCGAGGTGTTGTGGCGGTCCCGGTCGGGCAGCGGGCCTTTGATCGCGGGCCCGGCGTAGGCGTTCCCTCCGCGGGCGTTGCGCTTGACGATCGCAGCGATGCGCGGACGTCGCACGGCCTGTCGGACACCCTCTGGTCGCCTCCGGGCCCCGTCGTGGGTCAGGTCTCGGGCCTGACCGACATCCAGTCGGCACGGCCGCCCGCGCCGAGGACTTCGACGTCGGCCGCGAGTTCGTCGGTCGGTCCCTCCCGCAGTTCGCGTCGGGTGATGTGTCCGACGACGAACGGGAAGATCGGCCGCAGCGGCTGGCACCAGCGCAGCCACGGGGGCGCGTAGATGTTCCGGGCGCGATGCGTGATGCCGGTGGCGAGCCAGTCGGCCACCTGCGCCGGACTGTGGACCTGCCGTGCGAACGACGGCTGGTGCCGACGGAGGGCCCTCAGCACCGGGTGCTCGTCCATGCCGGCGATCATGTCTGTGCCGGTCCAGTGCAGGTAGGCGATGCCGACGGTGACCCCCTCGGGGGCGACCTCACCACGCAGGGCCAAGGCGAAGGACTCCGCACCTGCCTTGGACGCGCAGTACGCGCTCATCATCGGAGCGGAGCCGAACGCGGCGGTCGAGGCGATCTGGAGGAAGTAACCTCCGGTCCGCGTGAGTTGGGGAAGGAAGGCCCTGGCGGTGTTCGCCGCCCCGACCAGGTTGACGTCGACGACGCGTCGCCACAGCTCGGCCTCGGTGCGGGTGAAGGGCCCGCCGACGGCGATGCCGGCGTTGGCCACCACGACACCGGCCGCTCCGAGCAGCTCCTCGACCTGCCGCGCAGCACGGTCGAGGGCCACCTGATCGGTCACGTCCGCCTCGACGCAGACGGTCATGGTGGCCAGCGACGCCGCCACCTGGGACAGCGTCGCCTCCTCACGGCCGACCAGAGCGATCCGCATGCCCTCCACGGCCAGGCGCCGCACCAGAGCCTCGCCGACACCGCGCGCCGCCCCCGTCACCACAGCGACCCGGCCCCGCAGTGGGCTGTCGCGCATGGCGGTAGACGGGCGGCTGCCGAGGACAGTACGCATGCGGTCCTCATCTCTCCCGCTGCCGTGGTCGGCCGCCTCCCCGCGTACCCGAAACTCACAGCCGGTCACCCTCACAAGAGCGCCGGATCGTCGACTGCATCGTGGCTTGAGCCACGACCGCCCAGGTCCGGCGTGGTCGAACCGGGGCAATCGTGCTGGTGCAGACGACGCACACCCTGAGGAAGTCGAGGTATGTCATGGCCCAGGATCTGACGCCGAAGTACTCGGTGAAATACTGAGCGTTACGGGCACCGGCATGTGGATCTCACCCGGCCCACGACGATGGGCTGTACTCTCCACTGCTTCCGGAGCTTCTACGCCTCACCGTTCGAAGCCGCCGCGGCCCCGGTCAGGAGCGGAGTCACCAACCGCGTGAGCCGGGGGCGAACTCGGAGGCCACCTCGCCACATGGGGCAGCCCACCATGAGCACCCCGTCCGTCCGACCGGCCCGGGACGGCCGGATACAGTGCGCGCGACGGCAGCCTGGTTGCTCAAGGAGGGGAAGCGTGACCGACACCAGCGAAACCCGATCCGCCGACAGTGCAGCGCACGCGACTCAGCAGAGCCGACTGCACCGCCTGATGCGCTACCTCCCCCTGATCGCCCCGGTCCTGCTGTGGACCGTGCCCTGCTGGCTGCTGCTGCACACCGGCCAGCAGTGGCCGCTCCCTGTCACGCTCGCCGGCACCGCCCTGTTCGCCCTCGGCCTGATCGGTATGCCGCTCGCGATGGTGCGCGGCCACGGCCGCCGCCAGCAGGACTGGGCGGCGATCGTCGGAGACACCCTGCTGGGCACCATCTGGACCCTGTTCACCTGGTCCGTCGTGCTCGGCGTCCCGCTGCGGCTCGCCCTGACCGTGACCGGCGTCGGCGACGGCCAGGACCGGGCCCGGATCGTCGCCTGGGCGGTCCTCGGCACAGCCACCGTGCTGCTCACCTGGGGATACGCCGAGGCCCGCCGGGTACCAAGGGTACGCCGTCTGGACGTGCAACTTCCGCGCCTGGGGGCCGGGTTGGATGGCACGCGTGTCGTCCTCATCACCGACACCCACTACGGCCCGCTCGACCGCGCCCGCTGGTCGGCGCGGGTCTGCGAGACGGTCAACACGCTGGAGGCCGACCTGGTCTGCCACACCGGCGACATCGCGGACGGCACGGCCGAACGCCGCCGCGCCCAGGCCGCCCCACTCGGCACCGTGCGGGCCACCCGGGCCCGGGTCTACGTCACCGGCAACCACGAGTATTACAGCGAGGCCCAGGGCTGGGTCGACCTGATGGACGAGCTGGGCTGGGAGCCGCTGCGCAACCGCCATCTGCTGCTCGAACGCGGTGGCGACACCCTCGTGGTCGCCGGCGTGGATGACGTCACGGCCGAGTCCTCCGGCCTCGCCGGCCACGGCGCCCACCTCGCCGGAGCCCTGCACGGCGCCGACCCCGACTACCCCGTCCTGCTCCTGGCCCACCAGCCCAAGTTCGTCGACCGGGCGGCAGCCGGCGGCGTCGACCTCCAGCTCTCCGGGCACACCCACGGCGGCCAGATCTGGCCCTTCCACCACTTGGTCCGCATCGACCAGCCCGCCCTCGCCGGCCTCAGCCGCCACGGCACCCGCACCCTCCTCTACACCAGCCGTGGCACCGGCTTCTGGGGCCCGCCCTTCCGCGTCTTCGCCCCGAGCGAGATCACCCTGCTCGTACTCCGCTCCCCGCAGCGGCCCCCCACGGCGTAGCGCTGGGCGGGCCGGCGGTTCCGCCTGGAGATGCTGCAGTGCACCGGCACCCCGAAGAAGGGCTACGCATCCTGCAACGCCCTGCGCGTCACCAGCGGCACCACCGCCTTCCAGGAAGAGCAGGCGGCGAAGAAGGGCATCGCACCCCAGACCGTCCGGCCGAACGCCGCCGGGACTCCCCCACCGGCTTCGGCCCCAGCGACCTGCAGTCGGCCTACGGCCTGACCTCCGCCGCCTCCGCCAGCGGCTCCGGCAGGACGTCGTTGCTGCCGAGGTCGGGTACGTCGGCGGACAGCAGGTGTTCGGCGCCGCCTTCGAGGGCCTTGGCCGTCTCGGTGGAGCGGGGGAGCATGGTGTTCTCGTAGGTGCGGATCGCGTCGGTGACGGTGGCGGCGTTCGCGAGAGCGAGGGCGATTTCGCTGGCGTCGAGCATGGCGAGGTTGACGCCGACGCCGAGCGGGGGCATGAGGTGGGCGGCATCTCCGAGCAGGGTCACCGTCGGGTTGTGTTCCCAGGTGTGCGGGACCGGGAGGGCGAAAATCGGGCGGTTGACGTAGGGGCCGTCGTTTTCGGTGATCATCCGGCGCATGCGGGGCGACCAGTGGGCGTACTCGCCCAGGAGCAGGGTGCGGATGCCGTCGGTGTCCTCGACTGTCAGGCCGCTCGTGCTGATCCAGTCGACCGGGACTCGTTGGATGATGTAGACGCGGATGTGGTTTCCGCTGTTGCGCTGGGCGAACAGGCCGCGCTCGCCGTCGGCTGCGTGGGCGCTGCCCTGGCCGACCAGCTCGGCTATGTCCGGGTGCCGGTTCTCGACGTCTGAGAACCATGCTTCCAGGAAGCTCACCCCGGTGTACTCGGGGGCGGCGGGGGACACGGCCGGGCGTACCCGGGAGGAGGCGCCGTCGGCGCCGATGACCAGATCGGTCTGGATGGTCGTGCCGTCGGTGAAGTGCAGTTGCCGCGGCCCGTCGTCAGGTCCACTGATCGTGTCGAGGGCGCGGCCCCAGTGCACGGTTCCCGGTTGCAGGGAGTCGAGCAACAGGTTTCGCAGCTGGCCACGGTCGATTTCCGGCTTGAAGAGTTCGTGGGCCGCCGGGGCTTCATGGGACGTGATCGTGCCGGCCGGGTCCATCTGGCGCATTTCCTGCCCTTCGGGGCGGGCGAGGTTGAAGAACTCGTCGAGCAGACCGGCTTCGCGCAGGGCGATCTGGCCGTTGTCGGCGTGCAGGTCGAGGGTGCCGCCCTGGTTGCGCGCGTTCGGGCCCCGGTCGCGGTCGTAGACGGTGACCGCTATGCCGTGCTGCTGAAGGATGCGGGCGCACGTGAGTCCGCCGGGGCCGGCACCGATGATGCTGATGCGTGCCCGGGCGGGTTCTGGGGAGTTCATGGTTGTCCCTTTCAGTCGGCGAAGAGGGCGAGCAGGCCGGGCGTTGTCGGCTTCGGCACCGGATGTGCCACGCGGAGGGGCCTCTCAGCTGAACAGGTTGGCGCGGTGCAGACGATGACCAGGCCGACGGGGATGTGCCGCTCAGGCACCGATGAAATCAGAGCGAGTCAAAAAGTGCAACGACTCTACTTAGTGACTGGTTCGACTATCGAGTACGCTGTAGCCATGACCGTGCCCTCTGCCAGCCGCCGCGACCGTAAGAAGGCGGCCACCCGGCAGGCGATCGCCGACGCCGCACTGCAACTCTTCCTGGAGCGTGGCTACGATCAGGTGAGCATCCGTGACATCGCCGACGCCGCCGACGTGTCGACCGCTACGGTGTTCAAGCACTTCAGCGGCAAGGAAGCGCTGGTGTTCGACCAGGACGAAGACCGAGAGTCACAATTGATCGCCGCGGTGCGGCAGCGACCCTCCGGTCAGAGCATCCCCGACGCCCTTCGACAGCACGTCCTGGACACCTGGCCGTCGATCGAGGCACATCCTCAGGCGGCCGAGTTCACCAACCTGGTGAACTCCACGCCGGTGCTGCGCGCCTACGCCGAACGCATGTGGACCCGGTACACCGACAGTCTCAGCGCGGTCATCGCCGACGAGTTCGGCGTGGACCACGACAACCTCGCATGTGTGGCTCTTGCCCGATTCGTACTCGAGATCCCGGTACTCGCTCGCGGCCGGCAGGATCGCCGGGCCGCCGTCGAGGCAATCTTCGACATCCTCACCCACGGCTGGGAGCCGCCAAGCAAGCCGCCCGCGCCGTAGCGCCTGAACCGCTTCCTGGGCCCGTCCTCGACCAGCCTCGGCTTGCCCCACTATGCGTTTCGGTCGCACCCATCCCCTGCCCGGCAACGAGAACTGACATCCCGCCACCTCTAAACGGCAAGCACCTCATTCTGGTCCCAGCCCTTACAGCCCTCAGAAGCTTGGCTTCTTCTAGAGCCTGAAGTCGGTTGCCTCGAGGCATCGTTGGGCTCCAGGCAACCCGACAGGGGAGCTAACCGAAAGCAAGAGCAGCTCACTCCTGGTCCCATGCCCGGCACCTCCGCGATCACCCGATCGACGCTGCGGTTCGGCGAACACTGCTCAAGATCGGTATGACAGACGCCTTCTCAGCCCAGTGCGTCGAGGGCAGCGATGATGTCAGCCGGTTCGGCGCGGATGGTGTAGTCGGTGTTGACGAAGGCCCAGCGGATGACGCCATCGCGGTCGATGACGTAGGTGGCGGGCAGCGGCAGTGTCCGCGGGTGGCCATCGTTGACGTGCTGCAGGTCGAAGCCGAGCTTGTCGTAGACGGCGGCGAGGTCGTCGGGGAGGTCGAAGGCGAGGCCGTACTGCTTGGCCGTGTCGGAGCCGATGTCGCTGAGGACGTCGAAGGCCAGGCTGTGCTTCTCGGTGAGGGTCAGGGACTCGTCGGGGATCTGGGGGGAGACAGCGACGAGGCGGACGTCACGTGCCGTGATGTCGGTGTGGTGCTGCTGCAGGCCCCGCAGGGCGATGTTGCAGTACGGGCACCAGGCGCCGCGGTAGAAGGTGAGCACGACCGGGCCGTCGGCGAGCAGGTCGTCCAGCGCCACCGTCTGGCCGGTTGCGGAGGGCAGCCTGAACCGGGGAGCCCGGTCGCCGACGGTGAGGGCACGCTCAGCCTGACCGGAGTCAGCGAGTTCCTGGCCGGCCCGCTGCATGACCTGCCGCACTTCGGCGGGGATCTGTTGCTGGCGGGCTTCGTAGAAGGCGCGAAGTTCAGCGTTGAGGCTGGTCACGGTGCCGTTCCTCCCGGATGACGCCTGGCGCGGGGCCGATGCCCCGGGTCCGATTCTTGAAACGCTCATTCCAAGATAGTGGCAGGGTACGGCCCGCGCCAGGCGAGGTGCGGTATCGGGCTTTCAGAGGGTGGTGAAGTGCTGGTGGTCCGCCAGGGCGAGCATGCGCACGAAGTCGGCCAGACGCACCGCCTTGCGGGCGAGGAAGCGAAGGGCCGGTGGAGCTTGCGGGCCGTATGCGGCCGTCCATAGCGCTGGTATGCGATTCATGGCCGCAGGATGGCGCCTTGATGGCATGGTGGGGTGCATCGTGGACGATCCTGGACGCGGCGGTTTCCCCTGCGGTCGGCGCAAAGCTCGTAGCACAGACGAAAGCCTTGCCGTGCCGCGTACGCGGAGTATCTTGGAACCGTTATTTCAAGATGGCGGGGTGGAACATGCCGGACATCAAGCACTTCGACCCGGACGCGACCCTGGACACCGCGGTGCGGCTGTTCTGGCAGCAGGGCGTAGCCACCACGGGCATCCAGGACATCGTGACCGCGACCGGCCTCAACCGATCCAGCCTGTACGCCACCTTCGGCGGCAAGCAAGAGCTCTATCTCGCCGCGCTGCGCCGCTATCTCGAACAGCGGTCCCAGCCGATGTTCCGCCGGCTCGCCGAGGACGAGCGTGGATTGCCCGCCGTTGCGGAATTCTTCGACGGCCTGATCAAGGCACGGTGCTCAGGTGAGTACGCCCGCTGGGGCTGCATGGTCTCCAACGCGCATGCGGGAGCGGAGAACGGTGATCCCGACGTCCGCGCCATCCTCGACCAGCATCACCAGGAGCTGCGGGACGCGATGTACGCGGCGCTCGTCGCGGCCGAAGCCGAAGGGCAGCTGGCAGCCGGAGCCGACCCGGGAGCGGCGGCCGACCTACTGGCCTTGCTCGCCTATGGCGTGAACCTGCGCTCGCGCGCCGGCGCCGATGCCAAGGCGCTGCACAGGACGGTCACCGCGGCGCTGGAATCAATCAGCCGACTGACCGCAGCCTGAGACGGATACGCCGTGGGAACGGGCGTTGCCGGTGTGGCCTGGGCGGTAACGGCCTCGCTGCGCACGAGGTCGTCGAGTTCGGCGTCCAGTGGGGTGCCCGCGATCGGCTGCGAAGTGGTCTGCGGGTTGCTTCCGCGGACGGCGACGGAGATGCCTGCCAGGGCCATGGGGAGCGCCACGAGCACCGCGGCGGTGCGCATGCCTCCCGGTGCCGAGAGGACCAGTGCGATGAGGGGCGGTCCGAAGGCTCCTCCAGATTTGCCGACGGCGGCGGCCCATCCGCCGGCGGTGCCCCGGACGGCCACGAGATGACACCGGCGGTGCCGGCGAACAGCAGCATCACCGCGGTCAGCAGGACAGGCCGGCTGCCGTCCATGCCGACGGCGGCCAGCACCAGGAGGGCCGCGACGGTGAGGGCGGCGTAGACGACCATGGTGCCCCTTGCCGACCAGCGCATATAGAGCCATGCGGCCACAGCACAGGTGGGGATGGCCAGCAGCGACGAGATGAACAGCAGGGCGGCGGCGGACATGCCGTGCCCGCCCGAGGACTCCAGATGGCTGGGCAGGAAGGTGATGAAGCCCCAGTAGACGAGGCCCCAGGCCAGTGCGTAGGCGCTGACGACCACCGTCTTGGCCGTCTGCGGGCGCTTGAACAGGGCGGAGGCGGGGACGGGTTCGGGCCGTGCCTGCCGGGCGGTGAAGGCGGCCGACTCCGGAATCCACCGGTTCACCGCGATCAGGATCAGGACCAGCGGGAGCTGGGCGAACCACGGCACGCGCCAGCCGGCCAGCGGGATGTGGATGGCGGCCAGCCCGGAGGCGGCCATGTAGCCGCCGGTGGTGGTGAGGCGAGCGGGTCTTGCGACCGATGTGGTCAGCGAAGACGGCACTCAGTATCAGGAACAGAACACGAGTTCCAGAAAGATCGTGGACGATCCTGGATGCGCTCCGTGGCGGATGACCAACACTCGGAAACCGCTTGACAGTCGTGGCCCCTCATCCCCTAACTTGAAATGACCGTTCCAAGTTGATCGTGGCCAGTGTCCCATGGGGGAGGATGTTCGTGCCGCAGGTACTGGATCCGGGGAAAGCCCGCACAATAGACGACTTCATCGCGGAGCTGCGGCTGCTGAAGGCGTGGGCGGGCAACCCGTCGATCATTCCTGGGCGAAGCCGAGGCAGCTGCCCGTGTCAGCGCCTACGACCGGCTGCCCGCCGCGGCTACCGGTCTCATTGGCCGAGCCCAGGTGGCGTCTGAGGCTGAAGCTGCACTCACGCCTGGTAGCCAACCGGGCATTGTGGTGCTGGAAGGTACTGCAGGAGTAGGCAAGACCTCACTGGCCCTGCATGTAGCCCGTCGCCTGCTTGAGCAACGGTGCGCCGGGACGCCCGTGCTCTTCGCCAGCCTCCGCGGCTTCGCACCGAACGGCCCGGCCGCCGATCCGGCCGCAGTCCTGGAGACCTTCCTGCGCCTGCTGGGCGTCGCCGGGGACCGCATCCCGCACGGCGTCGACGCCCGAGCCTGCCTGTATCGGCAGCTCCTCGCCGGGACAGGCGCTTTAGTCGTCCTGGACGACGCGGCGGACGAAGAGCACGTGGAGGCGCTCATCCCCGATGACCCCACCTGCCGCACTCTGGTCACCGGCCGCCGCGCGCTGCACTCTCTGTCCGGCGCCATCCGTCTGCCGGTCGCCCCGCTGGCGCCGGTCGACTCGGTGGAAGTACTGCGGCAGACGGCCGGAGCGGATCGAGTCACCAAGGGCACCACAGCGTTTTACCGGATCGCCGAGGACCTCGGACACCTCCCCCTGGCGCTGGCCGTCGTCGGCCGCCACATGCGGGAACACCCCGGATGGACGCTGGACGACTACTACCGCGAGCCCGTGATCAACCTCGCGCTCGAGGACGGCGTCCGTGGCGCCATAGCTGCTTCCGACGCGCGGCTGGGCGCAGGTGCGCAGAGGTTGCTGCGCCTCCTCGCCCTCCACCCGATGCACCGCACAGACACCGCCGGCGCCGCTGCGCTCGCGGGTGAGCGTGACGAGACCACGCGAGCGCATCTCAAGGCACTGTCGGCAGCACATCTCGTGGTGGAGGCGGAATCGGGGTGGTTCCGGACGCACGAACTGGTCCGCGCCTACGCGGAGGAACGTATCTGCGTAGACATGCCAGGCACGGTGATCCGCCAGGCCCTGGGCCGAGTGTCGGCGCATTGCAATGCCGACCGGGCGGCGCGTAACAAGGCGCCCACACGGGCTGGGCTCCCCGTCCTCAGGCGCCTCAACCGTACCGAGGCGTGGGCCGAGTCCTTGATCCCACGCGCGGGAAGCGCCACTCGAGTCCTCGCAGCGTAAATAGGGTGGGGGTTGCGCATCGACCAGTGCCGTCACCTGGGCGGCGGATTCGCTGCGAAGACGCGGCCCTCGTCGATCTACCCGGCCAGGTCGGCGTCCTCCACGACCACGATCCAGCCGCGCATCGGGCGACTGTCCATGTCGAAGACGCGCGTCCCGGGCCGGGCGAGGGCCGCGTCGGTGGCGTCCGGACTGACGCGGGGTGGGGTGGAGCGTGCGGGCGGACCCGGCCCGGGCTGCGCAGCCGGGGTACCAGGCCGGGCGACACGTGGTGCGAGCCGCCACCGGTCCGCTCCAGGAACCCGTTGAGCGACGGGCGGCGGTACTGTGCGGCGAGACTCCACCAGCCAGGCCCCTCGGGCGAGTCCGGGGGCTGTCGTATTCGATTCGGCTTGCGTCGGAAGTCGGCACGGGAGCAGAAAGGCCGCGCCTTTCTCTCACGTCTGTCATGCGGGGTGCTCTGCGTGTTTCATAGAGGTGTGGTCCGCGGTGCGCCACCATACGGACGCGGTACAGCACATTTTCCAGCCGGTGGGCGCCATGGTGCGCTGATTGTGTGGGTCGACGTGCTCGACACCAGCAAAGCCAACGTCAGGAGCGGCAGCCGGCAGGAGGAAACCCGAGACAGGAAGAAGGACGGGCATGTCCGGCAGTGAAAGTGAGAATCCTGCAATCTCTTCACCGACGCCCACACCAACTCGGCGGCCCAGGACGAACCGGGACTGGTGGCCGAATCAGCTGGACCTTCAGGTTCTCCACCAGCACTCGCCCCGATCCGACCCGATGGACGAGGACTTCGACTACGCGAAAGAGTTCGCGACCCTCGACGTCGACGCGCTGAAGCGTGACGTCTTCGAGGTGATGACGACATCCCAGGACTGGTGGCCCGCCGACTACGGTCACTACGGGCCGCTCTTCATCCGCATGAGCTGGCATGCCGCGGGAACGTACCGCATCGAGGACGGCCGCGGCGGCGGCGGCAGCGGAGCCCAGCGCTTCGCCCCCCTCAACAGCTGGCCGGACAACGCGAGCCTGGACAAGGCGCGCCGTCTGCTCTGGCCGGTCAAACAGAAGTACGGCCGGAAAATCTCCTGGGCCGATCTTCTGGTCTTCGCCGGAAACTGTGCCATGGAATCCATGGGGTTCAAGACGTTCGGGTTCGGTTTCGGACGAAAGGACATCTGGGAACCCGAGGAAATTTTCTGGGGGCCCGAGGACACATGGCTCGGAGATGAGCGCTACAGCGGCGACAGGGAACTCACCGGTCCTTTCGCCGCCGTACAGATGGGACTGATCTACGTCAATCCGGAGGGGCCCAACGGAAACCCGGACCCGATGGCTGCCGCCCAGGACGTTCGGGAGACGTTCGGGCGAATGGCGATGAATGACGAGGAGACGGTCGCACTCATCGTCGGCGGCCACACCTTCGGCAAGTGTCATGGCGCCGTCGAAGCCAGTTATATCGGCCCGGAACCCGAGGCGGCCCCCATCGAGCAGCAGGGCCTCGGCTGGCGGAACACATACGACAGCGGCACGGGCCCCCACGCGCTCACCAGTGGTCTGGAGGGCGCATGGACCACCGAGCCGACCACGTGGGACAACGGGTACCTGGACAATCTTTACGGGTACGAGTGGGAGCTGACGAGCAGCCCCGCCGGCGCCCACCAGTGGACTCCCTCGGATCCCGCGGCCAGGAACACCGTACGGGACGCCCATGATCCGTCGAAGCGGCACGCCCCCATGATGCTGACGACGGACCTCGCGCTGAAGGTGGACCCGGTCTACGGCCCGATCACGAAGAGGTTTCACGAGAACCCGGACGAACTCGCGGTGGCGTTCGCCAAGGCGTGGTACAAACTGCTGCACCGCGACATGGGACCCCGCTCGCGTTACCTCGGCCCGTGGATTCCCGAGCCGCAGCTGTGGCAGGACCCCGTTCCCGACGTCGATCACGAACTGGTCGGGGACGAGGACATCGCTGCCCTCAAGGGCAGGATCCTCGCCTCGGGCCTCTCCGTCTCCCAGCTGGTCACCACCGCCTGGGCGTCGGCGGCGAGCTTCCGCGGCACCGACAAGCGCGGCGGGGCGAACGGAGCACGAATCCGGCTCGCGCCGCAGAAGGACTGGGAACTCAACGACCTACCCGAGGTGACGGAGGTACTGCGCACGCTCGAACGGATCCAGCAGGACTTCAACCTCTCGCAGACCGGCGGAACGCGGGTCTCCCTCGCCGACCTGATCGTCCTCGGCGGGTGCGCGGCCGTCGAGCAGGCCGCGAGGAACGCCGGGTACGACGCCACGGTTCCCTTCGCACCGGGGCGTACGGACGCCTCGCAGGAGCAGACCGACGCGGCGTCGTTCGCCGTGCTGGAGCCCAAGGCGGATGCCTTCCGCAACTACCTTCCGTCGGGCGAGAAGCTGTCGCCGGAGACCCTCATGCTGGACCGCGCCAACCTGCTGACGCTGACCGCTCCCGAGATGACGGTGCTGATCGGCGGAATGCGGGCCCTGAACACCGGCTTCAAGGGATCCCCCCACGGTGTCTTCACCCACCGGCCGGAAACCTTGACCAACGACTTCTTCGTCAACCTGCTCGACATGGGCACGGAGTGGAAGGCGTCGGCCACGGACGAGAACGTGTTCGAAGGCCGGGATCGCGCCACCGGCGAGGTCAAGTGGACCGCCACCGCGGTCGACCTGATCTTCGGTGCGCACTCCCAGCTCCGAGCCGTCTCGGAGGTCTACGCGTCTCAGGATGCGGCAGAGAAGTTCGTACGTGACTTCGTGGCAGCGTGGAACAAGGTGATGAATCTCGACCGGTTCGACCTCGCCTGAGCCCGACGTCCCGGTCCGCCCTCATCGGCCGCCCGGGACGTGGCGAAGTGTGGCACTCTGCGGTGCGGAGCCAGGTGCCTGCGTGAGCGGGCCGGCTCCACATCGTTGTCTGCCCCCGGGTCCGGGGCCGGGAGTGGCCGCGCGCGAAACCGATGCCGGCCTCCAGGCCGCCGTCGGGGAGGGCAGTGATGTGCGGGGTGCCCGAGTGGGTGGCGGCCTCGAAAGCGGCTTCGAAGGGCACCCCGCCGACGCCAAGCGGCCCTGGTGCGGGTCGTAGACGCAGTAGGTGCAGGTGGTGATGACCTGCTCGGCACCTTCGGTCAGGTGATCCAGGTGATGGAGAGCCTCGGCGAGGGCGAGCGCGGCGAAGGCACGGACAACACATCCGCACGGGGGCTGTGCCGACGGTCACCTGTTGGATGGTTCGGCAATTTCCGCCATCGGTACCGGGATCGCCTGCTCGGCCCAGATGATCTTTCCGGTGGACAGGTACCGGGTGCCCCACCGGGCCGCGAGCTGGGCGACGAGGAAGAGCCCTCGGCCGCCCTCGTCGGTAGTGGCCGCGTAGCGCAGGTGGGGCGAGGTGCTGCTGGTGTCCGAGACCTCACAGATCAGACTGCGGTCGTACCGCAGCTCTTGGCCTTGCCGACATCAACAGCACGCTGCGCGCCGTGCTGTCGCTCGCCACCGTCGACTGGATGCCCTCCGCCGCCGTCCCGCCCTGCGCGGCCGCGCCGCCGGACATGAACCGGCCGAGGAGCTTGGACCAGACGCCGGCGATCTCCTGGATGAGAGCGGCCGGCGCGGCGAAGGCGACGATCAGCAGCGGCGTGTCACGCGTCCGCCCGGGGTGTCCAGCCGGGCGGCCCGAACAGGTACCCCGCTCGGTCGCGCCAGCGCCGCGCCGCGCGGACGTCTCGCCAGGCGGCCGCGAACTCGTGGAAGGCCACACGCACCGGGTTGTAGGTGCCGATGTTCTTCGTCAGGCCGTACACCACCCGCTCGCCCTCCGGTTCGAACGTGCCGAAGAGCCGGTCCCAGACGATGAGGATGCCACCGTAGTTGCGGTCCAGGTAGACGTTGTTCGAGCCGTGGTGGACTCGGTGGTGGGAGGGCGTGTTGAAGAACCACTCCACCGGCAGCCACAGCTTCTCCACCCGCTCGGTGTGCAGGAAGAACTGGTAGACGAGGCTGAAGGCCTGCTGGAGGAGAATCATCCACGGCGGAACGCCGAGCAGTGCCAGCGGCAGCCAGAAGGGCAGGCCCGTCATCGGCGTCCAGCTCTGGCGCAGGGCGGTCGAGAGGTTGAAGCGGACGCTGGAGTGGTGGACCACATGGCTCGCCCACAGCACCCGGACCCGGTGGTGGGCACGATGGAAGGCGTAGTACGCCAGGTCGTCGCCGAAGAACAGCAGCACCCACGTCCACGCGGAGGACGGCGACAGGTGCCAGGGAGCGACGGCGAAGAGAGCCGCGTACAGCACGATCGTCACCGCCTTCCACGGCATCGCGACGACCTGGCTGCCGGCGCCCATGGACATGCTGGTGACGGTGTCCCGCAGCTCGTAGCCGCGCTCGTCGTCGTCCGGGAGGAAGCGGTAGGACAGTGCCTCGACGACGACCAGCAGCACGAACGCGGGTATCGCGTAGACCACGGCCGGGATCATGTCAGCGCACCGCCTTCCGGGGCGTCGCGGGCACGCTGCGGCCCAGCAGCTCGCGCGCCAGCCGTTCGGCCGCCTCGGCCTCGCGTGCCGCGATGTACGCCGCCAGCCGCTGATGCGCTTCTACGTCGAGGAGTTCCGCGGTCCGCAGGTCGTCCGGCACGGCGGCGACCGGGAGTGTCCCGCCCACCAGGCTGTTGAAGGCCAGCAGGTAGGCGACGTTCCCGGAACCCTCCACGATCAGCCGCCACCAGGCGACGTCCGCGTCGCCCAGTTCGGTCAGATCGGGCCCGGTGCGCGCGTACCGGGCCGTGGCCTCGGCAATCTTTCCGGCGGTGGCCTCGGAGCACCGGAGCGCGCACAGCCGGGCCGCGTCGGCGCCGATGCACGCCCGCATCTCCAGGGCGTCGCGGGTGAGGTCCTCCAGCGAGGGTCCGGCGTCGGCCGCCGCGATGCCCATGGCGAGGTCGAGGCCGGCGGTGTGCCGCCAGTCCACGACGAGCGTGCGGCCTCCGTGGCTGACCTCGACCAGCCGTGCCTGCTGGAGCCGCTTGACGGCCTCGCGGACGGCATGCCGGTTGACCCCGAACTCGGCTGCCAGAACCCGTTCGGCGGTGAGCGCGGCACCGGCCGGCAGTTCCCCGCCGAGGATCCTGTCGCGCAGCAGGGCGAAAAGCTGGTCGGAGACCGCCTCGCGCCGGATGAGTCCCTGATTCATGGCGATCAGGGTGAAGGTGACGGGCCCACTGGTCAACTGGTTGGACCAGATTTTCCGCGGTGTTCTGCGCGCGCGAGTCGGCGCCGTCGGCGGCCCGGCCCGATGCTCTGCAGGCACGACCCTGCTCCTTGTCCCCACCGTGCCCAAGCAGTTCCGACACTTCGCCTGAGCGAGGCGACGGGTACGAAGCGCATCGTCCGCCGTGCTGCCGTGCCTCATTGGGCCGAGTGCCCCACCCTGTCGGCACTTCCTGCGTGACGTGGCCGTCGGCAGGCCGGCCATGAGGAACGTGGAGGAGCCGGCAGCTTGGGGCACCGTGTGCGTCACATCTCCGGCTCCGACCAGAGGTCGGGCGGGACGATGCCGACGGAGCGGCCGTGGGGGTCCAGGAGGCGTCCGAGCAGCTTGTCCTGGCGCAGGGTGATGACACGGTCGACGATGTCGAGGCTCGGGTGAGCGGAGGCCAGCTGGGTTTCCAGGCGCAGTACGTCACTGACGGAGTGCAGGCTGGCCTGGAGGATGAGGTTGTGGGGGCCGCTGACGGCGGCGCAGTTGCGGGTCTCGGGCAGGCGGATGAGGGCCTGGCCGACCTCGGGGAGGTCGGCGGGTGGGACTCTGGCCCAGAGGGTGACCGAGACGGGCCAGCCGCCGAGGGGGCGGGCGAAGTCGCAGCGGAACCGCAGCAGGCCGCGTCGGGTGAGGTGTTCGGTGCGGCGTTTGGCGGTGTTGAGGCTGACGCCGAGGTCGCGTGCCAGGGTCTGGTAGGAGGCGCGGCCGTCGTGGGCGAGCCGGGTGATGAGGGCGCGGTCGAAGGGGGTGATCTCACCGGGGGCGACAGGGGCGTGGGCCGGCGGCGGACCTGCCAGCTGGGCGCGCTGGCCGGGGGCCAGGGCGGCGATACGCCACCGGCCGCCCTCGGTGAACATATGGGTGACGATCCGGGCCTCCACGGCGGTGATGCCGGGACGGTTCGGGAGCAGGTCGAGGGTGTAGCGGGACAGGGCCGACAGGTCGCGGGTGGCGACGGTGGCGAGGATGTCGTGGCCGGCGGCCGCGCGCTCGATCGTGAGCATCTGAGGGTGGGCGCTCAGGGCTCGGGCGACGTCGGCGGTGGCTCCCGGAGCGCAGTCGATCACGACGAAGGCCACGCAGACCTGCTCGAACAGACGTGGGCCGGGCGAGAAGCCCACCCATGCGGCGCCCTGCTCGGACAGGCGGCCGAAGCGGCGGGCCACGGTGACCGGGTCGACGTCCAGGGCGCGCCCGAGTTCGGTCCATGAGGCCCGCGGCTGCAACTGCAGGGCGTTGATCAGCGCCAGGTCGTCCTCTTTCAGCAGTGCGGGCGCATCATCCTGCATGCTCCAGCCCGTTGAGGCAGATTCCTGCGTTTGGCGGCTTTCACGCGTCACTCTCCCATTGTGGACTTCAGGGGCCCGCACCTGGCGAGCGTGAAGGAGGGCCGGATCATGGCGTACGGCGATTATCAGGACGAGATCTACATGGACGGGCTGCGCGGGGTGGTGCCGCGCTTCCCGATGACCTACGACGAGCTGGAGCCGCTGGCTCAGGCCGCGATGCCTGCCTCGGTGCGCTCCTACGTCATGGCCGGCGCCGGCGACGAGCGCACCCAGCGGGCCAATGTCACCGCGTTCGAACGCTGGGGCCTGGTCCCGCGGATGATGGTGGGGGCCACGGACCGGGACCTGTCCGTCGACCTGTTCGGGATGCGCCTGCCCTCGCCGCTGTTCATGTCCCCGGTCGGCGTGATCGGGCTTTGCGCGCAGGACGGTCATGGCGATCTCGCCACGGCCCGTGCCGCCGCAAGCACCGGCGTGCCGATGGTCGCCTCCACCTTGACCGTCGATCCGCTGGAGCAGGTGGCCGCCGAGTTCGGCGCTACCCCGGGCGTCTTCCAGCTCTACACGCCCACGGACCGGGAGTTGGCCGAGAGCCTGGTCCACCGGGCCGAGAAGGCCGGGTTCAAGGGCGTTGTGGTCACCCTGGACACCTGGATCACCGGCTGGCGCCCCCGCGACCTCGGCGTCAGCAACTTCCCCCAGCTGCGCGGGCACTGCCTGACCAACTACACCAGTGACCCCGTCTTCCGAGCCCGCCTTGCCCGCAGCCCGGAGGACGACCCGACGGCCGCGGTCGCCGAGTGGGCGCGGATCTTCGGCAACCCGCTGACCTGGGACGACCTGTCCTGGCTGCGCTCGATCACCGATCTGCCGCTGATCTTGAAGGGCATCTGCCACCCCGACGACGTCCGCCGCGCCAAGGACGGCGGTGTTGACGGCATCTACTGCTCCAACCACGGCGGACGCCAGGCCAACGGCGGCCTGCCCGCTCTCGACGCCCTGCCCGGGGTGGTCCAGGCCGCCGACGGCACGCCCGTCCTGTTCGACTCCGGTGTCCGCACGGGAGCCGACATCATCAAGGCCATCGCCCTGGGCGCCACCGCCGTCGGCGTCGGCCGTCCCTACGCATACGGGCTCGCCTACGGCGGCGAGGCCGGCGTCGTTCACGTCCTGCGGTCCCTGCTCGCCGAAGCAGACCTGATCATGGCCGTCGACGGCTACCCCACCCTCGCCGAACTCACCCCGGACGCCCTCCGCCGCCTCACCTGACAGCCGCCGACCAGCCGGGGCGGAGGCAGCGGCGGTCCTCGCTCACCGAGTGGCCAGCCATGGTCCACCACCACGGCAACCCGGGCCAGCCCTTGGAGCAGGCCCATCACCGAACGGACCATACGTCATGAAAGGTGCCCCCACCACCCGGACCGGATCGTTCTTCGCCACGGCCAGCGGAGGCATCGGCTGGGGCACCCCGGCCGCCGTGGGCGCCGCGCTCGGCGACCGCGAGCGGGGTGTGGAACGGCCGGTGGTCGGCCTGATCGGCGACGGTTCCTTCCAGTACTCCGTGCAGGCCGTCTACACGGCGGCCCAGCACAACCTCCCGATCGTGTACGTGGTCATGCGCAACCAGGAGTACTCCATCCTCAAGTCGTTCGCGGTGCTGGAGGAGACCCCCGGCGTCCCGGGGCTCGACCTGCCCGGGCTCGACATCGCCTCCGTCGCCCGCGGCTTCGGATGCCGCGCGGTCGACGTGGAGACCACCGAGGACCTGGAACGGGAGTTCAAGGCGGCCCTGACCGCCGGCACCACCACCGTCATCGTCGTCACCACACAACCCCAGCAGGCCATGCTGTAGGCCGCGCGGATCGCACGGTCGAAGAATGAACAGCGGAGAGAGGACAACAACCATGGACTTCGGACTGAAGAACCGGGTGTACATAGTCACCGGCGGCACCCGGGGGCTGGGCATGGCCGCCGCGCGCGAACTGGTGGCGGACGGCGCGAGGGTGGTCGTCAGCGGCCGCGACGAGAAGTCGGTCGCCGCCGCACAGGCCGAACTCGGCGGCCCGGGGCAAGCAGTCGGCGTCGTGGCCGACAACGCCGACACCGACACTCCGGACCGGCTGATCGCCACGGCACGCGACGCCTTCAAGCGCCTGGACGGAGTGCTCATCAGCGTCGGCGGCCCCCCGGCCGGCACGTCGGACACCATCGACGACGACCAGTGGCGCACCTCCTTCGAGTCGGTCTTCCTCGGCGCGGTGCGGCTCTCCCGCGCCGTCGCCGCCGAGCTGGGCGAAGGCGGTGCCATCGGCTTCGTCCTCTCCAGCTCCGTCTACGAGCCGATCCCCGGCCTCGCCGTCTCCAATGCCCTGCGGCCGGGCCTGGCCGGCTACGCGAAGAACCTCGCGAACGAGCTGGGCCCCAGAGGCATCCGCGTCGTCGGCCTCGTGCCCGCCCACATCGAAACCGACCGGGTACGCGAACTCGACGCCCGACACGGTGACGCGGACGCAGCCCGCGAGCGTGCCACCGCCGGCGTCCCCCTGCGCCGCTACGGAACCCCGGACGAGTTCGGCCGCAGCGCCGCCTTCCTGCTGTCACCCGCCGCGTCGTACCTCACGGGCGTGATGCTGTCGATCGACGGGGGTGTACGCAAAGGCTTCTGACGGAGCCCACGGCGAACTGCACGACCGACCATGTGAACACCGAGGGCCAGGAACCCGAGCCGAGCTGCCTACGGACAGTGTCTTCGCGGGTGGGCAGCCGGCGACGCCGCTGATCCTCACTGGCTGGGTGCGGCGAGGCCATCCGCAGAAGGAGGCGACGCGACTGGCCCTGGAGCTGTCCTCGGCGATCGCCCGGATCTCCGGCGTGGACGTGCGCCGGACCATGGTGGTGCTGCAGGACGGTCCTGCACGGTCCGCTGTCGAGGGTGGGCACGTGTTGCCCGACCCAGGTGAGGAAGAAGAGTGGTTGCGCCGGACCGGAGGCTGACCAGCGTACGCGTCTTTGTGCTTGTCCGTGTCGGAGGCCATCGACCAGTCCGCCGGACAGCAACTTACTGTCGAGTTCGGGGTGTTCGGGCATCGGCATCGTCCAGCACCACTCACATCTGCACGGTGTGAGGCGGTGTGAGGATGACTGCTTGACGGCGGCAGAAGGACGGCGCGGTCTCGGCATACTCGCAGCATCCGCCGTGCTGCCTGGTCCACGCGGACCGGTGGCTGACGCTGCCCCCGTCACAGGGTCAGATCGCGAGGTCCGCGTGCATCTCCCAGACGAGAATCTCAGCGGGCACGGAGGCAGTGATCCGCTGGCCGCCGCTCGCGGTGAAGCGGACCGCGTCACCCCCGGCCAGCGCGCCGGTACCTTCGAGTTCGACCGAGCCGCGGGTGACGAACAGGTGCACATAGGTAGCCTCGGGCAGCTCCACCGGCCGACCGGGCACCAGCCGGGCCGCATGCATCGCCGCGTGACGGTTCCGGATGCGGATGGCGGCATCGCCGTCATGCTGCGCCATGCCCGAAGCGACTGTCATCAGGCTGCCCGACAAGAGGTCGTTGTGGATTTCCAGCTGCTCATAGCCGGGGGTCACGCCCGTCTCGTCGGGCATTACCCACATCTGGATCAGGTGCACCGGGTTCGTGTGGCGCTGTCGGCCGAGGCGCCAGGAGTCGTTCTTCTCCGAGTGCAGGATGCCGGTACCGGCGCTCATCCGCTGGGCAAGCCCCGGATAGATGACTCCGGAGTTGCCGACGGAATCCTGATGTACCAGCGCTCCCTCGAGGACCCAGGTGACGATCTCCATGTCCCGGTGAGGATGGGTGTCGAAGCCGGTGCCCGGTCGGATGGTGTCCTCGTTGTGGACCAGCAGCAGGCCGTGGTGGGTGTTGCCAGGCTCGTAGGGCTGGCCACCGACCCGGAACGAGTGCCTGCCGCGAAGCCACGTCAGGTTGGTCTCCGACCGGTCGTCGGACCGACGGACATCGATGAGCGGAGCGGGTGTGGTGCCCACGGGGCGTCCTTCCGAGTCGAGGTGCGGTTCGCCGGTCGCGCGGCACGGTGCGAGCAGACCCGGACTACGGGCTGTGCGAGCGGCCGGAGAAGGGAGGTGTGCGTCTGCCCGGCAGACGCACACCTCCCTCGCGTTCGGCCGGGTCGGTCAGTTGGCTGCGGCCGTCGACGCCGTGACGGCGGAGGCGAAGTCCGGCTGCACACCCAGCTGGGCGAGCATGACGCTGAGGCCGACGTAGCAGTTGAACTCCTTGATCTTGCCGTCTTCGACGTACCAGAAGTCGGCGGTCGGGATGCTGAGCTTGGCGCCGGTCGGCTGGATGACCCCGGCAGGCGTTTCGAACGGCCCCGTGAAAGTGCCCTCGATCGTCAGCTCGACGGCGACTGTGCCGCCCATGACGTGGAACCGGTGGAGCTCACGGTGGACGTCGGGCGCGAACGTGCCCATGAAGACGACCAGATCACCGAGGTGCTCACCCCGGTAGCTCTCCCCCGCGACGACGTTGTTGAACACCCCGTCCTCGGTGAACAGGTCCATGAACCCCTGAACGTCCAGGACACTGCCCTCCGCCGCGTGGTACGCCGCCCGGACCACGCCTTCCGCGTCGGTAGCCATCACAACTCTCCCCTTCCACGAAGTTAATTAAATGCTTGATTAAAAAGATGCCGACGACTTGGGACCTTGTCAAGCAATCGTTTGAGTTGTTTGGATTCCGCTGGTCTTTGACCTGGTCAGCGGCCGATGACGGGGCCCCCGTGGAACGCCCCAGCCACCACGGGGACCAGCTGCCGCTCGATCTGCTCGGCGGACATGGCGGCCAGCTCGGCGCCGATGGGTGCCAGCGCCAGCCAGTTCAGCAGGCCGGCTGCACATCGCGTACGGAAGATCAGTTCCTGCTCGTCGACCCCGGGAAGGTTCGCCGACAGCACCCGGAGGGCATCCCGGCGAGCCCGGTCGAACTTGCCGGCCAGTCGCTCCCACCCCTGAGGCGGATCGATTCCGACGCGCGCCACGGTCCGCATCACGGCCAGGTCCTGTCCACCGGCCGCCAGTGCGCGCACCATCGGCCGGGCGAACGCTGCCGCCAGCTCCTGGAGCGTCGAAGCGGAGCCGACGGAATCGAGCGCCAGGATCTGCGCGTCCAGATACCGTTCCAACGCGTGCTCGATCGCCGAGTCGCACAACGCCTTCAGCGACCCGAAGTGGTAACTCACCGCGGCGACATTGGCTCCAGCGCGATCCGTGATCTCCCGGAGTGTGACACCGTCCTGGCCTCGCTGTGCGAGCAGCTCCAGGGCAGCCGCCAGCAGGCCGTCCCGCGTGCGCTGACCAGCCTCTCGACGCAGATCCGTCTTCTCCGCCCGTACCACAGCGTGAACTCAAGCAGCCGCTTGAGTTCATTGTCAAACAGCTGCTTCAGTGCATCGCGGGCGCCGTCCGCCCGCCCGCGTCGAATGGCAGACCCGACGCCGTACTCGCGACCGGCCGCCACGAAACCAGCGCCTCCGAGCCCCGGCAACAGGGACGGCACGACAACTCTGTCCCGGCTCCCCCACTACGACCGCCCGTCGCGGCCTGCGTCTCCGAGCTCCTTGAGCAGCAGGGTCAGCGTCGCGAGCCGGAGGTCGCCGACGCCCTGGCGGACAGCGCGGAGCGCGCCCGTGCGCGGGGCGGGTACGCGGCGACCGCGTCGGCGCTGGAACGCGCCGCGGACCTGACCCCGGAGCCTGAACTGCGCGCCCGGCGCCTGCTGATGGCCGCGCAGGCGCCCATGTTCGCCGGCCATCCGCAGTGGGTCGGCGAGATCAGCGGCCGGGTCGGCGACCTGACCGAGGACGCGCGGCTGCGTGCCGAGGCATCGCTCCTGGGCGGATGGGCCCTGGGCGTCACGCTCCGCCACGACGAGGCGCTGACGCTGCTGAGATCCTGGACGAGACCGAGCAGGCCGTCCGCATTCTCGGGCGGACCATGGACGTCATACGCCGCGCCGGCAGCGCGGGCACGAACGCGACCGTCACGCAGGCGCTCGCCCTCGCCCTGTTCGAGAGCGGTTCGTGGACGGCGGCCCAGGAGGCGGCGGACGAGGCCTTCTGGATGGCGACGGAAGCGGGATCCGACAACGTGACCCTGGGCTCCTGCATCCTCCAGGCCACCCTGCGAGCGCTGCGGGGCGACCGGGCGGACCCAGGCGCTGGAAGCCGTACGGGGCGTGGACCTGCGCGGGTCCCTGAGCCTTCAGGTCCGGCACCGGCACGCCCTGGGCATGGCCGCGTTCGTCGCCGGGGACCACGCCGACGCCTACGAGCAGCTGCGCGCGACCTTCACCCGCGACTTCCGACCCGCCCCCGTCCATTACCACGCCTCCGCCTACTATCTGGGCGACCTGGCCGCCGCGGCGGTCCGTGCCGGGCGGCAGGAGGACGCGCGCACGGTGGTCGAGGCCGTCGAGCACAGCCTGGAACCCGACCGGTCACCCCGGCTGGCCGCCGTCCTGCACCGGGCCGCCGCCCTGCTGAGCGACGCCGAGAACGCCGAGGGCCACTTCCGTGCCGCCCTCGCCGACTCCGCGGTCGACTGCTGGCCCTTCGAGAAGGCGCTCACCCAACTCGACTTCGGCAAGTGGCTGCGCCGACGCCGCCGCGGCGCCGAGGCACGGCCGCACCTCAACGCGGCGCTGGAGTGCTTCGAGCGGCTCGACGCCCGACCCTGGACCGATCGCACCGCCGCGGAACTGCGGGCGTCGGGAGCCCCGGTGGCAGCGGGGCCGACCACACGCCCCGCGGACGAACTCACCGCGCAGGAACGGCAGATCGCCGAACTGGCCGCGCAGGGCCTCACCAACCGCGACATCGCGGCCCGGCTGTACCTCTCGCCCCGCACCTTCGGCTACCACCTGCACAAGATCTTCCCCAAGCTGGGCATCCACGCGAGGGCCCAACTCCGCGACGCCCTTTCACAGGATCCGCCACAGTGACCGGATGCAGGACGAACACCGGTGCGTGGGGGTGCGCCCGCGCGCCCGTCGTGGCTGCGTCCGGACCTGTGCCGGCTGTGATCGCTCAGGACCGGGCCCGGGCGATGAGCAGTGCTACGTCGTCCTCACCACCGGGCGAGCGCAGGATCTCCAGGAGGAGGTCGCAGGTGTCTTCCAGATCGTGGCCCCGTGTCGTGGTGAGGGCGTCGAGGAGGGTGTCCAGGCGAGCGTCGATGGGTTCGTTTCGGGTCTCGACCAGGCCGTCGGTGTAGAGGACCAGCTCGTCGCCGGGGTGGAAGGCGATGGTGGCGGCCTCGAAGGGCACCCCGCCGACACCCAGCGGCGCGCCGGTGGGAAGGTCGAGCAGCCGGGCTGCTCGGCCGAGTCGTATCAGGACCGGGGGCAGGTGGCCGGCGAGGCAGATCTCGCACGTGCCCCGGTGAGGGTCGTAGACGCAGTAGACGCAGGTGGTGATGGTCTGCTCGACACCTTCGGTCAGGTGATCCAGGTGACGGAGAGCCTCCGCGGGGGCGACGGCGAGCTCGGCGAACGCGCGGGCAGCACTGCGGAGTTGACCCATCGTGGCGGCGGCCTTGATACCGCTGCCCATGACGTCCCCGACGACCAGGGCGGTTCTGTCACCCTGGAGGGATACGGCGTCGTACCAGTCGCCGCCGATCTCGCTCGTGGCGCCGGCGGGCTGGTAGCGGCAGGCAACCTCCAGGCCGGGCAGGTGCGACGGGCACTCGGGGAGCAGACTGCGCTGGAGGGTGAGAGCCGTTTGGCGCTGGGCCTGGTATCCGCGGGCGTTGTCGATGCAGACCGCGGCTCGGGCGGCCAACTCGCCGGCGAGAAGCGCGTCGTCGTCGTCGAAAGGCGCGGGGTTCCGGGTGCGTGCGAGGTCGAGGGCGCCCAGGACTTCGCCCCGGGCCAGGAGTGGTACGGCCAGGTAGGAGTGAACGCCGGCCGCCGCGAGGAGGGAGGCGGCCTCGCCGTGCCGGGCGATGCGCTCCAGATCCTGACGGGTGGTGTGAGGCACCAGTACCGGCTGGCGGGTGCGCACGCACTGGGTGATCAGGCGGTCGCTGTCGTAGGTGGCGAGTCCTCCTGGCGGGTCGGCCGCGCGGACCGTCTCGGTGGAGTGGGCCCCGCTGACGGCGAGGGCGCGGAAGCGGGCCGGGCCCTCGCGCGACGCGCTCCGGCCGTCGAGGGCGCTGTCGAGTACGTCCACGGCGGCCACATCGGCCAGGACCGGTACGACGATGTCGGCGAGCTCCCGCGCTGTCGTCTCCAGGTCGAGGGTGGAACCCACGCAGGCGGAGGCCTGGGCGATCAGTGCCAGCCGTTGCCGGGCGTGTGCCGTCTCGGCAGCGGCTCGATGACGCTCGGTGACGTCGATGACGGAATAGGCCAGGCCCAGCACCCGCCCCCCGGAATCCTCCAGCCGGTAGTACGAGACGGACCAGGCGTGCTCGTGGTCCGGGTCGGCGGGGGGACGGCAGACGATGTGCCGGTCCACGACCGACTCGCCCGTCTCCAGGACCCGGCGCAGACGTGCCTCGGGGTTCGTGTCCAGGAAGGTCAGGATCTCGCCGACCGGCCGGCCGAGACGCTCGGCGGCGGACTGACCGGTGATGCGTTCGAGAGCGGGATTCACCGCCAGATACCGCAGGTCCGGGTCCAGAATGGCCAGCCCGACCGGGGACTGGGACACCAGGCGCATGGCCAGGGCGGCATCTCGCTCGATCTGCTCCACAGCGGCCTGGTCCGCGGCGAGGCCCAGGGCGTAGACGCCACCGAGGTCGTCCAGCAACCGCATGTTGCGGAACTCCACCAGGCGGGTGCTGCCGTCCTTGTGCCGGATCGGGAAGGTCCCTGCCCAGTCGGTGCCGGATTCCATGGTCTCGGCGAACAGCTTGATCACTTCGTCGCGGTGCTCCTCGTGCACCGTCAGCCGAGCCGCCTGCTGGCCCAGCGCCTCCGCGGCGGTGTAGCCGAAGAGGTCCTCGGCCTTCGGGCTCCAGAAGACCACCCGGCCGTTCGCATCCAGCACCACCGCGGCGATGCTGAGCAGATCCAGCAGGCCACTGGGCGGCGCGCCAGGACCCGCCACCGACCGGCCGTGGCCTGCTCGGGAGGAGTCCTTCGTGCCCATGCCTCGTTTTCCTTCCCGCTCGGCGCCTCGGCTCTTGCCGTACCGGCGGGTGTCCTGCCCTCATCCATGGTCGGCCCAGATTCGGGCGCACACATCTGGAGCGACTGCCGGCACACCTGCAGGCAGTCGCCCGCTCGGTCCAGATGATCTTGTCGGTGGACAGGTACGCGGGTGCCCGACCGGACCGCGAGCCGGGCGACGAGGAAGGCGAGCCCCCCGGCCGCCCTCACGGATCAGGCTGCGGCCGTACAGCAGGCGCGCCCCGACGGGCCCGCTGAGCGACCGGGCACGCCGCAGCGTGTGGGCGGTGAAAGCCGCTGGTGACGAAGGGCACCTGATCAGGGTTCAACAGGGCCGCCTCGGGCGCTAGTTCGAGCAATGCCGAGTCCGGACGTCATCCAGGCGCGAAGGAGAAGCTGTGCCACAGGCCGGTGGTCCTGACAACCTGGTCCGACGCCCCGATGTCCAGGTAGTCGCTCTGTCCACCCGGCGGCACGGCGCAGTCCGGTGTCGTGTACAGGAGCAGGCTGCTCTGTGTCTGGTTGTTGACCTGGGTCACGCCCTCGGGGAAACGGTGACATTGGTGGATCGGCGGGTTGGAGAGGGTCTGCACGATCCTGAAACCGTTGCGCGCCACGATCTGACCGGACGCCTGGTCCTGGCAGGCGGTGAGCGCGACACCGAGCAACGCGATGCCGGTGAGCGCGGCCAACAACCGTGAAGGGGGCATCGAGCGCCTCCTGAGGTGCGGGGAGCTGCCGGGGATCTCGTCCTTTCCTCACTATCCGCCAGATGCGACGGAGTCGCACGGTGGGGCCCCGTCGCCCGACGTCGCCGAACGTGCCGCCGCCGAGCGTTCAGTTCCGGCCGTGTCCGGGGACCGGTGGCGGCCCCGTGGCCGGACCAGAACCCGCGGCTTACGCTGACCAGGGGGCCCATCCGGGTGAATCGGACACCGAAAGGGGCACCCCGATGGACGACTACCCGCTGATCGAGAACCACGGTCTGATCGGAGATCTGCAGACCGCGGCGCTGGTGACCACCGAGGGAGTGGTCGACTGGTTCTGCTCTCCGCGTTTCGACTCGCCGAGTGTCTTCGGGGCGCTGCTGGACAAGGAGAAGGGCGGACACTGCACCGTCCGGCCGGAGCATCTCACCCATGCGACCAAGCAGTTGTACCTGCCCGACACGGCGATCCTGGTGACGCGGTTCATGACCGAGGCGGGCGCTGGTGAGGTGCTCGACTTCATGCCCGTGACGGGGACGACGGTCACCTCCCGCCACCGGCTGGTCCGCCTGGTCCGCTGTGTGCGCGGCAGCATGTCGTTCGACGTGGAGATCGCCCCGCGGTTCGACTACGGGCGCATGGCCCACCGGTTGCACATCACCCCGCACGGAGCGGTCTTCGCCGCGGAGGACGGCACCGAACTCACCGTGCACCCGATCCGCGAACCGGAGGACGATCGGCTGGCGGACCTGATCACGGACCGGGACGCCGATCTGCACCTCACGCTGACCCTGCGGGCCGGCCAGCAACGCGGGCTGATTCTGGAGATGGGCGCCGAGGGGCCGCCCGCGGAGATACACCGCGACGAACACCAGCGGCTCTTCGACGAGACGGCGGCGTTCTGGCGCTCCTGGCTGGCTCAGTCGCGCTACGCCGGGCGCTGGCGGGAGGTGGTGGAGCGTTCCGCGATCACGCTGAAGCTCATGACCTTCGCCCCGAGCGGCGCCGTGGTGGCCGCCCCGACGGCGGCTCTGCCGGAGCAACTGGGCGGCGAACGCAACTGGGACTACCGCTTCACCTGGATCCGTGACGCCTCCTTCTCCGTGTACGCCCTGCTGGGACTGGGCTTCACGGAGGAGGCCCGGGCGTTCATCATCTGGCTGAGCAACCGGGTCAAGGAGCGGGTCGGCAGCGAGGGGAACACGGGTCCGCTCAACATCATGTACAAGGTCGACGGCTCCTCCGACCTGAACGAGCAGATCCTCGACCACTGGGAGGGCTATGCGCGTTCCGCGCCGGTTCGCATCGGCAACGGCGCCGCGACGCAGCTCCAGCTGGACATCTACGGCGAGGCCCTGGACAGCATCTACTTCGCGCACCGGCACGGCTTCCAGGTCGGGCACGGGGGATGGACCTCGATGCGGGCGGACCTGGACTGGCTGGCCGACCACTGGGACCAGGCGGAGGAGGGTATCTGGGAGACCCGCGGCGGTCGCCAGGACTTCACCTACGGCCGTGTCATGTCATGGGTGGCGTTCGACCGCGCCCTGCGACTCGCCGAGTCGACGGGGTGGCCGTCGGCCTCTGGGCGCTGGCAGGCCGAGCGGGACGCCGTCTACGAACAGGTCATGGCCAAGGGCTGGAGCGAGGAACGGCAGGCCTTCGTCCAGCACTACGGCAGTGAGGTACTGGACTCCTCGCTGCTGCGCATGGCGACGGTCGGGGTGGTCACCCCGGAGGATCCGATGTGGGCGTCCACTCTGGACGCCATGGAGGAGGAACTGGTCAGCGACAGCCTCGTCTACCGCTACAACCCCGATGCCTCGCCGGACGGCCTGCGTGGCTCCGAGGGCACCTTCTCGCTGTGCACGTTCATGTACGTCGATGCCCTGGCGCGCGCGGGGCGGACCGACCGGGCGAGGCTGGTGTTCGAGAAGATGATGGGGTACGCCAATCATCTGGGCCTGTACTCCGAGGAGATCGACCCGACGGGCCGTCAGCTCGGCAACTTCCCACAGGCGTTCACGCATCTCGCGCTCATCGACTCCGCCCTCACCCTGAACGAGGCGCTGGACCGGCGCTAGTGCGGACCGGGTTCAGCCCTCCGGTCGTCCGGGGCCGAGCAGCACCAGGGTGTCCCCCTGCCGCGCGGCAACCGGCCGGTCGCCGGTGACCGGTTCCAGCCGGCCGTCGCGCCGTACGACGAACAGGGCGTCGTGCCCCGGTGGGCGGGGTTCCGACGCGGTCCGCAGATGGAAGCGGGCGCCCCGCGCATGCCGGGTCGCCGGGACGTGGCGGACGAGCTCCGGGCCGAAGACGGTGCCACCGGCGGTGTAGCGGGCGACGACGCCCTCGCTGTCGGGTGGCGGGCCGACCCGGTGGACCGGGCCCTCGACGCTGTCCTCCATGACGATCGCGGCGAGCGCGTTGAAGTCGTCGTCCGTCAGCAGATGGGGTGAGGTGACCCCTTCCAGCCGTGCCTGCGGATCGGAGGCCGCGGCCATGAGCTCCCCGGCGGCCAGTTCGATCCCCGCCGCCTCGATCCGCATCCTCTCCTGTGCCGCCCCCGCCCACATCAGCACGTCCAGTCCGGCGGCGCGCAGCGCTCGGACGAGATCGAGGACCCGGGGAGCACCGCCCACGAGAAGCGGGACACGGACACCGACACCAGCGGGGAGAAGGCCGGTCCCGAGAGGTCGTCGGGGCGGACGACGTCGGTGAGGGCGCCGGCGGCGAACCCGGCCGGCGGCAGCAGGATCGGGGCCGGGATCCGCAGCCGGCTGGCGAGGATCTGGCATCCGACGGCCAGCAGCAGCGCGGTGGCATCGTCACGGCGCAGACCGTAGCCGTGCGTGATGAGCGTGATCAGCGGCAGCGCCACGCCGAGGGGCACCAGGATGATGTGCGAGGCCAGGGTGAAGGCCATCATCGATCTGGCCGGCAGTGTTTGCGGCGGCACGTCCGCCAGCAGCAGGACCGTGCGCATGTGAGGTGTCTCCAAAGGCCGGCGCGGGTGCGGTGGGTCAGCCGCCGGTGGCGAAGCCGGGGAAGAGCGTCATCCCGCCGTCGACGTACAGGGTGGTGCCCACGACGTAGTCCATCAGGTCGGACGCGAGGGCGACGACGGCGTGGGCGATGTCCTGGGCATCGCCGATCCGCTTGTAGGGGATCAGCCGCATGAGGTCCTGCTGTGCCTCCGGCGTCTCCCAGGCGCTGCGGTTGATGGGGGTCTTGATGGCGCCCGGGGCGACCGCGTTCACCCGGATCCGCTTCGGGGCGAGTTCCTGGGCCAGGGTCTCCATCATCATCTGCACGCCGCCCTTGGAAGCGGCGTAGTTGACGTGACCGCTCCACGGGATGATCTGGTGCACCGAGCTCATGCAGATGATCTTCCCGGCCGCGCAGGACACCTCCGGGACGATCCCGCGGCGCAGGAACTCCTTGGCCGCCTCACGCGCACACAGGAACTGCCCGGTGAGATTGACGTCCAGGACCTTCTGCCACTGGGCGAGGGTCATGTCCGTGACCGCCGCGTCCCGCTGCAGTCCCGCGTTGGCGACCAGGATGTCGATCGTGCCGAACTCCTTGACCATCCGGTCCACCATGGCGACGACCTGCTGCTCGTCGGAGACGTCCGCCTCGTAGGCGGCCGCCCGCACCCCGAATGCGGTGATCTCCTCGACCACCTTCTCGGCGTCCTCACGGCCGGCCACGTAGTTCACCACGACATCGGCGCCCGCCCGGCCCAGGGCGACGGCCGTGGCCTTGCCGATTCCGGAGTTCGCGCCGGTCACGAGCGCCTTCTGCCCCCGTAGCAGGTGGGTGGGGATGACGTCTTGGGGTGCGCCCTCGGTGGAACTCACGATGTCCTGCTCCTCCACTGCGTGCCCACATCCAGCCGGGCCCGTCGCCCGGAGGTCCGGGCCTCAGACAAGCACCGCCGAGAGGGGGCGGCATCCCGGAGCGGACCGGGTTGCGCTGCCCGGCTGAGGTTCTTGGCCCGGTCGGAGTCGGGGGCGCCGGCGGAGGGTCAGCCCAGCCGTTCCAGCAGGTGGTCGCCCACGCGGAGGGCGTTCGCCATGGCCGTCAGGGACGGATTGACCGCGCCGATGCTCGGGAAGAAGCTGGTGTCGACGACGTAGAGATTGTCCAGGTCGTGGGCCTTGCAGTGGACGTCCAGGGCCGAGGACGCCGGGTCGGTGCCGAAGCGCACCGTGCCGGCCTGGTGTGCGGTGGCGCCGATCGGCATGCCCTTGTGCAGGTAGATACTGCGGGACAGCAGACGGTGCTCGTGCATGCCCAGATGGCCGAGCATGTGCTGCAGTTTGTGCCGCAGGCGCTGGACACCGGCGATGTTGTTGCCCTCGTCGAGGGTGAGCCGGATCCGGCCGTCGTCTTCCAGGGTGACCCGGTTGTCGGGCTGCGGCAGGTCCTCTCCGCACAGCCAGAAGTCGACGGCGTGATGGGCCAGGACCTCGAACGGCATGTCCGGCGTCACCGCTCCGGCCCAGCGCGGCGCCTCGCCGTGGATCTGCTCGGCGTCGGACTTGCCGAGCATCTGGATCCCGCCGAGGGGGTGGTCCCCGTCGTCCGCGCCCAGGTACCAGTCGTGCAGGGCGAGGGTCTTCTGGAACTGGGTGTCGTTGGGCTCCTTCGAAACGGCCATCAGCGCGAGGTTGTTGTGGCGCATGTAGTACCGGCCGACGACGTCCGAGCTGTTCGCCAGCCCGTTCGGATGCCGGTCGTTGGCCGAAGCGAGCAGCAGGGCGGCGGAGTTGACGGCCCCGCAGGCGACGACCACGACGTCGGCCGAGAACCGGGCCTCCTGCTCGTCCGGGAGTTGGACGACGACGCCGGTGACGCTGCGCCCGGAGGGGTCGGTCTCCAGCCGTGTCACCCGGGCGTTGGTGATCATCTCCACGTTGGGGTGCTCCAGCGCCGGCTCCACACAGATCACCTGGGCGTCGGACTTGGCGCGGACCAGACAGGGGAAGCCGTCCACCCGGTTGCAGCGGATGCAGGCGCTGGTGTGGGTGGCCCGGCCGACCGCGTCCTGTGTCAGGTTGACGCCGATCGGCAGGTGGAAGGGGTGCAGTCCGCGCTTCTCCAGGTCGTGGCTCAACTGCTCGATGCGCGGCTCGTGTTCGACCGGTGGATAGGCGTACTGAGCGCTGCACGGCCCTTCCCAGGGGTCCTCGCCGTGCCGGCCGTGCACCAGGTAGAGGCGCTCCGCCTGGGTGTAGTACGGCTCCAGGTCGTCGTAACCGATGGGCCAGGCGGGAGAGATGCCGTCGTGATGGCGGAGTTCACCGAAGTCCTCGGGACGCAGCCGGAACAGTGCCGCGCCGTAGAACTTGGTGTTGCCGCCGACGTAGTAGTTCACCTCGGGCGGGAACTCGTTGCCGTGCCGGTCCAGCCAGAACTCCGGGGCCCGGTACTTGGCCTTGACGAACACGGCCGTGGAGTCCCAATTGTCGCGTTCGCGCGGTAGGTAGTCGCCGCGCTCGAGGACGAGGACGCGTTTGCCGGACGGGGCGAGGCGGTGGGCCAGCGTGCCGCCGCCGGCGCCGGTACCGATCACGATGACGTCGTACGAGGGCAGGGCGTCCACGTCAACCACCGTCCTTGTTCGCGTGGTCTGCGGCCGTTTGCGGGTATGCCTCTTCGAACTTAGGCGCCCCGCGGCGGTGCGGCACCTGGAAACGGGCCGCGCACCGGCACGGGTCACAGAACGGCGATCGGGTTCACCGGGGACCCGGTCGCCGCCGGCAGTCGCAGCGGGGCGACCACGCACAGGAAGTGCCAGCGCCCCTGCTGTTCGCACACCTCTGCCAGGTCCTCGAAGTCCAGGTAGTCCAGCAGGTGCAGTCCCATGGCGTTGACGGCCAGCACATGCACGGGGAACGCGACGTCGGCGACCGCGCTCGGCGCGGCGTCGCTGTTGCCGTCCGACCCCAGGACGGACACGCGCCGCTCGGCCGGGAAGCGCATCGCCGTCGGATGCAGACCCGCCCTGGCCCGTGTCACGTCCCAGGCCCCGAGGGTCCGCCGCCGCAGGCGGTGCCCCACGCGCACGAACAGCAGATCACCCGGTCCGACAGCGGTCCGCTGGGCGGTCTCGGCCGCGACGAGGTCCTCGGCGGTCACCTGGTCGCCGGGCTCGAGCCACTGGACGCCGCGCAGGCGCGGGATGTCGAGGAGGACTCCGCGTCCGACGATGCCGTCGCGCACCAGATCGAGGGTGAGCGCCCCGGCGCCGTCCGGTGTCACGGTGCTCGCCGGGACGCCGCCGTACAACTCGCCGTCGAAGATCACGTGGCACAGGGCGTCGAGGTGGCTGTCGACGTCGCCGTGCACATTCATGGCGAAGCGGTCACGCGCGAAGTCGAGGCCGTGCCCGTAGGTCTCCCGTCGCGTCGGTGCCGTCATCCGGTGGGTCGCGGGCTCCGGACTGTCCGGGCCGGACCGGGTCTCGACGTGCGCGGCCAGCGACACGGTGCGCCCGCAGCGGACCTCGGCGGCGGCCGCCACCACCCGCTCCGGCGTCAGCCGGTCGAGCGCGCCACGCCGCCGGTCCCCGCCGTCCAGGGCCTGCTCCCGCAGCCGCCGGTACAGGTCGCGGAAGGCCGCTTCGGACAGGGGTTGCGGTGGAGGGGAGTGCGTGGGAGCGGGCCGCTGGTGCGAGGTCATCGGGAACTCCTCCGGGGCTCGGGGCTGTCGTCCTCGGTGGTGGCGGGACGGGCGGCCGGGGGGTCGGCCGGCTTGCCCATCGGCGGCACGGCGCGGCCGGGGGGCAGCAGTTCCGCCGTCACGAAGGCGATCACGGCCGCGAGGATCACCACGGGCATCATCGCGGTGCTGCCGAGCACCAGGACGACCAGCAGCACACTGCTGACCGGGAGCCGCAGCAACCCCGCCGTCGCGGCCGCCATGCCAGCCGCCATGCCGGGCACGACGCCCAGGCCGGGCAGCGGGGCGAGCAGCACACCCACGGCGGCGCCGAGGAACAGTGAGGGGAAGACGGGGCCGCCGCGCAGGCTGCCGAGACAGAGCGCGTACGCCACTGCCTTGCACAGCAGCACGGCGACCAGAGCGCCCACGCTCCAGGCGTGGGGATCCGCGGCCAGCCGCGCCAGCACGCCCTGGCCGGACGAGGCCACGTCCGCCGGCGACCGGTCGACGGTCAGCGCGTACACCGAGGCACAGGCTCCCGCGGCGACGGCGCAGAGCACCGTGCGAAGGACCGGGCTCGCGGAGACGAACACCGCGGACCGACGCCCGACGGACAGCAGCACATGGACGGCGGCGGCGACTGCGACGGCCATCGGCACCGACCAGAGCACGTCTCCGGCGTCGAGCCGGGGGAACGGGACGCCCACCTTCAGCGACAGGCTGCCCGGTGACAGGCCGGTCCAGCGGCCGAATCCGGTGAAGACCAGCGATCCGATACCGCTGGACAGCAGCGCGGGAATCATGGTCGCGAACAGCTGCGGGGCGCCCACCCCGGCCACTTCGATCAGGATCACCGCGCCGACCAGCGGATTGCCGAAGATCGCCGAGAGGGCCGCGGCGGCACCGGCCGCGCCGAGAAGCTCCTTGCCCTGCGGTGTCGCTGGTGCGCGGGCCAGGTTGCTGAAGAACAGGGCGAGGCCGCCGCCGAGCGCGATCAGCGGGGCCTCCGGGCCGAGTGTCGCGCCGAGCGGAAGACTGGCCGCGGCCGCGAGGATCACTCCGGGCAGGGCGTTCGGTGCCATTCCCGCCGCGTGCAGTCCCGAGGCGGGGACATGCCCGCCGGCTCCCGGCAGCTGCCTGACGACCAGGCCGACGGCGAGACCCGCGAGCGCCAGCAGGGGCAGCGGCCACCACCACGGCGGAACGCCTCCGCCCAGGCGGGCCGGCAACTCGGCCCACAGCAGATGCTCCAGCTCGTGGAGCCCGGCGAGGAACCAGAAGGCGGCCAGGGAGACCGGGACACCGATGAGCGCCGAGAAGACGAGCGCCTTCTGGTAGGCGCGATCGCGCAACAGCTCCCGCAGCCGGTCGGCCTCTTCCGGCTGCGCACCGACGGCGGGAGCGGGCGAGGGATCCGACCGCGTCACGGCATGGTTCCTCCCGTGTCAGCCGGAGAGCATGCTCTGGCGTGCGTCGAACTCGGGGACGCCCTGCCGTCATTGCACCACTCGGCCACGGGCCCCGCATGTCCGCGCCATGCCGGCGGGACGGCGTTCCTGACGGCATGGCCGGGCAGCTGCGCAGGACCGGCATCCCGTCTGCCCTGTCCTGAGCTCACGGGGATGAAATCCTTTTCAGGCGCGGGGTAGGGTGTTATCACACACGGGTGAAAGGATGCGCACTCAGTTGGTGACGATCCATGACGTGGCGCGGGCCGCCGGGGTGTCCCCGGCGACGGTCTCGCGTGTCTTCAACGGCGGCAAGGTCACGCCGGAACGCGCCCAGTCCGTCCAGCGGGCCGCCGCGGCTCTCGGCTTCGCGCCGAACCGGTTGGCCCGGTCGCTGCGCAAGCAGCAGTCCAGCGTGATCGCCCTGATCATCCCGGACATCGAGAACCCCTTCTTCACCTCGCTCGCCCGCGGTGTCGAGGACGCCGCACAGCGCACCAGCTTCTCGGTCGTCCTGTGCAACTCCGACGAGGACACCGACAAGGAACGCCGCTACCTCGAGGTCGCCCTCGGCGAGCAGATGGCCGGTGTGATCGTGGCCGCGGCCTCGCAGGACGAGACGGACCTGGCGCCGCTGATCGCCCGGGGCGTGCCCGTGGTCGCCGTGGACCGGCGGCCGCACGCGGCCGAGGTGGACGCGGTGCAGGTGGACAACCAGCACGGCGGCGAGGTGGCCACCCGCCATCTGCTCAAGGCCGGGTACCGCCGCATCGCCTGCATCACCGGCCCCCGGGGCGCCTCCACCTCCGAGGAGCGCCTGGCCGGGTACCGCACGGCGCTGTACTCCGCGGGCGACGCCGACCAGGTCGGCGACGCCTACGTACGGCACGCGGACTTCCGGGTCGAGGGGGGCCGGGCCGCGATGCGCGAGCTGCTGGCGCTGCCCGAGCCGCCGGACGCCGTGTTCGTCGCCAACAACCTCATGACGATCGGTGTCCTGGACGCGTTGCGCGAGGTCGGAAGCGCTCCCCCGGCCATCGGTGTGCTGTCCTTCGGCGACGTGCCGTGGGCGTCGCTGCTGCGGCCGTCCCTGACCGCCGTGGAGCTGCCCTCGTACGAACTGGGCCGTACCGCTGCCGATCTGCTGCTGCAGCGCATCGAGGGCAAGCCGTCGCCGCTGCAGACCGTGGTGCTGCGCACCAAGCTCCAGGTGCGGGAGAGCACCGCCGGGCCGTGACCCGCAGGCACGCACGCGAAGGGCGCGGTACCGGTCGGGTGACCGGTACCGCGCCCTTTTTTCGTGGGCCCTGCGCCGCCGCACGCCCGGGCCCACGGCAGGGTCCGGAGCTACTTGAGTCCGGACGTCTTGATCGACTCCACGATCTGCCCCAGCCTGCTCGCCGCGACCGCACCGGTGCCCTCGGTGGCGCGGCCGCCGCCGGACTTGGCACCATGAAAGTTCTCGGCGCTGATGGAACGGCTCACGGCACGGGTCCTGCGGGAGATCCCGTCGAGTCCAAAGGTCGTCATCGTGTTCTGTGCCTTCATGGGTGGGGTGCGGGGCGGGCTCGGAGCCGCCGTGCGACCCTTTGAAATCCATTTCAGCGAAAAGTAGGGCCGACGCCAGGGGGCGTCAAGGGGTGAGATCCCTACGCATCTCATCGCCCCGCCATACCCGTCTTATGCGGATTGCCCGACTGCGTCCAGCCGCAAGACCCGACTCCGCGCGGATTCTTGACGATGAAATCGATTTCTGCCAGCGTGCATCTCATGCCTCGCAAGTCTCGCAACGCAGTCATCGGTGTGGACATCGGCACATCGAGCAGCAAGGGCGTCCTCGTCGGCCTCGACGGCACCCTGATCCGCTCGGCCGTGCGGGAGCACACCCCCACCAGGCCGGGTCCCGGCCGCTTCGAGATGGACGCCTCCGTGTGGTGGCGCGAGTTCACCGAAATCGCCGGCGAGCTGACCGGCCCGGGTGACACCACCGTGCTCGCGGTCGGGGTCAGCGGCATGGGTCCCTGCGTCCTGCTCACCGACGAGCACGACACCCCGGTGCGCCCCGCGATCCTCTACGGCGTCGATACCCGCTCGGTCCGCCAGATCGGCCGCGTCGAGGAACAGCTGGGCGCCGAGGAGATCATCCGCCGGTGCGGTTCCGCGCTCACCACCCAGGCCGCCGGTCCGAAGATCGCCTGGGTCGCCGAGGAGGAGCCCGAGCTCTACGCCCGCGCCCGCCGCCTGTACATGCCCAGCTCCTGGCTGGTCCGCAAGCTCACCGGGACCTATGTGCTGGACCACCACTCGGCCAGCCAGTGCACCCCGCTGTACGACACGCTCGCGGGCGAGTGGTACGGCCCCTGGGCGGCCGACGTGGCCCCCGGCATCGAGCTGCCCCCGCTGCACTGGTCCGGCGAGGCGGCCGGCAGCCTCACCGCCGAGGCCGCGGAGTCGACGGGCCTGCCGGCCGGGATCCCCGTCACCACCGGCACCATCGACGCCTGGGCCGAGGCCCTCAGCGTCGGTGCACAGCACACCGGTGACCTGATGCTCATGTATGGCACGACCATGTTTCTGATCCACACCGTGCCCAAGCCGCTCACCAGCCCGTCGCTGTGGGGCACGGTCGGCGCCCTGCCCGGCACCCGCAACCTGGCCGGCGGCATGGCCACCTCCGGGGCGGTCACCAACTGGCTGCGCGATCTGTTCGCCGACGGCGACCACACCGAACTGACCCGTCTGGCCACCGAGTCGGGGCCCGGCGCGGGCGGGCTGCTGATGCTCCCGTACTTCTCCGGCGAGCGCACTCCGATCATGGACCCGGACGCCCGCGGTGTGATCGCCGGACTCACCCTGTCCCACACCCGCGGCGACCTCTACCGGGCCGCGCTGGAGGCCACCGGGTTCGGGGTGCGCCACAACATCGAGGTCATCGAGGAGGCGGGCGGCGACATCCGCCGGGTGGTCGCCGTCGGCGGCGGCACCCGGGGCGCCCTGTGGACCCAGATCGTCTCCGACATCACCGGCCGGCCGCAGGAGCTGCGCACCACCACGATCGGCGCGAGCTACGGCGGCGCCCTGCTCGCGGCCCAGCTCGTCGGGGACGCCGACATCGACGACTGGAACCCGGTGCACCGGACGGTGGCGCCCCGCGCGGAGCACCGGCACCGCTACGACGAGCTGTACGGCCTCTACCGGCAGTTGTACCGGGAGACGTCGGCGACCGTGCATGCCCTGGCGCCGCTCCAGGAGCGCTGAGCCCATCCGCGTCCATGCAAGGGGCTCCGCCCTTTGAACCCCGCCAGAGGGCTCCGCCCCTGGCCCCCCGACCTATGCCCTCCCACCACCCGACTCGGTCGGCCGGAGGGTGGCCGTCATACGCACACCCCAACGGAGATCGCATGACCTCGTACACCCTGCCCGTCCCGAGCCGGCCGGCAACCGCCGAACCGAACACCGTCTACACCGTGGCCAGTGGTGACCTGCGCCCCGCCGCCAACGTCACCTGCTGGCCGACCCAGGAGAAGCTGGAGAAGGACCTCGCCGCGGCGCTGACCGACCTCGGCCGGCAGGTGAGCCGGGGCCACGCCTTCGACGCGGCCAAGGGGCACGGCTTCATCGACAGCCAGCGCGCCGGCATCGAGGTGTTCAAGACCCTGCCGAAGGACGCTCCGCTGATCGTCGTGGCCACGGCGATCGAGCTGCCGGAGGAGGAGACCCGGCGCCCGCTGGACGCCACCACCCCGCAGTGGCCGATCATGCACGCGGTGCTGCACGGCGTCAGCCGCGACCAGTTCATGGCCCGCCACCGCGCCAACCACCTGAACGTGGCCTACGCCCCCGACGCGGAGACGGCCGACAAGGCGCTGCGCGCCAAGGCCGCCCTCTTCGCCGAGCTGGGCGTCGATGTCCACCTGTGCGGGGACGTAGCGTTGTAACCGAGTCGGCGGGTGACCGTGTACCCGGCGGTGCGCCCCCGAAGACTTCGCGGTGTTCCGCCCGGCATCCCCCCGTACGGGCGGAGCACCGCGAACCGGCACGTGAACGACCGCGCAAGCGAACCGGGAAGCCCCACGATTCCGAGGAGTTCAGCATGGCCGGCTCACCATCACCCACCTCCACTCCGGCGGCGGACGGCCCGAGCCGCCGTACGCTGCGCGTCGCCGGCCTGGGCTACTGCTATGTCCTGTCGACACGAACCAGACGTACGTCTTCGACTTCGACACCACGACCGGCGACGGCGTAGGCGTGATCGGCGGGAGCGGCGGCACCCAGACGTTCACGTCGATCGCGGAACTGAAGGCCTATTACCACTGACCCGACCTGCCCCGCGGATTGTGTGAGCGATGCGGATGCTGGTACTTCTGGATCACATGACCAGCCGAGTCCTTCTCGTCTCCCCCGCCATGAGCGCGTCGCTGCGGCAGGCCCGTTTCGACGACGGCGGCTCTCTCGACGAGAGCGGCGCGGCACGGGCCCGCTCGGCGGCCAGCGCCCTGCCGTTGGCGGTCCGTGTGCTCACCTCCCCCGGCGTCCGCTGCCGGGAGACTGCCGTGGCTCTGGGCCTCGACGGTGTGCCGGTACCGGAGTTGGCGGGCCTCGACGTGGGTCGCTGGCGCGGGCGCACCCTGGAAGAGGTGGGGGCCGCCGAGCCGGACGCGGTGGGCCGCTGGCTCACCGACCCCGCATGCGCACCGCACGGGGGTGAGTCCGTGCGGGACCTGTGTGGGCGGGTCGCGGGCTGGCTGACCGTAGCGCAGGAGCTGGAGGGTCGTACGGTCGCGGTGGTCGAACCGGAGGTGGTGCGGGCGGCGGTCGTCGACGCGCTGGGCCTGCCCGCGGCGGTCTTCTGGCGCCTCGACGTGCCGCCGCTGACCGTGACCGAACTCAGCGGCCGGGCCGGGCGCTGGAATCTGCGACTGGGGTGTCCGCTTGCCGCGCCGGAGGCCGGTTAGCCGAGGAGAACGGCAGAGGGCCCGACGGATGGTTACGTTGTGGCCCTCTGCCGTATGGAGCGAGTCAGTGCGCGGCCGGAACCGCTCGCTGGTTCGCTGCGGTCGCCGGCTTGGGGTTCAGCAGCCGCTCGGCCAACTCACCGAAGACGAGGCCGAATCCGGCCCACAGCGTGGTCTGGATCGCCAGGGCGGAGAGCCGGAACCGCCACAGCAGGGTGGCCGGGAAGCCCTTGGGCACCTCGTTGACGACGGGCAGGAACTGGTAGGCCAGGCCGATCACGACGGTGAACGCGACCACCGCGGCCACCGTGGCCCACCACGTGCCCAGGCGCGGCGCGAGCCGCTTGCCCAGGATGGTGGCGGCGACCGCCAGCAGGACGCTGAGCAGCATCATCAGGAAGTACAGGGTGGTCCGCTTGCCGATGGTGTCGGGATTGCCGACCGACGGCGGGTTGGCCGGGTACTTCAGGAACGGGACGACGTACACGGCGAGCAGCGCGCAGCCCGACAGCAGCAGTGCCGTGGCGCGCGGGCCGAAGCGGCCCACGCGGCCGAGGGCGAAGCAGAAGGCGAGCGCGGCGATGCCGCCGAAGGCGACCCCGTAGACGAGGACACCGGTGGCGAGGCCGGCGGTCGACTGCAGGGAGCGGGAGACGACCTCCATCTCGTGCTCGTGGGAGTGGGCCTCCTCGAAGCTGATCGCCTTGTCGACGTTCGGCTCACCGAGAACGTAGGCCACGACCAGGGCGAGCACACCGGCCGCGAGGCCGGCGAGCATGCCCCGAACGAGAAGGTTCCGTACGGTTGCGGAGTTCATGGGTGTGCGGTGACCCTCGCGTCAGTGGCAGGGGAAGCCCAGCAGGTGGCGGGCGTCGTGCACCCACTCGTGGACGTCCGTGCCGTTGAGCACGGAGGTGGCGCCCTGCTCGGCGCCGACGAAGTAGAGCAGGACCAGCATGAGGATGCCGAAGAAGACCGCCCAGGGAGCAATCGCCTTCAGTGGCAGCTTGGCGGGAACGACGGGGGTGGTGGCTGTCGGCTGGGCGACGGTCTGCGCCATGGCAGGACCTCCTCTGGGAGTTCGCGTCCCATCTCGGTGGTGCACAGGACGACGACCACGGGTCTGACTCACGAGCCCCCTGGGGGCCCGCATACAGTGGCGCGACCGTGCCGGATTCACACCGGCTTCCGTTTCGCCGTCGTCGATATCGGACCGACCGTACCGCGTGACGCGCGCATGGCCAAGACCGCCTCCGTCCCAAGTGATCTTCCTCTCCCACCAGGTGGGACGGTTGGGGACCGGCGGGTCGGCGGGGGTGCCCGGGTCAGCGGGAATCCGCGCTCCCCGGCGTCGTCCTGTGTCGCCGGTCATCATCATTCCACTGCGGAGAACACCCTGTTGCCGAGGGCGAGTTCGGCAAGAGGGTGCAGGGAAAAAGGGGCTCTCCTGCCGTATGTGTGGGTGCCCTGAGCTGCCCCGATACGGGAAACACGCCGTCTCCTGTGATCCTTGAGGTGTCTAGGCTCAAGTTGGA